>CAYZFN010000128.1:0-11233 GCA_964477695.1 uncultured Enterobacteriaceae bacterium | reverse complement strand
CCTGCTCGCTGAAGTACTCGCGCAGCGGGTCGGTCGCCTTGGCGTACCGCCCATCCAGCGGCGAAAGCGCGGCGAGCGGCGAGGGCATGGGCCACTATTATACGGGGGATGCCCGTCTTCACTCGTCGTGCGTTGCCTCGTGAATCGCTCCGGCAAGTAAGCCGCGAGGCGCGCGCGTGCACGCTTTGCAAGCGTGCGCTCGAACCCAATCCGGTGTTCCGCGTCGCGCGCAGCGCGCGCCTGCTCGTCGTGGGCCAGGCGCCCGGCCGGCGCGTGCACGAGAGCGGCATTCCGTGGAACGATCCTTCGGGCGACGTGCTGCGCCTCTGGCTGGCGATGGATCGCGAGGCGTTCTACGACACCTCGCGCATAGCGATCGTGCCGATCGGCTTGTGTTATCCCGGCACGGTGGACGGCGCCGACCTGCCGCCTATGCCGCGCTGCGCGCCGCGCTGGCAGGCGCGCTTCCGCGCCGCGCTGCCCGACATCCGCCTGACGCTGCTCGTCGGAAGCTATGCGCAAGCCTACTATCTGTCCGCGCGCAGGAAAACGATGAGCGAGACCGTGCGCGCATTTCGCGACTACCTTCCGGCGTTTTTCCCGCTGCCGCATCCGAGCTGGCGCAATCTCCTGTGGCGGCGAAATAATCCCTGGTTCGAAGAGGAAGTGCTGCCCGAGCTGCGGCGCCGCGTCCGGGACGCAACGCGCGAGCAAGCCTTATAATCGCGCGCCCGCAATGAAGCTCCTCGGCTCGCTTGCCAGCCCGTACACCCGCAAGGTGCGCATCTTTCTCGCCGAGAAGAAGATCGAGTGCGAGCTCAGCGTGGTCGACGTGCAGCCGGTGGAAAATCCGGTCAACTCGCACAACCCGCTCGGCAAGATCCCGACGCTCGTGCTCGACGACGGCACCGCGCTCTACGATTCGCGCGTGATCGTCGAGTTCCTCGACGCCGTATCGCCGATCAGCCGGCTCATCCCGGACGATGCGCGGCCGCGGGTCGCGGTACGCCGCTGGGAGGCGCTCGCCGACGGCGTGCTGGATGCGGCGCTGCTCGTACGCTACGAATCGCTGCGCGACAAGCGCGAGCGCAGCAAGGCCTGGAGCGACAAGCAGCTGGCGCGAATGCAGCGCGGGCTGGAGCAAATGACCGCCGACCTCGGCGAGCGCGCGTTCTGCCACGGCGAGCGCTATTCGCTGGCCGACATCGCCGCGGGTTGCTGCATCGGCTGGCTCGACTTCCGCAAGCCGGGCGAGGTGGACTGGCTCGCGCAGTATCCGGCGCTTGCGCAGCACTACAAGAAGCTGATGGAACGGCCGGCCTTCGCCGAGACCGTTCCGCAGGCGCGCTAGCTTTCGCGCTCGGCGCCGCGTGCGCGGAACGCGGCCAGCTCGGCGCGGCGCCGCTGCGCTATCGCCTCCAGCGTGCGCTGCCAGTCCTTTCGGTGCGGGCGCAGCGCCGCGGCGATCGACTCGGCAATCACCAGGTTGCGATACCACTTGGCGTTGGCCGGCACCACGGTCCACGGCGCGTGCTTTGCGGCGGTCTTGGCGATCACGGTCTCGTAGGCGTCGGTGTACTCAACCCAGCAGTCGCGCTCCTTCCAGTCGTCCGGATTGATCTTCCAGGCGGCCTTGAGCGAGCGCTCGCGCTCGAGCAGCCGGCTCTCCTGCTCCTTCTTCGTGATGTGCAGGAAGTACTTGAGGACCAGCGTGCCCTGCTCGGCGAGCAGCGCCTCGAAGTCGGCAATGTGCGCGTAACGCGCCTCCCAGAAGCGCTTCGGCGCGGGCTTGTGCACGCGCACGACCAGCACGTCCTCGTAATGCGAGCGGTTGAAGATCGCAAACTCCCCCAGGCGCGGCGCATGGCGGTGCACCCGCCAGAGAAAGTCGTGCTCGCGCTCCTCCGGGGTCGGTACGCCGAACGACGCGACGTTCACGCCGCGCGGGTTGAGGCAGCCGGCGAGGTGCTTGATGGTGCCGTCCTTGCCTGCGCCGTCGCGACCCTGCAGCACGATCAGCACGGCATTGCGCCGTGCGCCGTAGAGCGAGTCCTGCAGATCGAAGATCTCCTCGCAAACCGGCGCGAAACGCTTCGCCGCCTTCTGCTCGGTCATGCCCTTCGGCGGATCGGCCGAGATGGCGCCAAGGCGCACCTTGCTTCCCGGCTCGTCGAAGACCGTCTTCGGCATTCGCGCCTACGCGATGATGCCGCCGCCCAGGCAGGCATCGCCGTCGTAGAGCACGACCGACTGCCCGGGCGTCACCGCCCATTGCGGCGCATCGAAATCGACCTTGACTTGGCCTTGGGCCAGGCCGGCCACTACGCACGGTGCGTCGGCCTGGCGGTAGCGCGTCTTCGCGGTGTGCCGTGAACGGGGCGCCGGCGTGGCGCTGATCCACGACGTGTCGAGCGCTTCGAGCGAGCGCTTGAGGAGCCGCGGGTGCTCATGCCCCCGTACGACCACGAGCTCGTTCGACGCAAGGCGCTTTTCCGCGACGTACCACGGCTCGCCCGGACCGCCGAGGCCGATTCCCTTCCTCTGGCCGATGGTGTAGAAGGCAAGTCCGATGTGCTGGCCGAGCGCGTTGCCGTCTTCGTCGACGATCCGCCCGGGCACCTTCGGCAGGTAGCGGTTCAGGAATTCCCGGAACGGCCGCTCGCCGATGAAGCAGATGCCGGTCGAGTCCTTCTTCGCATGGTTCGGCAGCCCCGCTTCGCGTGCCAGACGCCGCACGTCGGGCTTGCGCAGCTCGCCGAGCGGGAACAGCACGCGCGAGAGCTGCTCCTGGGTCAGGCGGTGCAGGAAATAGCTCTGGTCCTTGGCCGCGTCCCTGCCCTTGAGGAGCCGATAGCAGCCTTGCTTGTCGACGCGCGCATAGTGGCCCGTGGCGATGCGCTCGCCGCCCAGGCGCATCGCGTGATCGAGGAACGCCTTGAACTTGATCTCGGCGTTGCACAGCACGTCCGGGTTGGGCGTGCGTCCGGCCGAGTACTCGCGCAGGAACTCGGCGAACACGCGGTCCTTGTACTCGGCGGCGAAATTCACCGCCTCGAGCTCGATGCCGATGACATCGGCCGCGGCGGCGGCATCCACAAGGTCCTGGCGCGTCGAGCAGTACTCGTCGTCGTCATCGTCCTCCCAGTTCTTCATGAAAAGGCCGACGACCTCGTGGCCTTCGCGCTTGAGAAGCAGGGCGGCCACCGACGAATCGACGCCGCCCGACATGCCGACCACGATTTTCATGCGAACTCGCGCGACAGCAACGCGAGCGGGAAGCGTCGTCCGGCGAGGAAGTCGTCGACGCATTTCTGCACCAGCGGCGAGCGGTGCTCGCCGCTTCTCAGCTGCAGCTCGCGCAGCGACAGCCAGCGCGCGGCCACGATGCCGCGGTCGAGCGGGCGGCTCGGTTCCATGCCTTCGAGCGCGCCGCAGAAGCAAAAGCGCAGGAACGTGACGTCCTTCGGCGCGTAGTGCCAGCGGTAGACGCCGACCAGCGCCTGCGGCGCGAAGTGGTGCGCCGTTTCTTCCAGCACCTCCCGTCGGCAGGCCGCGACCAGCGATTCGCCGGGATCGAGATGCCCGGCCGGCTGGTTCAGCACGCGGCGGCCGTCGATCTCCTCCTCGACGACCAGGAAGTTCCCGCCGCGCTCGATGACCGCGGCGACCGTGACGCTCGGCCGCCAGAGGTCGTTCATGCGGCCTTTTTCGTGTTCTTGCGGATGAAGTCGGCCATCCGCTCGACGCCGGCTTCGATGGCCTGCTTGGATGCCGCGTAGGAGAAGCGCACGTGCTGGCCTTCGCCGGGCACGCGCGAGCCGAAGTGGATATCGGCCAGCACGGCGACCCCGGCCTCCGCGAGCAGGCGCTTGCGGAACTCCTCCGAGTCCGCGGCGCCGATGCGACGGCAGGCCTCGGTGACGTTGGGCCAGGCGTAGAAGGCACCACCCGGGACCAGGCACTTCACCCCCGGGACCTGGTTCAGCAGGCGGACGATCAGATCTCTTCTTTCGAGGAAACTGTCGCGCATGGCCTGCGCGGCCTCCTGCGGCCCGCGCACCGCCTCGAGCGCGGCCCACTGGCTGATCTGCGAGGCGCAGGAGTCGGTGTTGGTGATCCAGCGCGTGAACACCGGGGCGAGCGCCGGGTTGGCGGCGAAGCCGATGCGCCAGCCGGTCATGGCCCAGGTCTTCGACGCGCCGTCGGAAATGATGGTGCGCGGGTACATGCCGGGCACCTGGGCAATGGAGAAGAATTCTTCGGCGTACGCCAGCCGGGAATAGATTTCGTCGGCGTACACCCAGACCTGCGGATGCTTCTCGAGCACCCGCGCGATCTGCTCGAGCTCGCGCCGCGTGAGGCAACCGCCGGTCGGATTGTGCGGATAGTTGAGGATGAGCAGCTTGGTGCGAGGCGTAAGCAGCCGTTCCAGCTCCCGCGGGTCGAACGAGAAGTTGCGCGCTTCGTGCAGATGGATCGGCACCGGTCGTGCGCCGTTCGCGAGAATCTGCGACTCGTAAATGGGGAAGCCCGGGTTGGGATAGATCACCTCGTCGCCCGCGCCGTAGTCGGTCGTCGAGAGGATCGCGTAGGCGATGAACGGCTTCGCGCCCGCCCCCACTACCAGGTCCTGCGCGCGGATCGGCAGCCCGCCGCGCATGCGCGACAGGTACTGCGCCGCGGCCTCGCGCAGCTCGTCGATGCCCGCCGAGGGCGTGTAGCCGTGTTTTCCCGAGCGGATCGCCTCGATCGCCGCGTCCTGCACGTTTTGCGGCGCCGGGAAATCCGGCTGGCCGATACAGAAGCTGATGATGTCCTTGCCCTGGCGAGCGAGCGCGTTTACTTCGGCGAGCACGACGAAGGCATTCTCGGTTCCGAGGCTCGCGGCCCTGCGGCTGATGTCCGGCATGTTTGGAAAAATCGGCGGCAAAAGTCCGTATTATGCCGCCCCATGCTCGTCAACTGCGTCGCTTACCAGGAGGGGCGCAAGCTCGCCGACATCGACAAGCGCGCGATCAGCGACTACCTCGCGCGGCCCGACTGCTTCGTCTGGGTGGCGATGAAGGACGCGACCGACGCCGAGCTCGAGGAGATGCGCGAGGAGTTCGACCTGCACGAGCTCGCCGTCGAGGACGCGCGCCACGGCCACCAGCGGCCGAAGATCGAGGAGTACGGCGACTCGCTGTTCGTCGTGCTCAACACTCTCGAGGTCGCGGGCGACGAGTTTCGCATCGGCGAGATCGACATCTTTGTCGGCCGCAACTACGTGCTTTCGGTCCGCCAGCGCAGCGAGCAGACGCTGCTCGGTGTGCGCGCGCGCGCCGAGCGCGAGCCCGAGCTGCTGCGCCACGGCGCGGGCTACGTCCTCTACGCGCTCATGGACGGCGTGGTGGACCGCTATTTTCCGGTGCTCGACGCGGTCGAGCTCGAGCTGGAAAGGATCGAGGACCAACTCTTCTCCGGGACCTCGCCGCGCGGCAACATCGAGACCCTCTACTACGTGAAGCAGAAGCTGACCACGCTCAAGCATGTCACCGGGCCGCTGCTCGAGTACACCGGCAAGCTCTATGGCGGGCGTGTGCCGCAGGTTTGCGTCGGCCTGGGCGAGTACTTCCGCGATGTCCACGACCACGTGATCCGCCTCAACCAGTCGATCGACACGGCGCGCGACACGGTCACCACCGCCATCCAGGTCAACCTCGCCATGATCACCATCGGCGAAAGCGAGGTCACCAAGCGCCTTGCCGCCTACGCTGCGCTGGTCGCCGTGCCCACGATGATCGCCGGCATCTACGGCATGAACTTCGAGCACATGCCCGAGCTCAAGTGGTGGCTCGGCTACCCGCTATCCATCGCGCTAATGGCCGCGATCGATGCCTGGCTCTGGTTCCGCTTCAAGAAGGCCGGCTGGTTATAGTTGTCGCAGTCTGCGCAGTTTTCCTCGTCACGACAGCCGTGCGTCAGGAATGCGGCGCAAGCTGACAGCGAGGGGGCAGGAGTACAAGGTGAAGCAACTCGCAAGTGGCTTCACGCTCATCGAGCTCATGATCGCCGTAGCGATCGTCGGCTTCCTGTCGATGATCGCCTTGCCCGCGTTCCAGGACTACGCAGTGCGCAGCAAGATGACCGAGGTCATTCTGGCCCTGAGCAGCTGCCGCGCGCCGATCAGCGAGACCTACCAAGCGGGCGTCGCCACCCTGCCAGGGCCGAACGGCTGGGGCTGCGAGCTCGGTACGACGCAAGGCACGCGATATGTCGCCGCCCTCTCCACGAGCGCGGACGGCATGATCACGGCGACCGTGCAGAATATCAGCGCGCAGGTCAACACCTCGGTCGTGACCCTCGCTCCGCTGGCAAACGCCACCACCCTCGCCACCATGGCCGCCGATTCGCCGCAAAAGCTCTACGGCTGGCGATGCGGCAGCGGCGCGGACGGCACCAACGTCCCGTTGAAGTATCTGCCCGGCTCCTGCCGCGGCTGATCCGCTCAGAACTCCGCGCGCACGACGTCCCACGGCACCGAGACGCGAGCGTCGGCCGAGCGCTCGATCAGGCCAAGCTCGATCAGGCGCGAAACATCGGTGTGCACGTTCTTGTAGTCGCGCGCCAGGCGCTTCGCCAGCTGGTAGATCGTCAGCGGACCGTCCTCGCGCAGCCGGCCGAGCAAGGCCCATCGCGCAGGCGTCAGGGCGGCGAGGAGCCGCGGCAGGTCCTCCAGCGTGAGCACGCGCAGCTCGGCGAGCTTTTGGCCTTCGGTTAGGCGGTTCCAGCCCGCCTCGAAGCGGTCCAGCGCGTCGCCGCCGCGCCCGATGCGCAGCTCGAGGCGCTTAGCCGAGCCTGCCGCCGACCGATTGGACATCGCGCTCGAAGTCGTAGCGCAGCTGCTCCACCGAGCGGAACTCGTAGCGCGTGGTACGCCCGCGCACGCGTCGCCGGCCGGGCGTGTACTCGACGAGATCGGCGTAGGCGAGGCGATAGGCAAGGTCGTCCGCGAGCTCGAGGGCGAGGACGCCATCGGCGAGGAAGACGCGCTCTCGCAGCATATATGGCTTATCGTACCATAACCCGTGTGCGCTAGAATGCGCCATGGCGGCCGCGAATTTCTTCAACCCGTACCGTCACGGCTTCGTGCGGCTCGCGGTGGCGACGCCGCTGGTGCGAATCGGCGACCCTGAATACAACTGTGCGGCGAGCTTCGAGCTCATGCGGCAGGCGGCGCGCAACAAGGTGCTGCTCACCGTGTTTCCCGAGCTCGGCCTTTCCGCCTACAGCTGCGAAGACCTGTTCCACCAGCAGACGCTTATCGCCGCGGCCGAGGACGGGCTGCGCAGCCTGCTCGCACGAAGCCGCGGCCTGCCGGTCGCGGCGCTGGTCGGCCTGCCGGTAGCGCTGGCCGGCCAGCTCTATAACTGCGCCGCGCTGATCGCGCAGGGCCGGCTGGTCGGCGTGGTGCCGAAGACCTATCTGCCGAACTACCGCGAGTTCTACGAGGCGCGCCAGTTCACGCCCGGCGACGCCGCGCGAGCGGGCGAGATCGACCTCGCCGGTCAGCGCGCGCCGTTCGGCACGTCGCTCCTCTTCCGCCACGGCGAGCAACGCGATTTCGTGCTGCACGTCGAGATCTGCGAGGACCTCTGGGTTCCGGCGCCGCCGTCGTCGTTCGCCGTGCTCGCCGGCGCGACGGTGGTCGCCAATCTTTCGGCGTCGAACATCGTCGTCGGGAAGGAAGGCTTTCGCCATCAGCTGGTCGGCAACCAGTCGGCGCGCTGCATCGCTGCCTATGTCTACAGCGCCGCCGGGCAGGGCGAGTCGACGACCGATCTTGCCTGGGACGGGCATGGGTTGATCTATGAGAACGGCACGCTGCTCGCCGAGTCGCGCCGCTTCGCGGCCGAGCCGCAGATCGCGTACGCCGACGTGGACCTCGGCCGATTACTGGCGGATCGCATGCGCCAGAACACGTTCGGCGCCTCGTCGCTGCGCCACTCGGCCGACGTGGCCCGCTTTCGCACGATCGATTTCTCCGTCCCGCTGCCGTCCGGGAAGCTCTCGCTCGCGCGCCGGGTCGAGAAGCTGCCTTACGTGCCGAGCGACGCGGCCAACCGCGATCGGCGCTGCGAGGAGGTGTATCGCATCCAGGTGCAAGGGCTCACCACGCGCATGCGCGCGACCGGCACCAAGAAGCTCGTGATCGGGGTGTCGGGCGGCCTCGATTCCACGCAGGCGCTCATCGTCTGCGCTCGCGCGATGGACGAGCTGAAGCTGCCGCGGGCCAAGATTCTCGCCTACACGATGCCGGGCTTCGCCACGAGTACGCGCACGCGCAACCAGGCCTGGCAACTCATGCGCGCAGTCGGCGCGAGCGCCGAGGAGATCGATATCCGCCCCTCCTGCATGCAGATGCTGAAGGACCTCGGCCACCCCTTCGCCAAGGGCAAGAAGGTCTACGACATCGCCTTCGAGAATGTGCAGGCAGGCGAGCGCACGAGCCATCTCTTCCGCCTCGCCAACCGGCACGGCGGGTTCGTCGTCGGCACCGGGGACCTTTCGGAGCTCGCGCTCGGGTGGTCGACCTACGGCGTGGGCGACCACATGTCGCACTACAACGTCAACGCGAGCGTGCCGAAGACCCTCATCCGCTATCTGATCGAATGGAACGCCGAATCGAGCGAGTTCGGCGACGACGTGAAGCGGGCATTGCGACGTGTCCTCGAGACCGAGATCAGCCCCGAGCTGATCCCGGGCGCGCAGAAAAGCGAGGCCTCGGTCGGTCCCTACGAGCTGCAGGACTTCCACCTCTACTACATCCTGCGCTTTGGCTACTCGCCGCAGAAGGTCGCCTACCTCGCGTGGAACGCCTGGCAGGACAAGTACGGCCTCGCCGCGATCCGCAAGTGGCTCGCCGTGTTCCTCCAGCGCTTCTTCCAGACGAGCCAGTACAAGCGCAGCGCCATGCCGAACGCACCGAAGGTCGGCTCCGGCGGCTCGCTCTCCCCGCGCGGCGACTGGCGCGCCCCCTCGGACGGGAACGCCGACGCCTGGTTGCGAGAGCTGCAAAAGCTTCCCTAAAAGCGGCGGCGTCATTAGCATGGCCGGTCCGATGTGCGCCGTTTTTATCAGCGCCTCGCTGCTCGTCGGCGGATTTCTGTCCGCCTGGGCGCTGCTCGGCGCAGGCGCTGCCATCGATCCACGCACGGCCGCGCGGGTCTTCGGCTGGCTTTGCCTCGCTTCCGCTTTGGCAGGTTCGGTGTTCATGGTGCGGCCGAGAACGGCGTACGACCGCGCCGGGGCGGCCTTGCTGGGCGCGATCGCCACGACGCTCCTGACCGGCGCAGCGACGCTTTATCTGTCGTATTTCGAATGGACTCGCGGAACGGCTTCCGCCGCCCCCTCCGTACCGGCCACAATCGCCATGGCGCGCGAAGTTGCCCCGCCGCCGCTTCCCGTTCCGGCGTCGCTGCCTCGCACTTCACATACGCGCGCGACGCCCGCAAGAGAGTCCCGCACGCCGTCTGAGAAGTCGGCGGCCGTGGGGAATTCGGCGAACGTACAGCACACCTTGGCGGCAACGGCCTGCTCCGGCCTCAAGGGCCTGGCGCTGCATCAGTGCCTGCGCTGTCCGAACGAGACGGGCCTGTCCGGGTTCGTCTGCCACGAGAACGCGCGCGCCGAATATTGCGCCCGGCGCGACGGAAGCGAGCCGGGCTGCCCCTGGCTGCGCCCGGCCGCCATGACCGACTGAGCGCAGTTAGAAGATGTACTCCAGGCGCAGGCCGGCCTCGTCCTGCTTGGATTCCGGCTGAACGAAGGTGGAGCCGCTGGTCGTTACAACCACGGCAGGCGAGTCGGAGAACCGGTACCCCTCGTAATAGACGCTTACCCGCCATTGGCTGGCCAGGCGGTAGCCGGCATCGGCATAGGCGCTGAACCTCCTGCCGGGCGTCAGCTCCGGGTTCTGATCGAATCCGACATCGTCGAAATGCGCATTGACGCGCGTATCGAGGGGATACTTCAACCCTGCCCCTGCGAACCATCCCCGGCGGGTGCGATTCCCGGCTTCGAGGCCGACCCTCAGGAAAACCGTGGTCCAGTCCTCTTGCTGGTGGCCGCTGAAGGCCGTACCCGAAGCGCTGGTCGGAAAGCGCCGCTCCCAGTAATCCAGCCCGAGTCCCATGAGCAGCTGGAACACGCTGTCCGGCGAGTGACGATAGAGCGCATCGACTTCGTTGGAAATGCCGGCGTAATCGACCTTACCCTGGATCGGCACCCCCGCGAGCGTTGCGCCGTCGTAGTTGAGCGAGGACGCATAGAGCTCGCCGCGATAACGGAAGCGCCAGCCCGACTCGCCGTCCTGCATCCAGGTGAGCCCTATGCCGGGCTGCGCACCGCTGATCTTCACTTCGGGATTGGTGCTTTCCTTCCATTGGTAGTGCTCGAGCTGGAAGTTGACCGACCATTCGGCCCTCGCCGGGCCGCTCGCGGCGACAAGCCCGAGCAAGGCGAGACCGCTTAGAAGCATTCGCATGGCGCGCCCCCCTTTTCATTGTTCGTTAGCGCATGCAAATGCTACGCGAGAACTTCCGGTAGCCAAAATGCGGCTCGCGGGCCGCGCGGCGCCGTAGTCCTGACGGACTACCGTTTCACATACGGAATGCTCGATGAGCGGTCGTAAGATAACGACCGTGCTGTAGCCCACCTCCTACAGCACCGGACAAGTGGCCAGCCCGCTGTTAGCAGCGCCGTCCGAGAGACCGACTCGATGGAGGAGCCGGTCCACGGTAGCGCCAAACAAATTGCAGTCGCCGTCTGATCGCCAACGAGGGGCAGTACCGGAGGGCACGGCTAGCGGTCGTGCCCTCTTTCATTTCCGCCGCTCGAGAGGCATTGTGCAGAAGGCCGCGCCCGGGCGCTATCGCCGGCTGCAGGTCTTTGCTGTCGCGAAGCGCAGCGCGTGAGGTGAGCCGCGCGGCGACGTCGTTGCAGGGCGTCACGACAGGAAAACCTGACGTTTTGCGCGTGTCGCATTCATGTAGCAAATCGCTTGCAGCGCTGCCGCGGACTAGCCGCGAGTAGTGGTCTTGCGGATTTCCTTCTCGTCGGACCACTCGAGCAGGCCGTTGCGGACGTTCCACAGCTGCAGGTTCAGCTTGTAGTAGACGTCCTTGACGTTCTTCACTTCCTTCACGATGGAGACGATGTTGCCCTCGAGGCGGTACTGCGCGCCCACCATCCG
>CAYZFN010000127.1:0-14109 GCA_964477695.1 uncultured Enterobacteriaceae bacterium | reverse complement strand
CCGCTCACCATGCCGCCCTCGCAGCTCGGCGCCTTCGCGAGGAGCGACGCGGCGCAGGCGACGCCGAACATCGAGTGGCACGTGCAGCCGCTCTCGCTCGACAAGTTCGGCGACCCGCTGCACAGTTTCCCGGCGATAACGCCCGCGGTGTGCAACCTGCGCCCGACCTCGCGCGGCTGGGTGCGCGTCAAGTCGCGCGACGCCGCCGAGCATCCTGAAATCAAGCTTAACTACCTCTCGAGCGACGAGGATCGCCGCGTCGCCGTGGACGGCATGCGCTTCACCCGGCGCATCATGGCGGCAAAGGCGATGGCCAAGTACGCGCCGGAGGAACACCGGCCAGGTATTGCGGTTCGTAATGATGCCGACCTCGAAGCGGCGGCCGGAGAGCTCGGCACCACCATCTTCCATCCGGTCGGCAGCTGCAAAATGGGCCGCGACGCCCTGGCGGTGGTCGACGACGAGCTGAAAGTCCATGGAGTTGGCGGCCTGCGCGTCGTCGACGCTTCGGTCTTTCCCCGCATCACGTCGGGGAACACCAACGCGCCGACCTATGTCATAGCCGAGAAGGGCGCGCGCGCCATCTTGAAAACCGTGCGCCCCGCCCCGACCTAGCCGCCAACTTCCGGAGAACAACCCACTCTATGAAACGCGTCCTGCTCCTGATCGCCACCAACCTCGCGGTCATGGTCGTGCTTTCCGTCGTGGTCAGCGTGCTCGGCCTCGACCGCTGGCTGCTGGCCGAGGGCATCGACTACACGTCGCTGCTCTGGTTCTCGGCGATCTTCGGCTTCGGCGGCGCCTTCCTCTCGCTGCTCATGTCGAAGTTCATCGCCAAAATGTCGGTGGGCGCGCAGACGATCGACGGCTCCGAAGGCAGCACCCAGTACTTCATCGTGCAGACGGTGCATCGCCTGGCGCAGGAAGCGGGCATCGGCAAGCCCGAGGTCGCGCTCTACGAAGGCCCGGCGAACGCCTTCGCCACCGGCGCCTTCCGCGACTCGGCGCTGGTCGCCGTGTCCACCGGCCTCGTCGAGTCGATGAGCAAGGAGGAGGTCGAGGCGGTGCTCGGCCACGAGCTGAGCCATGTCGCGAACGGCGACATGGTCACTCTCACGCTGATCCAGGGCGTGCTCAACACCTTCGTCTTCTTCCTCTCGCGCGTGGTCGGCTTCTTCGTCGACAAGGCGGTGTTTCGCACCGAGCGCGGCGTAGGCCCCGGCTTCTACATCACGATGATCGTCTGCCAGATCGTGTTCGGCATCCTCGCCTCGGCGATCGTCGCCTGGTTTTCGCGCTACCGCGAGTTCCGTGCCGACCGCGGCTCGGCCAACCTGCTCCACACGCCGCAGCCGATGATCGCCGCGCTGCGCCGCCTCGCCGGACTGCAGGCCGGCGGCCTGCCCGACTCCGTCAAGGCGTTCGGCATCGCGAGCGATTCGGGGCTGACGCGCCTCTTCGCTACGCACCCGCCGATCGAAGCGCGGATCGCCGCGCTGCAGAACCCGGCGTGACGAAGAGCGGCGCGCATGCCGCCGCGATGCGCTCGACGTGGCGCGCATCGGTGCCGCAGCAGCCGCCCATCACGTTGAGCGCTGGCAGCACCGCCTGCTTGAGCTCGGCATACTGCCGGCCGAGCTCGCCAGGATCGCCGCTGTCCAGCTCGCTCGAGCGGTCGAGCTGCGCGTGGCTCTTGCGCGAGGCGTTGGCGCGCAGCCCGCGGATGCGCCGCGTCCAGTCGCCGGCGAGCGCAGCCGCGAAATGCTCGGGGTGGGCGCAGTTCAGCATGTAGTAGCTCGGGTAGCCGCCGGTCACGTCGTCGACTTGCTCGATCGCCTCGCCGAGCGCCTGGCCGCTCGGCAGGCGGCCATCCGTCTCCACTGTGAACGAGACCACCGCCGGCATGGCTGCGTCCTGCGCCGCGCGCGCGATCCCGATCGCCTCCTCGACATAGTTCATCGTGATGGCGCTCACCATGTCGGCGGCCGTGCCGGCGAACGCCTCGACCTGGTCGCGGTGGTAGCGGCGCGCTTCGGCGGCGGACATCCGCTTGCCAGGTCGATACCCGTCGCCGCGCGGGCCGACGCAGCCGCTGATCACCATCGGCACATCGGGTCGCGCGCCACGCAGGTCGACGAGCAGTCCGACCGCCCAGCGGTTCGCCGCCGCGAGCTCGCGCCGCGACAGCTCCAGCCGAGCGCCCCAGTCCGGGCTCGCGCGCCAGGTCGGGCTCTCGAGGACGAGACCGGCGCCGTAGCGAGCCGCGATCGCCACATAGGCAGCGAAGTAGCGCCCTAGCGCCTCCGCGCCGCCGGCGCGCTGGAAAAGGTCTATGGCAGCGAAGTGCGGCAGCTCGATGCCGTCGTTGAAGACGAGGCTCGTCTCGATGCCGCCGTCGGCGAGAAACAGCGCGCCCTCAAGCTGGGGCAAGGCCGTGCGATAGTCGGGTTGCAGGTGCAGGGGTTGCATTTCCTCCTCCCTGGAAAGATCGGCCGCGCCGGACTGCCATCGCCGCAGCGGCACGTGTGAGCTGCAGGACATCTCGCTGGGCATGGCTGCCGCCGATGCGGTGCGCCACCGGCGGCAGCGCGCGCAGCAGCCGCTCGGCGGCCGCGGACTCGCCGCGGCCGAAGGCAACCAGCGCTCGGCTGGCGGGCAGGCCGACGAAGCAGGTCATCTCGTAATTCGCCCCCTGCGCGCGCGCAAGGCGCCGCTGCTGGGCCGCCAGCACCCGCTCGGCGAGCTCCCAGCGCTGCGCGCCGACGAATGCCATGACCGCGTGCAGGTCATTGAAGGCGCAGTAGCCGTCCTCGGCATGCGGCGCCCAGCGCTCGGCGAGGGCGGCGAACCACGCGCCGACATCGGCACCCGCAAGCGAAAGCCGCCAGAGGAGCGCGGACGCATCGATCAGGTCGGCAAGCCCCCCGAGGCGCATCCTTCGCTCGTAGATCTCGAGGGCGGCATCGAAACGATGCAACTGCAGCTCGAAGAGCGCGGCGTGCCACCACAGATGGTTGGGCACCTCCGCATGCCGGGCGCGCGCTGCTATGCAGCTCAGCCCTTCCTCCGGCCTGCCCTGCATCTCGAACACGTGCAGCAGCGCGTGCAGCGCCCGCCAGTCGCGCGGCTCGAGCTCCAGCGCGCCCCGCGCAACGTCTTCGGCCGCCCGATACTCGCCGCATTCCTCGAGCCCGAACGCATGCATCGCGAGCACCGCGTGGTAACCCGGAGCATCCGCCGACCAGGCTGGCAGCGCGCGCTCGGCGCGCGCGCGGAGCGCCTGCGGCTCGCCGAGGTAATAGTCGATGAGCTGCGACGCCCAGAGGGCGAGGAAGTCGTCCGGATGCTCGCCCAGCAGCCGCTCATAATCGGCGCGCGCGGCGCGGTAGTCGCCGGCGACGGCCTTGCGCAGCGCGCCGGCATGCGCGCGCTCGCGTTCGTCCATGGGCAAGCGGGTAAGGCCGGCCAGGGCCTTGCGGCCGGCGCGGAATTCGCGCGGGTCGCGGCTGTAGAGGAGGATCGTTGCGGCGAGCTCATGCGCCGCGACCGAGCGCGGCGACGCGGCGACCGCCCGGCGCGCATGAGCGAGCGCGTCGCCGTCGCCGAGCTGCAGCGCACGAAGGGCGTTTCGGTACGACTGGGCCGCCATCGCTAGCTCAGCGCCGCGCGCTCGAATCGCACGAGGCAGGGATCGGCGTCGCGCCGCAGACGGAAGCCGAGCTCGCGCGCCAGCGCCTGCATGGCGACGTTGCCGGCGCGGGTGACGCCTTCGAGGCAGGTCACGCCCGAGCGCGCGGCGTGCCGCAGCAACCGCTCGAGCACGCGCCGGCCGAGGCCCGTGCGCTGCCATTGGTCGGCGACCACGATCGCCACCTCGGCGCCCGGACCGTCGCTGCAAGCGTATTCGCCGAGGGCGATGATCGCCCCGGTTTCGTCGAATACGGCCAGGCTCAGCCCATGGCCGGTGGTGATGCGGCGCAGTTGCGCGGGCGAGAGCTCGGCCAGCGGCGCGAAGAAGCGCTCGAGCCGCGAGCGCGTCGAGAGCCGGCGCACGAATTGCGCCACCCGCTCGGCGTCCGCGGCCCGCAGGCGTCGCAGCAGCATCATGCCTCGACGATCGGCTTGAGCGCGGCGGCGATGCGGCCCGCCTGCTGCTTGTTGATCATGCCGCCAAGGACCTGGCCGAAGCGCTCGTCCTGCACGCCCGACACGATGTACTGCCAGCGGTACGCGCGCAGGAACATCGCCTCGACCTGCGCCGCGCGCGCCGGCGAAAGAACCCGCGTGCTGGCGAGGAAATGCCCGGCATCCGCGCTTGCCTGCAGCTGCACCAGGCCGTCGACCGCGCCGACCAGCGCGATCAGGTCGTCGACAGCACGGTCGCGCTCCTCGGCCGTGAGATTGCCGTTCTCCCGCATCCATTCCAGCTCGTCGAGAATCGCGTGCTGCGACTCCTCGCGGGCGTGGAACATGAAGACGTCTTTCCAGAGCTCGGACAGCTGGGCGTCGGGCTCGATCGCCTGGCGGTAGTGCGCGAGCACGAAGAGCTCGATGTGGCAGATGAGCGCGAGCACCGCCCAGGTGCTCTTGCCGAGCACCGCCGTCGCCACCTCGTTCGCCTGCGGCAGGAACACGTAGCCGGCGGGCATGCCGGCTGCCGCCAGGCGCTCCATGCGGCGAAACAGCTCCTGGTGCTTGAGCTCCTCGTCGGTGAAGCGCACCAGCGCCTCGAAGGCGGTCTGGTCGCCGAGGCCGTGCGTGCGCCCGACCTCGAGGATCTTCGGCGCAATGAAGCGCTCGACCAGGCCGAACATGTTGGCGTAGGTGCGGCCCTGCACCTGGCTCGCGAAGCGCCGCTCGCCGTCGGTGAGGAAGTCGAGCTCGCCGACCTTCGACAGGCCGTCGGGCAGGAACTTCTTGCCCGTGTCGAGGCTGCGCCCGCGGATCACGTCGCGCTCGACATCCCAGCGCAGCCGCTTCGAGACCTCGATGCACTTCGCATAGCGCTGCGTGTCGAGATGCTGCGGATTCACTTGCATGGTGTGCCTCCCGGAAGGGTCAAGGCTTTGCTCGCTAATAGACGCTGAACTGCAGCCGCTCGCGCAGCGCCCTGCGCCGCGCACGGTCGGCCTCGTGCTCGAGCCCGATGTCGCGCAGCGTGTGCGCGTCGAGCTGCTCGAACGCGATCTTGCGCGCGCGCGCCTTCTGCGCCTCCGTCAGCGCCTCGAGCAAGCGCTTGAACACGGTCTTCATCGCTGCCTCTCCTGCGTTGAATGACGATGGCGAGCAGCGTAGGCGGCGCCGGTAACCGCGCTATTTCCGGGAAGAAACGGTTTGTTGCCCGCTTGTATACTTCGCGCATGGAAGCGACGCGGGTCCTGGTCGTCGACGACGACGCGGAGATCCGGAAGATGCTGGCGGACTATCTTTCCGACCACGGCTACGAGGTCGCCCTCGCCGCGAACGGCGCCGCGATGCGCGCCGAGATCGCCCGTGCCGTGCCCGCCGTGGTGCTGCTCGACATCGGCCTGCCCGGCGAGGACGGCCTCACGCTCGCGCGCTACCTGCGCGAGCGCTACGACGTCGGCATCATCATGGTCACCGGAGCGGACGAGGTGGTCGACCGCGTCGCCGGGCTGGAAGTCGGCGCCGACGACTACGTCGCCAAGCCGTTCGACCCGCGCGAGCTGCGCGCCCGCCTGAAAAGCGTGCTGCGCCGGGTGAGCGCGAAGGTCGCCGCCGCCTCGGCCGCGGCGCGCGCGCGGGTGAGCATCGGCCGCTGCTTCCTCGACCTGAAATCGCGCACCCTGCGCGACGCAAAGGGGCGCGACATCCCGGTCACGGCGATGGAGTTCGAGCTGCTCAAGGCGCTGATCGAGCACCCGAACCAGGTGCTGTCGCGCGATCGGCTGCTGACCCTTACGCGCAATCGCGAGTGGGAGCCGTTCGACCGCTCGATCGACATCCGCATCACGCGCCTGCGGCGCAAGCTCGAGCAGGACCCGGCCCGGCCGCGCGCCATCCGCACGGTGCGCGGCGCCGGCTACATGTTCGTCCCCGAGGAAACGTAACCGGCGCGTTTCAATGGTAGCCGGCGCGTAACAATCCGCCCGCCGGGCGGGGCCGCAGTTAGACTGGCTACGGCCATGGACCGACCCCGCGAAGCCGAAGCGCTGCGCGCCGCCGCCCTCGCCGTTTCGGGCGCGGAGGGCGACGCCGTGTTCGGCGAGCTCGTCCAGGTGCTCGCCCGCATCCTCGACGTGCAGGCGACCATGATCTCGGTCTTCACCGACGGCCGTCGCTCGCGCATGCGCGCGCTCGCCACCTGGCTCGGCAACCGCCTGCTCAGCACGTTCGAATACGACCTGGCCTGCACGCCGTGCGCCACCATGGTGGGCCGCGAGTTCCGCTATGTCGGCCGCGGCGCGTCCGGCATGTTCGCCGCCGGAACGCTGTTCCACTCGCGCGGCATCGACGGCTATTCCGCGTACTCCCTCAACGGGCGCGACGGCGTGCAGCTCGGCCTCATCGTCGCCATGGACAGCAAGCCCCTGCCCGAGACCGCGCTGGTCGAGGCGCTGCTCAAGATCTTCGCCGTGCGCGCCGTTGCCGAGATCGAGCGCGTGCGCGCCGAGACCGCGCTCGAGGCCTCGGAGGCGAGCTACCGGGCGATCTTCGAGGCGAGCGAGGACACGATCTTCGTGCACGACTGGGAGACCGGCGCCATCCTCGAGGCGAACGCGCGCGCGGCCGAGATGTTCGGCTACAGCGTGGAGCAGCTGCGCCGGGCGACGATGGCGCAGCTGAGCGCGCCGGAGGCCGAGTATTCACAGGAGCGGGCGCTCGAGCGGCTCGCGCAGGCCAGGAGCCAAGCGGCGCCGCTGCGCTTCGAATGGCGCGGTCGCCACCGCGACGGCCACCTGCTGTGGCTGGAAGTCACGCTCAAGGCCGCGGCGCTGGCCGGCGAGCGCCGCCTGCTCGCTTTCGTGCGCGACATCACCGAGCGCAAGGCGGCCAACGAGGCGCTCGCAGCGAGCGAGGCGCAGTACCGCGCCATCTTCAACGCCTCGGCGGACGCGCTGGTCCTCTGGGATTCGTCGCTGCAGCGCGTGGACGTCAATCCCGCCTACGAGCGGATGTTCGGCTTTCGCCGCGACGAGGTGGTCGGCCGCGGCTACGAACACCGCGCAGTTTCGCCGAAGTACGCCGAGCGGCGGCTCGAGCTGGTGCGCCGCTCGCTCGCCGGCGAGACCTGTTGCGCAGAGCTCGAGGCGATGCGCAAGAACGGCGAGCGATTCGCCGTGGATATCACCACCATCCCGTTCACGCATCGCGGCGAGCCGCACGTGCTCGCCATTGCGCGCGACATCACCGCGCGGCGCAGCCAGGAGCAGCTGCTGCGCGCGAGCGAGGAGCAGTATCGCGCGATCTTCAATGCGACCGCCGACTCGCTCGTGCTGCGCGACGCCGACTTCCGCGTCGTCGACGTCAATCCGGCCTACGTCGCGATCAGCGGCTACTCGCGCGAGGAAGTGCTCGGCGTCGACCGCGTGGTCGCCAACACGCTCGAGACGTCCCGCATACGCGCGCTGCACGCGCGAGCGCTCGCCGGCGAGCCGATCGTGCTCGAGACGCAGCGCATCTGCAAGGACGGCACGCACCTCGACGTCGAGGTGCGCGGCGTACCGATGGAATACCGCGGCCGGCCGCACGTGCTGTATATCGGCCGCGACATCGGCGAGCGCAAGCGCGCCGAGGACGTGCTGCGCGCGCGCGAAGAGCAGTACCGCGCCATCTTCAACGCCACGACCGAGGCGCTGGTGCTGCGCGACGCCGAGACGCGGGTGGTGGACGTCAACCCGGCGTTCCTCAAGATGAGCGGCTTTACCCGGGAGGAAGTGATCCACGAGCGACGCTGGTTCTTCGCCTCGCCGACGGCGAGCGGACTCGCCCGCCACATGTTCGATCGCGTGATCGGCGGCGAATCGGTGCATTTCGAGGTGCAGGGTGTGCGCAAGAGCGGCTCGCCGCTGCACGTGGAGATGCACGCGGTGCCGATGATGTACCGCGGCAAGCCGCACGCCCTCGGCATGGCGCGCGACATTACCGCGCAGAAGCTCGCCGAGGAGCAGCGCGCCGCCCTCGAGGCGCAGCTCTCGCAGGCGCGCCGCATGGAGGCGATCGGCCGTCTCACCGGCGGCATCGCGCACGATTTCAACAACCTGCTCGCGAGCACGATGGGCTACGTGGCGCTCGCCGCCGAGCGCGCCGAAGCTGCCGGCGACCGCAAGCTCGGCTACTACCTCGAGCAGTCGCTCGCCTCGTCGCGCAAGGCGCGCGACCTCATCCAGCAGATGCTCACCTTCAGCCGCGGCCAGCGCGGCGCGCCCCGCCCGGTGGACCTCGCGCAGGCGGTGCCGGGATCGCTGGCGCTGATGCGCGGCTCGCTGCCTGCGACGCTCGAGGTGCGCACCGATGTCGGCGCGGCGCCGGTCGAGGTGCTCGTCGACCCGGTGCAGCTCGACCAGGTGCTGCTCAACCTGGCGATCAACGCGCGCGATGCCATGGACGGACACGGTGCGCTGCAGATCGAGGTGCATGCGCCGCGCACGATCGAGAGCGTCTGCGCAAGCTGCCGGCAGCGTTTCGCCGGCCGCTTCGTCGAGCTCGCCGTGTCGGATTCCGGTCCGGGCGTCGCGCCGGAGGTGCTCGAGCGCATGTTCGAGCCGTTCTTCACCACCAAGGAGGTCGGGCGGGGCAGCGGCATGGGCCTCGCGACCGTGCACGGCATCGTCCACGAGCATCGCGGCCACATCGTCGTACAAAACGGCCTTGCAGCCGGCGGCCATCGCGGCTGCAGCTTCCGCATCCTCCTGCCGCCGCTCGCGGCCGGCGCGGGCGTCGCCGCAGACGCGCCGCTGACCGCGCCGAAGATCGGCCGCCGCCAGCCCCTGCGCGGTCGCGTGCTCCTCGTCGACGACGAGGCGACCATCGCCGACTTCATGCGCGAGCTGCTCGCCGGCTGGGGGCTCGAGGTCACGGCCGTCACGACGCCGCACGCGGCGCTCGAGGCGTTCAGCGCCGATCCGCAGAGCTACGACCTGGTGATCACCGACCTTGCGATGCCGCGGACCACCGGCTTCGCCCTCGCGCGCGAGCTGCTCGCGCGGCGTCCGGGGCTTCCCGTCATCCTGTCCACCGGCCACATCGATCCGGCCGCCTGGCGCGATCTCGAGGCCGCGGGCATCCGTGCACTTCTCCACAAGCCGGTCGAACCTGAGGCGCTTTACGGGCTGCTGAGGACGCACCTCCACTAGAATCCGCGGCGGCATGAAAGCGCTGCTCGCGTGGTACTTCGTGGCCGTCTGGGGCGCCGGGTACGTCGCGACGAAGATGGGGCTGCACTATGCGGCGCCCTTCACCTTCCTCACGCTGCGCTTCGCTTTCGGGCTCGCCTGCCTCGCGCCCGTGGTGCTGCTCTGGAAACCGCGCTGGCCACGCAGCCGCGCCGAGCTCGGCCACATCGCCGCGGCCGGGCTTCTCATGCACCCGGTGCAGCTCGGTGCCAGCCACTACGCGCAGTATCTCGGCATGTCGGCCGGCGTGGCGGCGCTCATCATCTCCTGCCAGCCGCTGCTGACCGCGGTCGTTGCCTCGCGCTTCCTGCATGAGAAGCTGAAACCCGGGCAATGGCTCGGCGTGTTCGTCGGCCTGGCCGGCGTAGCGCTCGTCGTCTGGCACAAAGTCGACCTGCGCGAGGTGACGCCGGCCAACCTCGCCTGCACGGTGATCGCGCTCGGCGGCGTGACCGCCGCCACGCTCTACCAGCGCACGTTCGCTCCCGCCGCCGATCTCAAGGCGGCCTCGTTCATCCAGCTCGCCGTCGCCCTGGCCGTGCTCGCCCCGCTCTCGCTCGCCGTCGAGGGGTTCCGCGTGCGCTGGGCCTGGCCGATGTGGGGCGCGATCGCCTTTCTCGTCATTTTTGCCTCGATCCTCGGCGTGAGCGTGCTCTACTACCTGCTGCGCCACGGCGAGGCGACCCGCGTCACGAGCATGATGTACCTGCCGCCGGCCTTCGCGGTGGCCCTGGAAGCCGCGCTGTTCGGCGTGGTGCCGGGCACGCTCACCCTTTTCGGCATGGCGATCGCCTGTGCGGGCGTCGCGATGACCGTCTGGACGCCGCGTTGGAACTCGTCTACTTCGTCGCGCTGAACGCGCTCGGCCACCTCGGCTTCGTCGGCTGCCGCATGACGACGACGCTGTTCGCCCTGCACCTCGGCGCCTCGCCGGCGACGGCCGGAATCGTGGTGGCAATGTTCGCGGTGGTACCGATGCTGCTCTCGGTCACCGCCGGCCGCCTGATCGACCGCGCCGGGCCGCGCAAGCCGGTGACCCTCGCGCTTGCCGTGCTCGCCGGCTCGGCGCTGCTGCCGTACCTGCTGCCCTCGCTCACCACGCTGCTCTTCTCGAGCGTGCTGCTCGGCGTCGCCTTCATGTTCCTGCACATCGGCATGAACAGCGTGATCGGCGCACACGGCCGGCCGGAGAGCCGCGCGATCAACTTCTCTTGGCTCGCGTTCAGCTTCTCGATCTCGGGCTCAACCGGACCGCTGGTCGGCGGCTACGCCATCCAGGGCCTCGGCCACGCCGCCGCATTCGCCGTGCTCGCCGTATTTCCCGCCCTCGGATTCGCGCTGCTCGTCGCACGGCGCAAGCCGCTGCCGCGACCGCATCACGTGCCGGGCGCGGGAGAACGCAGCCTGCTCGACCTCTTTCGCGTGCCCGGCCTGCGGCGCACGTTCATCGTCAGCGGCATGCTCGCCACCGGCTGGGATCTCTACGGCTTTCTCATGCCGCTCTACGGTACCGAGCTCGGCATCGAGCCGGCGCGCATCGGCATCATCATGGCGACCTTCTCGATCGCGACCCTGGTGGTGCGCCTCGCGCTGCAGGTGCTGATCCGGCGCGTGCGCCAGTGGGTGCTGATCGCGGGCTCGATGAGCGTAGCCGCCTCGAGCTACCTGCTGTTCCCGTTCGTCTCCACGGCGACGCTGCTCACCGCGCTGTCCTTCGTGCTCGGGCTCGGCCTCGGCTGCTCGCAGCCGGTGATCATGTCGCTGCTCTACGAGGCCTCGCCGCCGGGGCGCCAGAGCGAGGCGGTGGGCGTGCGCACCACCATGATCAACGCGAGCCAGACCTTCATTCCGCTTGCCTCCGGCGTGCTGTCCTCGGCGCTCGGCATCGCGCCGCTTTTCTGGATCCTCGCCGCGACGCTCTTCGGCGGCGCCTGGTTCGCGCGGCATAGAATACGGCGCTCATGAGACGCATCACCCTGACGCAGTTCCTGGTCGGCCGCCAGCGCGACAAGAACCTCATCAATGCCGACCTGCGGCTGCTGATCGAAACGATCGCCCGTGCCTGCAAGGGCATCAGCACGAGGGTCAACAAGGGGGCGCTGGCCGACGGCCTCGGCTCGGCCATGACGCAGAACGTGCACGGCGAGGCGCAGAAGACGCTCGACGTGCTGTCCAACGAGATCCTGCTCGAGGCGAACGAATGGGGCGGCAACCTCGCCGCGCTCGCCTCCGAGGAGATGGAGGATCCACGGCCCATCCCGACGCACTATCCGCGCGGCGAATACCTGCTGCTGTTCGATCCGCTGGACGGCTCGTCGAACATCGACGTCAACATCTCGGTGGGCACCATCTTCTCCGTGCTGCGCTGCCCGAAGGAGCGCGACGGCTCGTTCTGCCAGCCGAACGAGAAAGCCTTCCTGCAGGCGGGCAGGAACCAGGTCGCCGCGGGATTCGCGGTGTACGGGCCGACGACCGTGTTCGTCCTGACGGTCGGCGACGGCACGCACGGCTTCACCCTCGACCGGGAGACGTACACGTTCGTCCAGACGCACCCGGACATCCGCATCCCCGAGGACACGCAAGAGTTCGCGATCAACATGTCCAACGCGCGGCGCTGGGAGCCGCCGGTCAGGCGCTACATCGACGAGTGCGTCGCCGGGCAGGACGGGCCGCGCGGCAAGGACTTCAACATGCGCTGGGTCGCCTCCATGGTGGCCGACGTGTTCCGCGTGCTCTCGCGCGGCGGCATCTTCATGTATCCGCGCGATGCGAAGAACAAGGACGGCCGGCTGCGCCTCATGTATGAGGCGAACCCGATGGCCTTCATCGTCGAGCAGGCGGGCGGCGCGGCGACCGACGGCAAGACGCGCATCCTCGAGCTGCCGCCGAGGGGCCTGCACCAGCGGGTGGCGGTCATCCTCGGGTCGAAGAACGAGGTGGAGCGCGTCACCTCGTACCACCGCGCCAAATAAAAAGGCCGGGGATCGCCCGGCCCTTTTCTCCCTTTGAAGTCGGTTATTTCAGGTGCTTCGAGACGAGCTTGGTCATCTCGAACATCGACACCTGGGACTTGCCGCTGAAGACTGGCTTCAGCTTGTCGTCGGCGTTGATCATGCGCTTGTTCTTCTTGTCTTGCAGGCCGTTGCGCTTGATGTAGGCCCAGATCTTCTTAGTTACCTCGGTGCGCGGCATGCCGCTGGAGCCCACGACGGCCGCGAGCGGGCCGGTCGGGGTCATCGGCTTCATGAAAGCGGCATTTGGCTTGCGCTTCTTGCCCGCCGCCTTCTTCGCTTTCTTCTTCGCCATCTAGTTTCTCCTCTGAACGTTCAACTGATTTTCGCGATCGATCGATCCCGGATTTCCCCGCCCGTAGAGCGCGGTGGACGAGAAGATGCCGAAATGCCGAGAGCGTGTCAACGACTTTCAGAGGGAAAGCGCTGAATCGTTGGCAGGGCGCGACGGTAGAATCCTGACATGAACATCGCCGACCTGCGCCAGGAGTACATGCGCGCGGGCCTCTCGGAAGCCGATGCGCAGCGCGATCCGATCCGGCAATTCGAGCTCTGGTTCCAGGATGCGCTGCGCGCCGGAGTGCCGCTTCCCAATGCCATGACGCTCGCCACCGCGGATGCCGCGGGCGCTCCTTCCGCGCGCGCGGTGTTGCTTAAGGGCGTCGAGGAAGGCGGCTTCGTGTTCTATACGAACTATGCGAGCCGCAAGGCGCGCGAGCTGGCGGCGCGGCGCTCGGCGTGCCTGGTGTTTCTCTGGTCGGAACTGGAGCGCCAGGTGCGCATCGAGGGCAGCGTCGAGACGGTATCGGCCGCGCAATCAGACGCCTACTTCGCCACCCGGCCGCTCGGTGCGCGGCTCTCGGCGTGGGCGTCGGCGCAGAGCGAACGGGTCGCTTCGCGGGAAACGCTGGAGACGGCGGCGGCCGACACCCGGCGGCGCTTCGGCGACGCTCCGCCGCGCCCGCCGCACTGGGGCGGCTACCGCGTCGTGCCCGCGGCCATCGAGTTCTGGCAGGGACGGGCTGACCGGCTGCACGACCGGCTGCTCTATCGCCGGAGCAAGGGCGGCTGGACGCTCGAGCGTCTTGCGCCCTGACGACGCGCACGCGCTCGCCGGATTTCTCGCACGAGCGGGCTTGGGCGTTCCGATCGCCGTGGCGACGCTCCCGGGCGGCGTGTCCTCCGACATCTGGCGTGTGCAGCTCGCCGCCGGCCCGATCTGCGTGAAGCGCGCGCTGCCGAGGCTGCGGGTCGCGCAGCGGTGGGAGGCGCCGGTCGAGCGAAATCGCTACGAGCGGCTCTGGCTGCAAATCGCCGCCGCCGCCGAGCCGGCCGCGGTGCCGAAGGTGCTGGCGTGGGACGATTCGGCCGGCCTCTTCGCCATGGAATACCTCGAGGCTCCGGTATGGAAGTCGATCCTGCGCTCGGGCCAAGCCGAGGTCGCCTTCGCAGCGAGGGTGGGACGCGCCCTGGCGTCGATCCATGGCGCCACCGCGGGACGCGGTGAGGTCCGGACGCAGTTTCCGACCGATGCGATCTTCCATGCCATTCGCCTCGAGCCGTATCTGCTCGCCACCGCCGCGCGGCATCCGGACTTCCAGGTCGTCCTGGAGAATCTTTCCGGCAGGACGGCGAGCACCAAGCGCTGCCTGGTGCATGGCGACGTCAGCCCGAAGAACATTCTCGTCGGCGGCGAAGGACCCGCTCATTTTCCTGTCTTTCTCGATGCGGAATGCGCCTGG
>CAYZFN010000126.1:0-10855 GCA_964477695.1 uncultured Enterobacteriaceae bacterium | reverse complement strand
GCTGCCGCTCGACTTCCGGATCCGGCCTCGCGCGCTGCGGGTCGTCGCGCCATGAGAGTGATCGTGCATCTGTCCGATCTGCACTTCGGGCGCATCGCTCCAAACATCCTGGAACCGCTAGCCGGGTCGATCCTGGCGGAAAAGCCGGACGTCGTCGTCGTCTCCGGTGACCTCACGCAGCGCGCCCGCCCGGCACAATTCCGCGAAGCGCGCGCCTTCCTCGACCGGTTGCCCGGCGCGAAGGTGGTGGTGCCCGGCAACCACGACGTGCCGCTCTACAACGTGTATCAGCGATTCTTTCACCCGCTCCACAAGTTCCGCCGCTACATCGGTGAAGACGTCGAGCCCGAGCACGTCGACAGCGAGATCGCCGTGCTGGGCGTGAATACCGCGCGCTCGGCGGTCTTCAAGGGCGGACGCATCAACGCCCTGCAGATCGCGCGCGTGCGCGAGCGTCTCTGCGAGCTCCCACCGGCGATCACCAAGATCGTCGTCACGCACCATCCCTTCGACCTGCCCGCGCCTTATCGCACGCGCCATCTCGTCGGGCGGGCCGCGGCGGCGATGGCCGAGTTCGCGCGCTGCGGCGCAGATCTGCTCCTCGCAGGGCACCTCCACGAGAGCCATGCCGGCGACACGAGCACGCGCTACCGCATCGCCGGTTTCTCGGCGCTCGTCGTGCAGGCCGGCACCGCCACCTCGACGCGCGCGCGCGGCGAGGCGAACGCGTTCAACGTGCTGCGCATCGAGCGCGACTCGGTTACCGTGGAAAGACATCTCCGCGACCAGAGGGAGTTTGCGATTTCCGACCGGCAACGCTTCTCGCGCAGCGCCGACGGCTGGCGCCGCGCCTCGTGAGCGGGGAAACGAAGAGCGCGGTACTGGCGGCGATCGCCGGCAACGTGCTCATCGCGCTGACCAAGTTCGCCGCCGCGTCCTTCTCCGGCAGCTCGGCCATGCTCTCGGAAGGCATCCATTCGCTGGTCGACACGGCGAACGACGGCCTGCTGCTCTACGGAATGCGGCGCAGCCTGCGGCCGGCCGACGACGAGCACCCGTTCGGCTACGGCCACGAGGTCTATTTCTGGACCCTCGTCGCGGGCATCCTGTTCTTCGCCCTCGGCGGCGGCATGTCGATCATCACCGGCCTCGGCCACATCGCGAACCCCGTGCCGCCCGAGCACACCGGCTGGAGCTACGCCGTGCTCGCCGCGGCGATGGTCTTCGAGGGCACCTCGTGGATCTACGGCTACCGCGCCTTCCGCGCCGAGCAGCGCGACCGCGGCTTCCTCGAGACGATCCACGGCACGAAGAACCCCACCAGCTTCGCCGTGCTGCTCGAGGATTCGGCCGCGCTGGCGGGCCTCGCGCTGGCCTTCGTCGGCGTGTTCGCCGCCTCGCGGCTCGAGGCGCCATGGGCGGACGGCGCCTCGTCGGTGGTGATCGGCGTCATGCTGTGCGCGATCTCGCTCGTCATGGTGTACGAGAGCAAGGAGCTGCTCATCGGCGAAGGCATGGAGCGCCGCACGCTCGAGGCGCTGCGCGCCATGGTGCTCGCCGAGCCCGCGGTCGAGCGCGTGAACAAGCTCGCCACGCTGTACCTCGGGCCGGAGGAAGTCGTGCTCGCGATCGACCTGCGCTTCCGCTCCGGCACGCCGGTCGAGGAGATCCGCGCGAGCTTCGCGCGCCTGCGCGGCGCCATGCAGGATCGCTACCCGCGCGTGCGCCGAATCTTCATCGACACCACTGCGATCGGCGACGACTAGCGGGCGATGAAGGCGACGAAGCCCTCCATGTACGCGCGCAGGCGCTTGCGGATCGCCTCGTCGACGAGCTTTCCTGAGGCGTCGAACACCTTCGCCGCGTTGCCGACGTAGAGCAGCTGGCCGAAGAAGGGCCGCATGCCAAGCGTGCGGAACACCTGCAGCCAGGCGGTCTGCGAGAGCACGGTGCCGTACGCGCCGGGCGACGCGCCCATCAGACCGACCGGCTTGTCCTTGAACACCCGCGGCACATCGGCGGGCGGCCGCGTCATCCAGTCGATCGCGTTCTTGAACGTGCCGGGGATCGAATTGTTGTACTCCGGCGTGACCAGGAGCAGCGCATCGGCCGCAGCCACATGGTCTTTCAGCTGAGCCACTTTTTCCGGGAATCCCTGGGCCTCGACGTCGCCGTCGTAGAGCGGGATGCCGCGGATCGACTCCACCTCGAGCGTCGCTGCCCTGGGGCACTCCTCGAGCGCTGCGCGCAGCAGCGCCGCGTTGAAGGAGCCGCTGCGCAGGCTGCCGGCGATGCCGACGATCCTCATGGACCGGCATCGTAGAATGAGCGCCCGCGCTTCGCCAGAGTGGTGATCCCATGCAACGCGCCCAGCCGCCGTTTCGCGCCGACCACGTCGGCAGCCTGCTGCGCCCGCAGACGCTGAAGACGGCGCGCGAGAAGCGCGCCAGAGGCGAGATCAGCGCCACGGAGCTGAAAGCCGTCGAGGACCGCGAGATCGAGCGCGCCATCCGCGGACAGGAGGACGCCGGGCTGCAGTCGATCACCGACGGCGAGTTCCGCCGCTCGTGGTGGCATCTCGATTTCCTCTGGGGCCTGAAAGGCATCGAGAAGCATGTCGCCGAGACCGGCGTCGCGTTCGCCGGCGTCAACACGCGCGCCGAGGGCGTGAAAGTCACCGGCAGGATCGATGCGGACGGGCATCCGATGCTCGAGCACTTCCGGTTCGTGAAGGCGCGCACCGGACGGACGCCGAAAATGACCATCCCGGCGCCTTCTGCGCTCTACGGCCGGCCGATCGCCGTTCCGGTCGACCGGAAGGTGTACCCGACGAACGAGCAGATGCTGGCCGATCTCGGCCAGGCGTACCGCAAGGTGGTGCGCGCCTTCGCCGACGCCGGGTGTCGCTACCTGCAGCTCGACGAGGTATTCGTTGCCATGCTCTGCGACGCGAAATACCGCGCCAAGATGCAGGCGCGCGGGGACGATCCGGAGAAGCTCGGCCTGCTTTATGCCGATCTGATCAATACAGCCGTGTCGGATGTTCCTGCCGGCATGACGATCACCATGCACATGTGCCGCGGCAACTACAAGTCCACTTTCATGGGCAGCGGCGGCTACGCGGCGGTCGAGGAGCTGCTCTTCTCGCGGATCAACGTGCACGGCTATTTCATGGAATACGACGACGAGCGCTCCGGCGGGTTCGAGCCGCTGCGCCTGCTGCCGAAGGGCAAGACCGCCGTCCTCGGCATCATGACGACGAAGACCGGCCGGCTCGAGAGCAAGGACGAACTCAAGCGCCGCATCGACCAGGCGGCGCGCTACGCGCCGCTCGAGCAGCTCTGCATCTCCGGCCAGTGCGGCTTCGCCTCGACCGAGGAGGGCAACCTGCTCAGCGAAGCCGAGCAGTGGGCGAAGATCCGCCGGCTGGTCGAGGTGGCCGACGAGGTTTGGCGATAGCGCTATGTCCGCGCTGAGGATCACCCTCGATCAGTGGGCCGCGCTTGCCGCGGTCGTCGAAGCCGGCGGTTACGCGAAGGCGGCGGAGAAGCTGCACAAGAGCCAGTCCTCGGTGACCTACGCCGTGCAGCAGATCGAGTCGCTGCTCGGCGTGAAGGTGTTCAAGATCGACGGCCGCAAGGCGGCCCTCACGCCGGCGGGCGACGCGCTCTACCGTCGCGCGCGCTACCTGCTCGACGAGGCGGCCTCGCTCGAGCGCTCGTCGAAGCTCGTATCGGCCGGCTGGGAACCGCAGATCGCGATCGCCGTGGAAGGCTTCTTTCCCTCCTGGCTGCTGCTCCACTGCCTGGAGAAGTTCGGCCGCGAAAGCCCGCACACGCGCATCGAGGTGTACGAGACGATCCTCGGCCACCGCACCGACATGCTCTCGACGGGCTCGGCCGACCTCGCCATCTTCTCGTTGCCGCCGCAGGGGTTCGAAGCCGAGCCGCTCGGGCGCATGCGCTTCCTGCTGGTGGCGAGCCCGAAGCATCCGCTGCATGCGCTCGGCCGCAAGGTGACGATGCGCGACTTGCGCAAGCATCGCCACCTGGTGATCCGCGAATCGAGCGCCGGGCGAGGCAACCCGGTGACCGTGGAAGCCACCGAGCGCTGGACGGTGAGCAATTTCGCGATGGCCATACAGGCCGCGCGCGCCGGGTACGGATTCGTCTGGCTGCCGGAGGAGAAGATCCGCGACGAGCTCGCCTCCGGCGCGTTGCAGCCGATCCCGTTGCGCGACGGCGGCGAAAGGTTCGCCGAGCTCTATCTCGTTCACGCCGATCGTGACCACGCGGGGCCGGGGACGCAGCGCCTCGCGCAGATCCTGCGCGAGGACGTGAGCGGCGCCTGCGCGAAGCACGGCGGCGCCGCCAAGACGGAAACCCTCGCGCCCGCCTGATCGATCGGCTGGGTCGATCGGTATGAGCCATTTTTTGCGCTTTTTCATCGGCTGGTCCGATGCCACATTGCTCGCATCGTTCTTCAAAGGACCCGCTCATGAAAACGCTGCTGCAGATCCGCTCCAGCCTCTTTTCCGACAACGGCGCGTCGAGCCAGCTCGCGAATCGCTTCGTCGCCCAGTGGCTCGACCGCAATCCGCGCGGCCGCGTCATAGTGCGCGACTTCGCGGTCGAGCCGGTGCCGCACCTCGACGCGCGCCGCTTCATGGCCTTCCTCGCCAGGCCCGAAGACCGTACGCCCGAGCAGGCGGCGGTGGTCGGCTACTCGGACGCGCTGATCCAGGAGATCAAGGACGCCGACGTGGTGGTGCTCGGCCTGCCGATGTACAACTTCGGCCTGCCTTCCACGCTGAAGGCGTACTTCGACCACATTGCGCGCGCCGGCGTGACGTTCCGTTATACGGAGCAGGGGTCTGTGGGACTCCTCGGCGGCAAGAAGGTGTACGTGTTCGCCGCGCGAGGTGGGTTCTACGCCGGCACGGCGCGCGACACGCAGACGCCGTACGTGCGCGATTTCCTCTCCTTCCTCGGCATGGCCGACATCGAGTTCGTGCACGCCGAGGGACTGGCGATCAGCGCGGCGGCGAAGGAGCAAAGCCTCGCCAAGGCTGGCGCGCACGTCGATCGCCTCGCCGAGACCGAGCGGCTCGCCGCGTGAGCTTGAAGCCGCTCGACCATGCCCTTACATAGGTAGACGGAAAATCCGAGGATTCCCATGACCACCCGCACCGTAAAGCAGCTGATCCGCTCCATTCCCGCCTCCGACGGCGCCGGCGTGAAGCTGCGCCGCAGCCTCGGCCAGTCGAACTTCGCGCGGCTCGATCCGTTCCTCATGCTGGACGAGTTCTCGTCCGACGATGCGAACGACTACATCGCCGGCTTTCCGGCGCATCCGCATCGCGGCTTCGAGACGGTGACCTACATCCTCGACGGCCACATGCTGCACGAGGACCACCTCGGCAACAAAGGCAACCTCAAGTCGGGCGGCGTGCAGTGGATGACCGCCGGGCGCGGCATCATCCATTCCGAGATGCCGCAGCAGGAGCGCGGCCGCATGCGCGGCTTTCAGCTGTGGATCAACTTGCCGGCGAAGGACAAGATGAAGCGCGCGAGCTATCGCGACCTGCAGGCGGCTGACATCCCCGAAGTGCGTCTCGAGAAAAATGGACTCGTGAGAGTGATCGCGGGCGAGTTCCAGGGCGTCAAGGCGCCGGTGCCCCCGACGCCGACCGATGCGACGTACCTCGACGTGCATCTACCGGCCGGTGATACGTTCACGCATCCGGTAAAGGACGGCTACAACGCCTTCGCCTATGTGTACGAAGGCGCGCTGGACGGCATCGAGCCGCATGCCGCCGCGGTGTTCTCCAGCTCCGGAGATGTCCGGGTGACGAGCAAGGAGGGTGCGCGGTTTCTCTTGCTCGCAGGCAAGCCGATCGGCGAGCCGATCGTGCAGTACGGCCCCTTCGTCATGAACACGCGCGAAGAGATCGAGCAGGCGATCCGCGACTACCAGAGCGGGACACTCGCAACCGCGTAATTCGGGGACGGAGCCCGAACTATTTGTTGTCGCCCTTGACGGCGTCGCGCAAGTCTCGGCCGGCCTGGTCGAGCTTGCGCCCCGCCTTCTCGGCCGGGCCTTCGCGGTGGCAGGCAGAAAGCGCGAATAACGCCGTCAGCAACACGATGAACAGTCTCATGCCCGCGATTGTCAGCGAGGCGTAAGGCATGCGTGCCACATCTGCGTGGCCCACCCGGCGCAGGGAATCCCAGATGAGAAAAATAGGGTCTGTCCCTATTTAGCTAGCGGGTCGGGGCGGATCTGGAAGCGCACGACGCGCGGCCGGGTGCCAGGGCCGCCTTCCATGTGGAACGGCGCGCGCGTGCCGACGGTGGTCCAGACGCCGCGGCCCTTCCAGCCGCCGTTCGGGTCGTCGATGCGCCCGTCCATGCCCTTCGTGTAGAAGCCGAGCGGATAGGGCACGCGCAGAACGACGAACTTGCCGTTGACGAACGCGAGCAACCCTTCGTTCAGGTTGCCGGTGGCGATCGGCACGTTCTTGCCCAGGCCGAGCGTGTCGAACTGGTCGACCCAGGTGTAGTAGCTCGATTCGGCGCTCGCCGCCTCGGCGACGCCCTTGAACTGCGGTCCGGGCAGCGGATAGAGCGTCCAGCCCTCGGGGCAATGTCTTCCGGTGGCGTTCGGCCCGTTGAGCGGGCCCTTGCACTTGCTGCGATCGAAGCGGCCGAGGTGTCCGCTCGCCAGCGAGACCCACATGACCCCGTCGCGGTCGATGTCCGCGCCGCGCGGGCCGAAGCCCGGCGCGGGTACCTCGTAGACCTCGGTCAGCGCGGTATGCACCGGATCCTCGCCAGGGGAGACGCGCACCAGCATTCCGGGAAAGCCGAGCGACGTGCCCCAGACGGATCCGTCGAGCGGATTCACCGACACGCTGTAGATACCGGCGACGATGCGCTTGTCCTTCTCCGGATCGACTGCCTCGTCGGGCTCGACCCATTCGTCGCGCTTGCCGTTGCCGTTCGTGTCGAGCACGAACGGCGCCCAGCCCTGCGCTCTTGCGCCGTCGCCCGTGTCGTCGAACACCTTGCGGTCGAGCCAGCCGATCACCGGGCTCGGCGCGCCGCCCGAGCTGGTCCAGAGCGTCTGGTGCGCGTCCTCGGCGAACACGAGGTGATGCGTGCCGAAGCAGGTCGGAATGAGCGTGAACTTGCCGCTCGCCGGATCGAGCATCGAGAGATGCCGGTTCGAGCGCTCGAGCGGAAATACCTGCGCCGCGGGATGGCTCGAGCCCTTGCGGCAGAAATCCGGCGTCGCCGGCGCGCGCACGCGCGCCGTGAACCACACGCGCCCCCGCTCGTCCATCATCGGGTTGTGCGTGGTCGTGCGGCTGTCCCAGATCGGCTCGCGGCCCCAGTACGGCGAAGGCGCCATCGGCGCGTCGCGCGACGACGGCGTCTCGGGATCGAGCACCGGGTGCTGGATTTCCGTCGCCTCGCTGCGCACCGGATCGAGCACCGGGAGCTCGTCGGTGCTCTCCTCGGTCGCGCCGTAGATCTTGCCGTAGGCGTTGACGGTGGGCTTGCGCCGGTCGGTCGAGATCTCGTCGTGCAGGTAGGCCTTCGGATCGCTCCAGTCCCAGAGCGTGAGCACGAGGTTGCGCTCGATCCCCTGCGGCCGCAGCGGCCGCTCGGTGGGCAGCGCGCCCTGCGCGATGCGGTCCGTCCATTCGCCGAACATCTTGAGCAGGCGCTGTGCATCGGCGCGCCCCGCCGCCGCGTGCATCTGCGTCATCGCCTGCCCCGAGCTGATGCGCCGCGCCCACGCGTCCTGCGAGCTCGAGAACTTGCCGAGCTCGCGCGGCACGGTGCGCGTCGCCGCGTTGCCGAGCGCGTGGCAGCCGATGCAGCCGTTCGTCTTCACCACGTTCAGCCACTGCTCCTGGCTCGCCGCGTTGCCGATCGGGAACTCGCCCTTGTCCGGGATGCCGAGCATCGCGTACCAGTAGATCGCCGGATAGTCCTGCGCGGCCGAGCCTTCGTTCGGCGCGAACGGCGTGCGCAGCTCGAGCACGCGTCCCGGCGTCGCGCGCACCTTCATGGAATCGAGCAGGCCATAGCCGCGCACCCATACGAGGTAGCTCGCCTTCGGCAGGTCGGGGATCAGGAAGCGGCCGTTGTCGTCGGTGACGACGATCTTGGTGAACTTGGTCGGCAGGTCTTCCGTCTCGGCGATGACCCACACGCCCGCTTCCGGCTTCGCCGGTCCGCGGCGTGCGAGGCCCTTCACCACGCCGCTGATGTTGCTGGTGGAAGGCTTGGGCGGTGCGGCTTTCTTCGCCTTGGTCGCCGCTTCTCCCGGGAGGGCGACGAGCAGAGACAGAACAGTGGCGAGGATTGCTGTTCTCATGCCGAGAGGATATAGGGAGTCATCTTCACCCGCATGTCGTCGGGAATGGCGAGCGGCCGAAAGCTGTCGAGCGACACCAGGGCGACCTTGTGGCGTGCGACGAATTTCTCGTTGCCGCCGACCGAGCCGCGCACGCGGAACTCGATCGAGGAGCGGCCGAGGCGCGCGATGCCGAGCTCGAGCACCAGCGTGTCGCCGAGGTGCACGGGACGGAAGAACTCGCAGCCGGTGCGGACGATCGGGAAGCCGATGCGCCGCTCGAGGTGCATCTCCTGGAACGGCACCCCGATCGCTTCGCGGAACCAGTCCTCGACCACGCCGCCCACCATGTCGAAGAAGTTGACGAAATAGACGATGCCCGCCGGGTCGCAGTGCGAGAAGCGGATCAGCCTTTCCTTGCTGAAGGTCACTACAAAATGCGGCTGAACCAGAGGAGCGAAAGCCCCGCCGCAAGCAGCACCAGCGCGCCGGCCGCCGCGGTGAAGAGCGCGCCGACCTCGGTCTTCTTCGTCTCGAGCACGAAGCGCGAGGACAGGTTCTTGTACACCGACTTGAGGTCGGGCGAGCTGCCGGCGTAGAAGTATTCGCCGCGCGTGAGGTCGGCGATGCTCTTCAGCGTCTCCTCGTCCAGGCGCACGCGCATCGACCAGCCCTCGATGCCGACCACGGTGCCCTCGGGCGTGCCGATGCCGACGGTGTAGATGCGCACGCCGCGATCGGCGGCGAGCTTCGCCGCCTCGAGCGAATCGGGCCCCGCAGTGCGCTGGCCGTCGGTGAGCAGGATGATCACCGCCGAGGCATACGAGCCCGGCGGCATCGGGCGGAAATCGCCCTTCGGGATGCGCTGCGCCTGGCGTTCGTAGGTGAACGAGGCGACGTCGTAGCCGCCGTCCGGGAAAAGCGTCGCCATCGAGACGATGATCGCGCTGCCGATCGCGGTCGCGCGCTGCAGCTGGAAGCGGTCGATCGCCGCGATCAGGTCCTCGCGATTGCGCGTCGGCGCCTGCGCGACGGTCGCCGTGCCGGCGAAGGCGACGATGCCGATCTTCACGCTCGAGGGCTGCTCGGCGATGAAGGCCTTCGCCGCCGCCTGCGCCGCGGCGAGGCGGTTCGGCTCCACGTCGGTGGCGCGCATGCTGCCCGAGACGTCCATCGCCAGGATCACCGTCTCGTTGTTGGAAGGCAGCGTGACCAGCGCCGCCGGACGCGCCACTGCCACGATCATCGCCGCGAGCGCGAGGAGCAGGAGCGCCGGCGGCACATGGCGGCGCCACGGCAGTCCGCCGGCCATGGCGGCCTTGACCACCGCGAGGCTCGAATAACGCAGCGCCTGGCGCTTCTTGCGCTTCAGCAGAAAAAGGTAAAAGGCGATCAGCGCCGGCAGCAGCGCCAACAGCCAGAGCGCCTCAGGCCATTCAAAGCTCAAAGTCAGGCCACTCGAAGGTCATGCAGCCTGCCGCCACGCCGGCGCCGGCGCAGCGCGGCGAAGCGGATCACGGTGTCGACGATGTCGGCGTCGGTCGAAAGCTCGAGCGCATCGACGCCCGCCTGCGCGAACGCCTGGCGCATCTCGCTTTCCTTCTGGATGGCGAGGTCGCGGAACCGGGCGCGAAATCCCCGATCGTGCGTATCCACGAACAGCTGCTCGCCGGTCTCAGCGTCCTGGAACACGACGAGGCCCAGGTCGGGAAGCTCGGCTTCCAGCGGATCCTGCAGGCGCACGGCGATTACCTCGTGGCGCTGCGCGAGATGCAGGAGCGGGCGGTCCCAGCCCGGCAGGCTGATGAAATCCGAGACGATGAAGACGAGCGAGCGGCGCCGCAGCGTGCGCAGCGCGGTCTTGAGGAACGCCTCGAGGTCGGTGCCGCGGCCCTCCGCCTCGGGCTCGCGCTCGCTCATGCGGTGCAGGATGTGCAGCACATGCCGGCGGCCGTTGCGCGCCGGGACGACGCCTTCGACCTTGTCGCCATAGAGTATCGCGCCGACGCGATTGCCGTGGCTCGTCAATAGCCGCGCCAGCACCGCGACGAAGTCGGCCGCGATCGAGGCCTTCTTCACGTTCGAGCCGAAGTCGATCGAGCGCGAGAGGTCGAGCAGGAACCACGCCGTGACCTCGCGATCCTCGAGATACTCGCGCACGTACGGCGCCTGCAGGCGCGCGGTGACGTTCCAGTCGATGTGCCGCACGTCGTCGCCGTACTGGTACTCGCGGATGTCGGCGAGGTCGAGGCCGAAGCCGCGGAAGATGGTGCGATAGTCGCCGTGCAGCAGCCCGTCGAGGCGGCGGATCACCGTCCACTCGAGACGGCGCAGAATAGCTTCAGGATTGCGCTGCGGCGAGCTTGACATTGGCCTGCATCGGCTTCGCCGGCGCGCGGACCTTCTGCATGATGGTCTTCACGAGATCGTCGGCCGTCAGCCCTTCGGCGAGCGCCTCGTAGGAGAGGACGAGGCGATGGCGCAGCAC
>CAYZFN010000125.1:0-7823 GCA_964477695.1 uncultured Enterobacteriaceae bacterium | reverse complement strand
AGCTACGATATCCATCAGAGGCGACTGGTCCGGCTCCTGGTCGGTCTCGAGACAGCCGAGCGGCTTCTCGCGACGCTCTTCGCCGTCGAACTCGCCCGGCCAGCGCCGGCGACGCTCTTCGCCGGAGTAGGCGTCGACGAGAATCCGCTCTTCCATTGCTCGCTCCTCAGTCGAGGTCCTGCCGCGATTCCCAGTCCGTGAGCTGCTTGTCGGCCTCGTCCTTGCCGAGACCGTAGGACTTCTGGATCCTGCCGACCAGCTGATCGCGCTTGCCGCCGATCTGGTCGAGATCGTCGTCGGTCAGCTTGCCCCACTGCTCCTTCACCTTGCCTTTCATCTGCTTCCAGCTTCCTTCGATACGGTCCCAGTTCATGCCTGTCTCCTTGGATGTGGGACCCTCGTTATAGACGCAAGCATCACGCGCCGATGCCGCCGGCTCACGCTGTGCGCCGTCGTTGCGGAAGCTACAAAATGGCGGGGTGACGCTTCCCCACGACTTCTCGCGCAGCATCAGCCGCGAGGACATCAACGCGCTGCCGATCCGGCGCTACGAAGGCCCGGTGCGCCTCGTGGCGACGCGCGAAGAGCTGGAGCAGGCCGCTGCCGACTTCGCCGCCGAGCGCGTGGTCGGCTTCGATACCGAGACGCGGCCCTCGTTCCGCGTCGGCGAGAGCCATCCGCCGGCGCTCGCCCAGGTGGCGACGGCGCGGGCGGTCTATCTCTTCCAGCTGCAACGGCTGGATTTCTCCAGCGTGCTGGGGCCGATGCTTTCGTCGCACAAGACGGTGAAGGCCGGCGTCGGGCTCGGCGAGGACCTGCGGCAGCTGCGCAAGAGCTTCGCCTTCGCTCCGGCGGCGATCGTCGACCTCGGCGCGGTCGCGCGGCGGCACAAGCTCGAGAAGTCGGGCGTGCGCGCGCTCGCGGCGCTCTTCCTCGGCATTCGCATTCCGAAGGGCGCGAAGACCACCAACTGGGCGGCGCGCCAGCTCTCGCCGCAGCAGATCATCTATGCAGCGACCGACGCGTGGGCGTGCCGCGAGCTGTCTCTCGAGTTCGAGAAGCGCGGGCTGCTCTAGAAAATCAAAAGGCGGGCATCGCCCGCCTTAGCCGCATGAGCTAGCGCTCAGTCCTTATCGTTGTCGCGACCGCCTTGCTCGCGGTCCTTGTTCTTGTTCTTGCTCCAGCCCTTGTGCTTGCCTTTGTCGTGGCGCTCCTGGTCGCCCTGCGCGCTGGCGCCGCCCGCGGCGTTGCCGTATTGGCGGTTGTGCTCGTTGACATTGGTATGGCCGTTCTGCGTGTTCACGTTGCCCGAGCCGTACTGCTGGCTCTGCTGGTTGCCCGTGCCCTGCGCATTCTGGTTCTGCTTGCCGCTCTGGTAGACGCTCGAGGCGGAGTCGCCCGCGCCTGACTGCTGCGTCGACTGGCTCTGGTCGCCCTGCTGCGTCGTCTGGTTGCTGCGGCCTTGCGTCGCCGAGGTCTGGTTGTCGTTGCCGTAGACCTGCGTGCTCTGGTTGCCGCTGCCCGCCTGGCTGCTGTTCTGCACGCCCTGCTGGTCCACGCTCGGCGAGACGCTCGGCGAAACGTTGGGCGACACGTTCGGCGAGACGTTCACGCCTTGCGCCGAAGCGAGCTGTGCCACGGCGAGCGCCACGGCGGCGGACAAGGTTACGGGGAATAACTTCATTGCTTCCTCCTGAAGTTGGAATACCCGCGGGTGCGGGCGGTACGTCGGTGGCTGCAAGGTCCGTACCCAACCGGCTGGCCGATCCGTCATGCGAATCGCGCGTCAACCGGCGCGGCAGTGCTGCGTTCCGCGCGTCTAGCCTGGACTCAGGATATGGATGACGCGGCTGGCGATCAGATCGCGTGTCTTCGCGGCGTAGGCTTGCATGTGCGGCGCGACGGCGTGCGCCTTGAGCGCGTCGAGGCTTTCCCACTTCTCGATGGCGAGGAACGTGTCCGGGCCGTATTTCGTCTGCACCGGCAACGCCGGATCGGCGTCGATCGCGGCCCCGTACTCGATACAGCCCTTTTCCGCGCGCACCGCCGGCACGTTGGCGCGGAACGCCTCGAGAATCGCGGCGCGCTTGCCGGGCTTGGCGGTGATGACTGCGATTACGTGAACCATCGACCCTCCTGGTGAAAATTCACTGCGCCGTCCAGCCGCCGTCGACGAGCAGGCTCGAGCCGGTGACGAGCGAAGCGGCGGGCGAGGCGGCGAAGACCACCGCGGCCGCGACGTCCTCGGGCTGGCCGACGCGGCCGCTCGGGATGCGCTCCTTTACCCACTGCGCGAAGTCCGGACGGGCCATCATCGGCCGCGTCAGCGGCGTCTCGACAAACGTCGGCGCTATCGAGACGACGCGGATGCCGCGCGGCGCGAGCTCGAGCGCCATCGCCTTGGTGAGGCCCTCGAGCGCGTGCTTGCTCATGCAGTACACGGTGCGGTTCACCGCCCCGACATGGCCCATCTGCGACGACATGTTGATGATCGCCCCGCCGCGCTGCGCACGATCGGGCGCCTCGAGCATCTTGCGTGCCGCCGCCTGGGCGGCGAGAAAGGCAGCGCGTACGTTGAGGTCGATGAGCCTGTCGAGGTGCTCTTCGCTCACTTCGACGAAAGGCTCGGGGATGTTGCTGCCGGCGTTGTTGACCAGGACGTCCAGCACCGGCATGGCGCCTACCGCCTCTCGCACGCCTTTCGAGTCCGTGACATCGAGCGCCACGGCACGTGCCTTGCCACCCGTGTTGCGAATCTCGGACGCCGCGGCCTCGACCTCGGCTGACGTGCGTGCTGCGAGCCAGACTTCCGCGCCCGCCTGCGCCAAAGCGATCGCGCAGGCCCGGCCGATGCCGCGTCCGGCGCCGGTGACTAGCGCGGAACGACCGTCCAATCTGAAGTCGAGTTTCAAAACAACCCCCCGCTCGCGGGCTCGCGACCCCTTAACAGGGGGTCAAGGAACCGCATCCTGTAATAATTTTGGGATGAACGCGAGAGACGAGAGCGAAAGAGCCGCGGGCGAATATGCCATCGGCAAGCCGGTGCGGCGCACCGAAGATCCGATGCTGCTGCGGGGCGAGGGTCGATATACCGACGACCTGAACGAGCCGGGCCAGGCCTATGCGTACATCGTCCGCAGCCAGTATGCGCACGGCCTGATCCGGAAGATCGACAGCGCAGCGGCCAAGGCGATGCCCGGCGTCCTGGCGGTCTATACGGCCAAGGACCTCGCCGCGTACGGGCCGCACAAGTGCGCGCTCGACTTCAAGCAGCGCGACGGCTCGCCGATGAAAAGACCGGTGCGCAAGTCGCTCGCCCAGGACAAGGTCCGGTTCGTCGGCGACCCCGTCGCCTGCGTGGTCGCAAGAACCTACGTGCAGGCGAAGGACGCCGCCGAGGCAGTGGAGGTCGACGTCGAGCCGCTGCCCGCGGTGACGCTGGCGAGCGAAGCCGCAAAGCCCGGCGCGCCGCAGCTCTACGACGAGGTGCCCCGCAACGTGTGCCTCGACTTCCTGTTCGGCGAGCCGGAGAAGGTGGCCGCCGCGTTTGCCCAGGCGGCGCATGTCCAGAAGCTGAGCTTGCGAAATACGAGAGTGGTCGTCGCGGCGATGGAGCCGCGGGCGGGCCTATGCGAGTACGACGCCGGATCGGGAAGATGGACGTTGACGGCGCCCGGGCAAGGCGTGCACGCGATGAAGCTGCAGCTCGCCGATATCCTGGGCGTGGCGCCGGACAAGGTGCGCATGCTGACGCCGAACGTCGGCGGCTCGTTCGGCATGAAGGGCTCCATCTATCCCGAGTATGTCTGCCTCGCGCACGCGGCGCGCGAGCTCGGTCGGCCGGTAAAGTGGACCGACGAGCGCTCGGGCTCGTTCCTTTCCGACCAGCACGGGCGCGACCACGAGATGACCGCTGAGCTCGCGCTCGACAAGGACGGCAGGTTCCTCGCGCTGCGCGTCACGGGCTTCGGCAACGTCGGCGCCTATCTCGGCACCGTCGCGCCGCAGCCGCCGTCGATGAACGTGGTGCGCAACGTGTGCAGCGTGTATCGCATTGCGCTCCTCGAGGTGTCGACCAAGGTGTGCTTCACGAACACCACGCCGGTGAGTGCGTATCGCGGCGCGGGGCGCCCGGAGGCGAACTACTACATGGAGCGCCTGATCGACGAGGCGGCGCGCGAGACGGGCATCGACCGGCTGGAGCTGCGACGGCGCAATCACGTCCCGCGCGAGGCGATCCCGTACAAGGCGGCTTCCGGCATGACGTACGACTCGGGCGATTTTGCCGCGGTCTTCAGTAAGGCAATCCGATTCGCCGAAGGGTTCGAGAGCCGCCAGCGGGAATCGAAAGGCCGAGGCCGGCTGCGCGGGCTCGGCATCGGCAGCTATCTCGAGGTGACCGCGCCGCCGAACAAGGAGATGGGCGGCATCCATTTCGAGGGCGACGGGACGATCACGATGGTGAGCGGCACGCTCGACTATGGGCAGGGCCACGCCGCCCCGTTCGCGCAGGTGCTGGCTTCAAGGCTCGGCGTGCCTTTCGAGCGCGTGCGCCTGGTGCAAGGCGATTCCGACCGCGTCGTGTTCGGTGCGGGCACCGGCGGCTCGCGCTCGGCGATGATGGGCGGTGGCGCGCTGGCGCAGGCTTCCGACCTGGTCATCAAGAAGGGCCTGGAGCTCGCCGCCGAAGCGCTGGAGGCGGCGGCGGCGGACATCGAGTTCGGGAGCGGCGAATTCGTCGTGAGCGGCACCGACCGGCGCATCTCGCTGATGGAGCTCGCCGCGAAATACCCGGGCAAGCTCGACACGACGCATGTCACCGAGGTCATTCCCTCGGCCTTTCCCAACGGCTGCCACGTGTGCGAGGTCGAGATCGATCCGGACACCGGTGTCGTCGAGGTCGTGCGCTACAACTCGGTCAACGACTTCGGCACGGTGCTCAATCCGCTCATGGTCGAGGGACAGATCCACGGCGGCGTGGTGCAGGGCATCGGCCAGTGCCTGATGGAAAGCGCGCGCTACGACGAGGGCGGCCAGCTCGTCACCGGCTCGTTCATGGACTACGCATTGCCGCGCGCCGACAACGCCCCGGCCGGCATCGGGTGGCAGAGCCATCCGGTGCCGGCGACGACCAACCCGCTCGGCGCGAAGGGCGCCGGCGAGGCGGGCTGCGCCGGCTCGATGACCTCGGTCATGAATGCGATCGTCGATGCGCTGCGGCCGCTCGGCATCCACCACTTCGACATGCCGGCGACTCCCGAGCGCGTCTGGCGGGCGATCCAGCAGTCGAAAAAAGGTTCCTGACCCCTTATTTCGCCATGGCGCCGTAGCGGCGCAGGCGCAGGTCGGCCTGCTCCTTGTGGCCCCAAAAGCGCTCGATCGCGCAAAGGCGCGAGCAGTACTCGCCGACCTCGACCGAGGCTTGCGGCGTGATCTCCTGGTAAGTGCACGTCTTGAGGAACTTGCCGACCCACAGGCCGCCGGTGTAGCGCGCCGCGCCGAGCGTGGGCAGGGTGTGGTTCGTGCCGATCACCTTGTCGCCGTAGGAGACGTTGGTCTCGGGACCGAGGAACAGCGCGCCGTAGTTGCGCATGTTCTGGAGGAAGTACCTCGGCTCGCGGCAAAGGATTTCGACGTGCTCGGCCGCGACGCGGTCAGCTTCCTTCACGGCCTCCTCGCGCGAATCGACGAGGATGATCTCGCCGTAGTCGCGCCAGGCCACGGACGCGACATCGGCGGTCGGCAGCACTTTCAGCTGGCGCTGGATCTCGGCCTCCAGAGCTTCGGCGATCGGGCGCGAGGTGGTGATGCAGATTGCCGGGCTGGTCGGCCCGTGCTCGGCCTGGCCGAGGAGATCGGTCGCGACCATCTCGACGTCCGCCGTCTCGTCGGCGACGACGAGGATCTCGGTCGGGCCGGCGAGCAGGTCGATCCCGACGCGGCCGAATAACTGCCGCTTCGCCTCGGCGACATAGGCGTTGCCCGGGCCGCACAGCATGTCGACGGGCCGGATCGACTCGGTGCCGAGGCCCATGGCCGCGATCGCCTGGACGCCGCCCAGCACCCAGATCTCGTCGGCGCCGCCGAGCGCCATGGCAGCGATCGTCTCGGCGTGCGGCTCGCCCTGGTTGGGCGGCGTGCAGGCGACGATTCGCTTAACCCCGGCGGTGCGCGCCGTGACGATGCTCATGTGCGCCGAGGCGACCATCGGGTAGCGCCCGCCCGGCACGTAGCAGCCGACGCTTTCGACGGGAATGTTCTTGTGTCCCAGGCGAACCCCCGGGAGCGTCTCGACCTCGATGTCGCGCAAGGCCGCCTTCTGGTGCTCGGCGAAGCCGCGGATCTGCGCCTGGGCGAACTCGATGTCCTTGATCGTCGACGGCGAGACCCGGGCGACGATCGCATCGACCTCGGCGCGCGAGAGCTTCTTCGGCAGCCACTTGTCGAAGCGCTGCGAACAGTCGCGCACCGCCGCATCGCCACGCTTCTTAACATCGGCGAGGATCGCCTGCACCGTGTCGCGCACGGTGCGCTCCATCTCGTCCGTGATTTCCTGCGCGATGCGGCGCTTCAGATAGGTCGCCATCGGGTCTCCTCGGGATTCGCCATCGGGGCCGGACCTGGATTTTAGGGAGTTCGTGAACTCGTGCGCTGACCGGTGCGCCAAACGCTGCAAGACTGCTTTTGTATGGAACTCTCCAGAGCAGTCGCAACAGGAGCGCTGATCCTCGCAGTGCTCCTGGTAGTGGGCCACGCAAAGGGCGGCGACGAGGAGGCCGCGATCGCCAAGGAAGCCAAGGAAACCGAGCCGCTGCAGCCGAAGGAAAGCGAGACGCTGCAGCAGAAGCTGGAAAAACGGGAGGAGGCACGACGCGCGGCGGTGCTCGAGCAGCAGCGCCGCGCCGAGATCTTCGAGCGGCACTGCAAGAAGCCGGTCAAGACCGCGGAGGAGCTGGAAACCTGCCGCGCCGTCTACCGGCAGATGTAAAAACAAGAACGCAAAAATGAAAGGCCCCGCACTTGGCGGGGCCTTGGGTGCCCGAGTCTCGGGCGGCGCCTAGCTGGGCGCCTCACTTCACTCCGCGGCGAACCGCGGCTGGCCTGCCAAGGCCGGCTATCCCGACCAGTTGCCGGGAATCGCCTGACTGCGCCGCGTTGCTGCTCGTCCTCCTTGTTGCGGCGGCCTTCGAACAGGCACGCTACTAATTTACTCCTGGCAAGTGAATCGTCAATCGCTAAAGCGACTATATTTGACGTGCATCAGCCGAGCGCGAGCTTGCCCGGCGAAACGATGAGAAAGGGCGCACGCCGCGCGAGCTCGAGCAGCGCGCGATCCCTGGTGACGAGCGCGTGCGCCTGCGCTGCAAGCGCCAGCTCGAGCAACTTCTGGTCATCGCGATCGCTGCACCGGGGAAGCGACGCGCGCTCCGCCCCGGTGAGCGCTCGCTTCGGCGCTCGCGATAGGAAGCGGGCCTGCGCAAGCCGCGCTTCTTGCACCGGCTTCGGCGCCACATGCTTCGCGATCGGGTAGCCGAGCACGCGCTCGAGCTCGGCCGCGCACGCGGCATCCAGGTAGATCTCCGCCCGCCCTCCCGCCACCGCCGCTTTCAGCATTGCGACCGAGGGATCGTCGAAAGTGAGCCAGTCGAGCCACACATGGGTATCGAGGACCAGCCGCCATCTCGCCGCAACCACCAGTTCCGGCGGCTTGCCCGCCTCGCACCAGACAAGCGCGTTCTGCGCGAAGCGGCGTGCCAGCTGGATCGCCTCGGCGCGGGCGATGCCGAGCACGAGGAAGCTCGGCTCGGCTGGCCACGCGCCTT
>CAYZFN010000124.1:0-25158 GCA_964477695.1 uncultured Enterobacteriaceae bacterium | reverse complement strand
AACTTTCCTGATTGCGCTGCTCCTTGTGTTCGTCGCCGCGTGCTCCTACCCGACGCAGTCGCGGGTTCGGCCGCAACCCCTCACCTCCGGCGTCATCGAGAGCGTCGAGCCGGTCGAGACGGCCAACCCGGCCGCCCCGGCGCCCGAGGAGACCGAGGACGACGACGAAGACGCTTCCGCACTTTATGGCGAGCGCGTGATCGTGCGCCTCGACGATGGACGTTTCGTGTACGTGCTCTACACCGGCCCGCGGCAGTTTCACGCCGGTCAGCCCGTGCGCGTCGGCGTCGGCGAATGGGGCGCCTTCATCCTCTGATTCCCGAAAGAGATCCGATGAAACCCATTTCACTCAAGCGGCCGCTGATCGCTGCCTTGACCGTCGCGCTGATGGTCGCCGCGGGCGCCGGCCTCGTCTATCAACGGCCGTCCGCGGCCCGGGCCAAGCCCGCCGCGCCGCAAGCCGTGCCCGTGCCCGTCGCCACGGTGGCCGAGAGCGAGGTCGTCCTATGGGACGAATTCTCCGGGCGGCTCGAGGCGGTCGAGCGCGTCGACGTGCGATCGCGCGTCGCGGGCGCCGTCAAGTCCGTGCACTTCACCGAGGGCGCGCTCGTTAAGCGCGATCAGCTGCTCGTCACGATCGATCCGGATCCCTATGCCGCGGAAGTCGATCGTGCGCAAGCGCAGGTGATCGCGGCGCAGGCGCGGGTCAACTACACGACGAGCGAGCGCGCACGCGCCGAGCGGCTGTGGGGCGAGCGTGCCATCGCGCAGCGCGAATTGGATGAGCGCGTGAATGGCGCCCAGGAAGCGGAAGCCAACCTGCGCGCTGCCAAAGCGGCGCTACGCTCGGCGCGCCTCAATCTCGCCTATACCGAGGTGCGCGCGCCGGTAGCGGGCCGCGTCGGCAAGCTCGAGATCACGGTCGGCAACCTCGTCGCCGCAGGCCCGGGAGCGCCGGTGCTAACCACGCTGGTGTCGGTCAACCCGATGTACGCGAGCTTCGACGCCGATGAGCAGGTCGTGCTGCGCGCGCTGCACGAGCGGGCGAAAAGCATTCCGGTGGAAGCGGAAACCGTGACCGACGGCGGCATCACGCTGCACGGCCGCCTGCAGCTCATCGACAACCAGGTGAACCCGCGCAGCGGCACCGTGCGCGTGCGCGCCGTGTTCGACAATCCGGACGGCAGCCTCATCCCCGGGCAGTTCGTCAAGCTGCGCATGGGACGCGCGAGAAGCGAGGCAGCTGTGCTGATCAGCGAGCGCGCGGTCGGCACCGACCAGAGCAAGCGCTTCGTCATGGTGGTCGCCGAGGACAACAAGGCCGCCTACCGCGAGGTGACGCTCGGCGGGACGGCCAACGGCCAGCGCATCGTCACCGCCGGGCTCAAGCCCGGAGAGCGGATCATCGTCAGCGGCCTGCAGCGGGTTCGCCCCGGCGCGCTCGTCGCGCCGCAATGATCGGGACCGCACCGTGAATCTCTCCCGCTTCTTCATCGACCGGCCGATCTTCGCCGGCGTGCTTTCGGTGCTCGTCTTCCTCGGCGGCCTGATCGCGCTGCGTCTGCTGCCGATCTCGGAATACCCGGAAGTCGTGCCGCCCTCGGTCGTGGTGCGCGCCAACTATCCCGGCGCAAACCCGAAGGTGATCGCCGAGACGGTGGCGACGCCGCTCGAAGAGCAGATCAACGGCGTCGAGGGCATGCTCTACATGTCGAGCCAGGCCACCACCGACGGCCTCATGACGCTGACGGTCACCTTCAAGCTCGGCACCGACCCCGACCTCGCGCAGCAGAAGGTCCAGAACCGCGTGGCCCAGGCCGAGCCGCGCCTGCCCGACGAGGTACGGCGCCTCGGCATCACGACAGTGAAGAGCGCGGTGGACCTGACGATGGTCGTGCACCTCGTGTCGCCTAACGAGCGCTACGACATGACGTACCTGCGCAACTACGCGCTGCTGAACGTCAAGGACCGCCTCGCGCGCATCAATGGCGTGGGCCAGGTGCTGCTCTTCGGCTCTGGGGACTACTCCATGCGCGTTTGGCTCGACCCGCGCAAGGTCGCAGAGCGCGGTCTGTCGGCGAACGACGTGGTGCGCGCGATCCGCGAGCAGAACGTGCAGGCCGCCGCCGGCGTGCTCGGCCAGTCGCCGGGCGCGGAGAAAGTCGACGTGCAGCTCTCGATCAACGCGCAGGGTCGCCTGCAGACCGAGGAAGAGTTCGGCGACATCATCGTCAAGACCGAGCCGAACGGCGCGGTGACGCGGCTGCGCGACGTCGCGCGCATCGAGCTCGGCGCGTCCGAATACGCGCTGCGCTCGCTGCTCGACAACAAGCCCGCGGTGGCGATTCCGATCTTCGCCGCGCCCAATTCGAACGCGCTGCAGATCTCCGACGACGTGCGCAAGACGATGGCGCAGGTCAAGAAGACGATGCCCGACGGCGTCGACTACCAGATCGTCTACGACCCGACGCAGTTCGTGCGCGCCTCCATCAAGTCCGTGGTGCGCACGCTTTTCGAATCGATCGCACTGGTCGTGCTGGTGGTGATCCTGTTCCTGCAGACCTGGCGCGCCTCGGTCATTCCGCTGGTGGCGGTGCCGGTGTCGATCGTCGGCACGTTCTCGCTGCTCTACCTCTTCGGCTTCTCGATCAACGCGCTCTCGCTGTTCGGCCTGGTCCTCGCCATCGGCATCGTCGTCGACGACGCCATAGTCGTGGTGGAGAACGTCGAGCGCAACATCGCGGCCGGGCTCCCGGCGCGCGACGCGACCTATCGTGCGATGCGCGAGGTGACGAACCCGATCATCGCCATCGCCGCGGTGCTGGTCGCGGTGTTCGTGCCGCTCGCGTTCATCAGCGGGCTGTCCGGCCAGTTCTACCGGCAGTTCGCGCTGACCATCGCCATCTCGACGGTGATCTCGGCCATCAACTCGCTCACGCTCTCGCCGGCGCTGGCGGCGCTGTTGCTCAAGCCGCACGACGGCCGGCCGAAGAATTGGCTGTTCCGCGGCTTCAACCGGCTGTTCGGCGCCGGGGTGCGCACCTACAGCGCGAGCGTCGGCGGGGTGCTGTCGCGCAAGAGTCTGATGATGGGCATCTACGTGGCGCTGCTCGGGGCCACCGCGCTGCTTTTCGACCGGGTGCCGAGCGGCTTCGTGCCGACGCAGGACAAGCAGTACCTGATCGGCTTCGCGCAGCTCCCCGAGGGCGCGACGCTCGACCGCACCGAGGACGTGATGCGCCGCATGGGCGAGATCATGATGAAGCAGCCCGGCGTGCAGAACGCGGTCGGCTTCCCCGGGCTGTCGATCAACGGCTTCACCAACAGCTCGAACTCCGGCATCGTCTTCGCCGCGCTGAAGCCGTTCGAAGAGCGCAAGAGCGCGGCGCTTTCCGGCGGCGCGATCGCCGGCCAGCTCAACCGACAGTTCGCGGCGATCTCCGACGCCTTCATCGTCATCTTCCCGCCGCCGCCGGTGCAGGGCCTCGGCACGACCGGCGGCTTCAAGCTCTACCTGGAGGACCGCGGCTCGCTCGGCTACGAGGCGCTCGACCAGGCGACCAGGGCGTTCATCGGCAAGGCATACCAGACGCCCGAGCTGGCGGGCATTTTCTCGACCTACCAGGTCAACGTGCCTCAGCTTTACGCGGACCTCGACCGGACGCGCGCACGCCAGCTCGGCGTGCCGGTGACCGAGGTGTTCGACACGATGCAGATCTACCTCGGGAGCCTGTACGTCAACGACTTCAACCGCTTCGGACGCACTTACTCGGTGCGCGTGCAGGCGGACGCGCCGTATCGCGCGCACGCCCAGGACATCGGGCTGCTCAAGGTGCGCTCGAACACCGGCGAGATGGTGCCGCTCTCTGCGCTGCTCGACGTGAGGCCGAGCTTCGGCCCGGAACGGGCGATCCGCTACAACGGCTTCCTCGCCGCCGACCTGAGCGGCCGCAACGCGCCCGGGTTCTCCTCCGGCCAGGCGCAGGATGCGATCGAGCGCATCGCCGCCGAGACGCTGCCGCCCGGCATCGGCTACGACTGGACGGAGATCACCTACCAGGAGATCCTGGCCGGCAATTCGGCGCTGTGGGTCTATCCGCTGGCGATCTTCCTCGTGTTTCTGGTGCTGGCCGCGCTCTACGAAAACCTGGCGCTGCCGCTCGCCATCATCCTCATCGTGCCGATGGGCCTGCTCGCCGCGCTGACCGGCGTGTGGCTCACGCACGGCGACAACAACATCTTCACGCAGATCGGCTTCATGGTGCTGGTCGGCCTGGCGGCGAAAAACGCCATCCTGATCGTGGAGTTCGCGCGCGAGCTGGAATTCTCCGGCCGCACACCGGTCCAGGCGGCGCTCGAGGCGGCGCGGCTGCGGCTGCGGCCGATCCTCATGACCTCGATTGCTTTCGTGATGGGCGTGCTGCCGCTCGCCTATGCGGTGGGTGCCGGCGCCGAAATGCGTCGCGCGATGGGCATCGCCGTGTTCTCCGGGATGATCGGCGTCACCGCCTGCGGCATCTTCCTGACGCCCGTGTTCTATGTCCTCCTGCGCGCGCTCACGGGCAACCGGCCGCTCAAGAGCCATGGAGAAGTGCCGCATGTCTTGGCCAGCGGCGGAGGCATCTCGCCGGTGCCGGCATCCGCGCTGGACAGGGAGATGCAATGAAACGTGGTCTGTCCCTGATTCTCGTGGCGCTGCTGGCCGCGTGCTCGGCGTCCCTGCCGCCGATCGAAGCGGAGAGGCTGCCGCCGACGCCGCTCGCCTACAAGGAGAAGGAGGGCAGCTTCGCCGTCGCCGCGCCGGCCGAGGCACTGCCGCGCGGCGAATGGTGGAAGGCGTTCTCCGACCCGGTGCTCGACGAATTGATCGAGCGCGCCGATCGAGCCAACACCGGCATCCGCATTGCTGCTGCGCGCCTCGCGGAGGCGCGGGCCTTCGTGCGCGCGAGCGACGCGCCGCGCATGCCCCAGATCGACGCCAGCGCGGGTGCGGCTCGCGGCCGGGGCCTCGTGAACGGTGTGCCCGTCCAAGGCACGCGCAGCCTGTTCACGGCGGGGGCCGATTTCTCCTACGAGGTGGACATCTTCGGCCGCCTGCGCCAGGCGAGCGATGCGGCGCGCCTCGACGCAACGGCGAGCGAAGGCCTGCTACAGAGCGCGCGGCTGCTGGTGCAAGCGGAGGTCGCACAGACCTACCTGGCGCTGCGCGCGATCGATGACGAGCGCGCGCTGGTGCGAAGAACGGTGGTGGCCTACCGCGAGACGCTAACGCTCACGGAGCGCCGCTGGCGCGCCGGCGATGTCGCCGAGCTGGACGTCGCGCGCGCGCAAACCGAAGTGGCAGCCACCGAATCGGATGGCATCGCGCTCGATCGCCGCCGCGCGGAGCTGGAGCACGCGCTGGCGGTGCTGGTCGGCGAGCCGGCATCGACCTTCTCGCTCGCGAGTGGGGAGTGGACCACCGCGCTGCCGATCGTTCCCGCCGGCGTGCCGAGCACCCTGCTCACGCGCCGGCCCGACGTCTCCGCGGCGCAGAACTCGCTCGTTGCTGCGCAGACGCGGGTCGGCGTGGCGAAAGCCGCCTGGTTTCCGAGCTTCGCGCTGACCGGCAGCGCCGGTTACGCGTCGACCGACCTCTCGGACCTCTTCAAGTGGTCTTCGCGGGCCTGGGGCCTCGGCGTACTGGGCGCGGTGCCGCTCTTCGACGGCGGACGGCGCAAGGCCGGCATCGAGGCGGCGGGCGCCGAGTTCGACACTGCGGTGGAGCGCTATCGCGAGCAGGTGCTGGTCGCGTTCAAGGACGTCGAGGACGAGCTCTCGGCGTTGCGGCTTCTCAGCGACCAGGCAGAGGCGCAGGGCCGCGCGGTCGCTTCGGCTAGCCGCTCGACGGCCCTATCCGACACCCGCTACCGCAACGGCTACGTGAGCCAGCTGGAGCTGCTCGATGCGCAGCGCAGCGAGCTGCGCAACCGCAGGGAGGCGCTGCAGGTGCGCTCGGCGCAGTACCAGAGCACCGTCGCATTGGTCCGCGCCCTTGGCGGCGCGTGGGAATAGCGCACATGCCTGCGCTGCCATGCGCCGCTGCGGGCGCCCGCCTAACCCTCGTAACCTTTGCCGCGAAGGAAAGGTGCGATGGATACGATTTCGGTCCTCTGGGATTGCCTCTGGCTCGCCGGCGTCACGCTCGCCTGCAGCCTGGTCCTCGCGCTAACGTAGCTCCGTTACAACTGAAACACGGCGCCTCCGGGCGGGCTAAGTTATCCACAGCCGCCGGATTGGCGAAAATGCGCGCGTGAACTCCCCTGCCGATATGCCCGCCGCCCCCGCGGTCCTCGTCGTCGACGACGACCAGGTCATGCGTGACCTCATGGCGGACTGGCTCGAAGCAGCGGGCTACCGGGTCATCAAGGCGGCGGACTGCGCCGATGCGATGGACCGCGTGAAGACCGAGCGGCCCGCGGTGGTGGTAACGGACATGTTCATGCCCGGCGCGTGCGCGCAGCAGGCGATAGCGGGCATCCGGGCGGCGATACCGGGCGTGCCGATCGTCGCCGTCTCGGGGCATTTCAACTCGGGCTGGCGGATGTGCGGCCGCTCTGCGGTCGCCGCGGGCGCGAATCGCGCCCTGGCGAAGCCGGTGCAGCGCGCCGAATTCCTGAAAGCCATCGCGGAGCTCGCCGGCCCTGCCAAACGTTAGCCGCCTGTCTCTGATTCGCGGGCTGCTCTGGCTCGGGGCAGCGCTCATCGCCGTGCACGTGGCAGGCGCGCTGTGGGGCATTCATCCGGCGATCAGCGCCGCGATCATGCTCGCTTCCCTCGCGGTCGCGGTATGGATCCTGGCGCGCCGCGAAGAAGCGTTCCGGCGCAAGCAGCGACGTTTTCGCGCCATGATCGAGCACAGCTCGGATGCGCTGCTGCTCGTGAATCCCGAGGACGGCGTGTTCTACGCGAGCCCGGCGGTCGAGCGCATGACGGGCTACAGCATCGAGGAGCTGAAGGGCTGGAAGCTGGGCGAGCAGGTTCATCCCGACGACCTGCCGACCACGAAACGGATGAACGAGAAGCTGCGCGCCTCGCCGGGGCTTACGCTCACCTTCGAGGCGCGCATGCGGCACCGCGACGGGACCTGGCGCTGGATGGAGAAGACGGTCACCAACCTGATGCAGGAGCCGAGCGTGCGGGCGCTGGTGGCGAACTATCGCGACATCACCGAGCGCAAGGCGGCCGAGGAAGAGCGCGCGCGCCTCGCGCAGCGCCTGCGCCAGGCGGAGAAGATGGAGGCGGTCGGCCGCCTCGCCGGCGGCATCGCGCACGACTTCAACAACATCCTCGGCGGCATCATCGGCTACAGCGAGATGCTCGCCGAGCAGGCGCCCGAGGGCTCGCTCAGGCGCTACGCCACGAACGTGCTGATCGGCGCGAAGCGCGCACGGGCTCTGGTCGACCAGATCCTCGCCTACAGCCGCAGCCAGCGCGGCGAGCGGGTGCCGGTCGACCTCGGCCGCGTGGTGGCGGAGACCCTCGACCTCGTGCGCGGCTCGCTGCCGCGCGGCATCCTGCTCGAGGGAGATGTGCCCGCGCAGGCGGTGCACGTCGTAGGCGACGCCACGCAGCTGCACCAGGTGCTGATGAACCTCTGCACCAACGCGATCCATGCGATGGGCGACTCGGGGACGCTGCGCGTGGCGCTGGAGAGCGCGGACACCCGGGAACCCCGCGTGCTCTGGCACGGCACGCTGCCGCCAGGCGCCTACGCCACGCTGCGCGTGGCCGACAACGGCGTCGGCATGGACGGCGCGACGCTCGCGCGCATCTTCGAGCCGTTCTTCACCACGAAGGACGTCGGCAAAGGCACCGGGCTCGGACTGTCGCTCGTCTACAGCATCGTCACCGACGCGGGCGGCGCGATCGACGTCGCGAGCCGAGTCGGCGAAGGCAGCGTATTCACGATCTACCTGCCGCGCCTCGACGGCGTCGTCGCCGAGGAAGAGGAGCAGGTGGTGCCCGCGCCGCGCGGCAAAGGGCAGCGCATCCTCGTCATCGACGACGAAGCGCCGCTCGTCGCGGTCACCACCGAAGTGCTCTCGCGGCTCGGCTACGAGGCGGTCGGCTTCTCGAACAGCCGCGAGGCGCTGGCGCAGGTGGAGGCGGCGCCCGCGCGCTTCGATGCGGTGATTACCGACGAAGTGATGCCGGGCTTGAGCGGCACCGAGCTCGCCGAGCGGCTGCGCGCCCTGCGGCCCAATCTGCCGGTCGTCCTCGTGAGCGGCTATATCGGCCCGATGATGACCGAGCGTGCGCACGCCGCCGGCGTGGGCCGCATCCTGAAGAAGCCGGTGCAGTCGCGGGAAACCGCGAGCGCGCTCGCGGAACTGTTGCATCTGTAACGCGCACCCCGCTCGCGCGACATCTGCGCGAAGCCGAGCGACGGGAAGATGAGGCCATGTTGTTTCCGGCCCCGCCACTGCAGCTCAGGGTTCTTTGGGTACCTCCCCTCCTCCCCCCTCTGGACGACCCTGATGTGGCGGGGCCGCATTATTCCGCGCGATGAAAAGCATCCTCGATCGTACGTTCCGCTACGTGCCAAGCCACGCTACGGACGTGCGCAAGACCTTCGAGCGGGTCCGCCGCGAGCGGCTAGTAAACGGTCTCGACCGGAGCGCTGAAGATGTACCCCGCGCCGCGCTCCGTCCGGATGTAGCGCGGCTCGCCCGGGTCGCGCTCGATCTTGCGCCGCAGGCGCATGATCTGCACGTCGATCGAGCGGTTGAACACCTCGTCGTTGTGCAAGCGGGAAAGATCTAGCAGCTGGTCGCGCGTGAGCACGCGCTGCGCCGCGCCGAGCATCACCACGAGCAGGCTGAACTCGCCGTTGCTGAGCGGCACGGGCGTCCCATCCCGCCCGGTAAGGCGGCGCGTGTTGAGGTTGAGCTCCCAGCCGTCGAAGCGATACGCGCGAATGCCGTCCGGCCGGCCCTGGCGCACTTCCGCGCGACGCCGGCGCAGTATCGTGCGGATGCGAGCGAGCAGCTCGCGCGGGCTGAAGGGCTTGGTGAGATAGTCGTCGGCGCCGAGCTCGAGGCCCATGATGCGATCGGCCTCGTCGCTGCGTCCGGTAAGCATGATGATCGGGATCGAGGACTCGTCGCGCAGGCGGCGTGCGAGCGTCATCCCGTCCTCGCCGCGCAGCTTGAGGTCGAGCACGATCAGGTCGACGACCTCTTCGGCGAGCACCGCCTGCATGCTGCGGCCGTCGGCGACGGTCGTGACGCGCAGCTCGTTCTGCGCCAGGTAGTCGGCGATGACGTCGCGGATCAGCGGATCGTCGTCCACCGCCAGCACGTGCGGCAGCCCGGCTTGCTGGGGGGCCGTCGGCGAGCGGTTCATGGATGTCTGGTCCCCTATCACGCAGGAAGATTAGCGAGCCGCGCCTTTGCCTATTACATCTGTAATGTTGCAGCGCATTCACCATGCTGCGCTCATCCGCATGCGCATGGCAAGCCATGCTGGCGTCGGGGGCTCGCGTCCATGCGACCGGCGGGCGGCGAGAGTGATGCGCAGGAGCACGCACTCGACCTCGAGACGGGAGTGTTTGCCAGGCGCACGCCAAGCGCCGCGAACAAGCGCGCACGGTAGGCTAGCCATTGCGCGGCGAATCCCCGCGCAAAGGAGAGCCGATGGAACCGCATGGCCTGCAACGCACGCTGAGCAAGGCCGATTCGCCTGCACCCTTGCGCCGAACGCTCGGCTTCATGTCTCTCGCGACGATGCTGCTCACGATCCCGCAGGTCTGGACCATCTGGATGCGCCACGAGGCCGCCGGCGTGTCGGCGGTTTCCTGGGGCGCCTATCTCGTTTCGGCGCTGCTATGGCTCTGGCATGGCGTCGCGCAGCGCGACCCAAACATCTACCTGCCGTGCATCGGCTGGATCCTGCTCGACGCCGCCGTGCTCGTCGGCGCGCTGGTCTATCGCTGATATTCTCCGGCCATCCCATGCTCGACCTCGTCATCAAGAACGTCCGAGTCGTCCGGCCGCGCAAGAGCGGCGTGGAGACGCTGGACATCGGCATCCAGGATGGCGTCGTCAAAACCGTCGATCCGAATATTCGGGCGGCTGAGGCCAAGCAGGTATTTGACGGCAAGGGACGCCTCGCCTTTCCCGGCTGCGTCGACGCGCACATGCATGTCGGCATCTACCAGCCGCTCGAGGAAGACGCGCCGGCGGAGAGCAAGGCGGCGGCGATGGGCGGCGTGACGTCGAGCCTCAACTACTTCCGCACCGGGCAGTACTACCTGAACCGCGGCGGCTCGTGGAAGGCGTTCATGCCCGAGGTGATGCGCAAGTCCGAGGGCCGCTTCTGGGTCGACTACGCATACCACATGGCGCCCATCGAGGGTCGCCACATCGACGAGATGGAGTGGCTCGCGACCGAGTGCGGCATCCCCTCGTTCAAGATCTTCATGTTCTACGGCGGCTACGGCCTGCACGGCCGATCGTCCGACCAGCGCGAGTTCCTCATGATCGGCCCGGAGGAGCGCTACGACGTCGCGCATTTCGAGTTCATCATGCGCTCGGCGAAGCGGCTGATCGACCGCCGGCCGGAGCTCGCGCCGTTCGTGAGCGTGAGCCTGCACTGCGAGCTGGCCGAGATCCTGACCGCGTATACCAAGATCGTCGAGAAGGAAGGCAAGCTCTCGGGGCTTGAAGCCTACAGCGCCGCGCGGCCACCGCACGCCGAAGGCCTGGCGATCTGGATCGCCTCGTACCTCGCGCACGAGACCGAGTGTCCGAACATCAACCTCCTGCATCTCTCGTCGCGCAAGGCGATCGACGCGGCGATGATGATGCAGCAGGTGTTCCCGCACGTGCAGTTCCGCCGCGAGGTGACGATCGGCCACCTCCTGCTCGACACAAGCTGCGCGTGCGGCGTGCTCGCCAAGGTGAATCCGCCGATCCGCCCGAGGCCGGACGTGGAGGCGCTCTGGGAGGCCGTGCTCGACGGAAAAGTAGACTGGGTGGTCAGCGACCACGCCTGCTGCTCGGCCGAGAAGAAGTACAGCGCGCAATTCCCGAAGGACATCTGGCTCGCCAAGTCGGGCTTCGGCGGCACGGAATACCTGCTTTCCGGATTGCTCAGCGAAGGATCGAAGCGCGGCCTCTCCTACAACCGCGTGGCCGAGCTCCTCTCGTGGAACCCCGCGCAGCGCTACGGGGTGCTGAAGAAGGGCGACATTGCGCCCGGCTACGACGCCGACGTCGTACTCGTGGACGAGAAGGAGACATTCGTGGTGCGCGCGGCCGAATCCGAGTCCCGGCAGGGCTACACTCCCTTCGAGGGCCAGGCGCTGACCGGCCGCGTGAAGCAGACCTTCCTGCGCGGCAAGCTCATCCACGACGACGGGAAGGTCATCGGCCCGGCCACTGGCCGCTACCTGCGCCGCCCGACGCAATGACGCGAAAAGCGGGCCCCGAAGATGGCGGGGCCCGCAAGCGTTAGCGTCCTTCAGTCATCATCGTCATCGTGGTCGTCGTCACGTCCGCTGGGCGCCGGCGTGATCGCGCCATACAGGCCGTCGTTCTCGTCGTTCGGCCCTGCGGTAAAGAACAAGGTGCTCGTCGGCTGGTTCTGGAATCCGTTGCCGAACATGAGGGCCCACAGACCATCGATCGTCAGCCGCTTGCCCTCCGGCGTGCGCAGCCGGCCGACGAACTCGCCGTTGTGCGCATCGAAGGCGAGTATCGCGCCGTTGCCGAAGTTGCCCACCAGCAGCCGGTCGCTGAACTTGCCGAAATTCGCCGGCGCGAGCGCCAGGCCCCACGGCGCGTTCAGCTTGCCTCGCGAGGCGACGCGGCGAATCAGCACCCCGTTGGCATCGAAGACATCGACGAACCCGAGCCCGGCTCCCGCGACCTCGTCCATCTTGTCCTTGTCCTGCTTGGCGTAGGTGACGTAAAGGTTGCCCTGAATGTTCTGGATGTTGAACGGCGCGAAGCCCGCGGGAAGCGAGGGATCGCGAAAACTGCCCGGCGTGGTGACGGGATGGAACGTCCGGTCGTAGACGTCGATCTTGGCGCCGTGAAAATCGGCGACATAGAGAAGGTTGCCGGTACCGGCGGGCGCGAGCGCGAGGCCTTTGTACACCGTATTGGGCCGCGTGACTGCGCTGATCGCGTGCGTGCCGTCCACGCTCGGCGCCCACCCTGCGATGACGCCGTCCTCGGTAGCGAAGATGAACACACTCCCGGCCGAGACAGTCCCTTTGCTCACCGGAAAATCGTTCGCAGCGGCATTGCCGTTGAAAACCACGCCGGTCGGACGGCCGGTGCTCGTGCCGTCCGCAGCCGGAATAGTCACCACGAGCGATCGCGCAGTCCCGAGGCCGTCGTAAAGCGTGGCGACACCGGTGCCGTTGTCGGCGACCCACGCCGGCGTGGTCGGACCGAAAGCGAGCCCCCACGCGTTGACGAGATTGGGATCGGTGTGGTCGGCCGGAATATTCCCATCCGAAACGAGGTTGTGCTGCTGGTAGCTGTTTCCTTCCGCGTGCGCGAACGAGACTGCCGTTGCCGCCGCAAGCGCGATTAACGACGCACGAAGTGTGTTCATTTGCGACCTCCGCAAGTTGACCCGATGTCCGCTTCGGGCGGTCAATGCGGCGATCTTCCCCTTGCCGTTTCCGGGTGACGCCGCGAAGCGGGCAGCGTCACAAACATCTCTGCAGCAGATCTATTCCAAGGTCAGCTAGCCGCAAGCGGCACGCAAGTCAGCGTGCTCCGAATGCGGCGATGGCAGGAAAGTGCGCATTTGGCGCTCCGAAGCGACAATCAGTGCCCTGATCCATTAGCGGCAGCACCAAAGGAGGGAGAAACAGGATGGCGGGCGAAATCAAGCTTATTTCTTCGATGGCGGCGAAAGACTTCCTTCTGGACATCGCGCAGCAATATTCCGGCGAAACCGGACGCAGCATCACGGTCGTCACGGCGGGCGGCGTCGAAGTCGTTCGCCGCATCAAGTCCGGCGAAGAGATCGATGCCGTCGTGCTTTCGGCCGAGCAGATCGATCAGCTCATCGCCGACGGCCGGATCGTTCCAGGCAGCCGCGTCGATCTGGTGAAGTCGGGCGTCGCCATCGCGGTTCGAAAAGGCTCGCAGCGCTGCGACACCTCGTCGGAGGCCGCGCTGAAGGAAGCCGTGTTCGCCGCGGGATCGATCGGCTTCTCGACCGGGCCGAGCGGCGTCTATCTCGAGCGCCTGCTGTCGCGCTGGGATCCGGGTCGGCGAGTCAAGCGCGTGCAGGCGTCCCCGGGCGTACCGGTAGGCTCGCTGGTCGCGCGGGGCGACGTCGCCCTGGGTTTCCAGCAGCTCTCCGAGCTGATCCACTTGCCGGGAATCGACGTCCTGGGACCGCTGCCGCCCGAGCTTCAGCTCTTCACGACCTTTTCCGCCGGAATATCGGTGACCACCTCGCAAGGCGAGTCGGTGCGCGCCGCGCTTGCCTACATGGCATCTTCGTCGGCGCTCGAGGCGAAGCGCAGGAACGGTTTGGGTCCCGCCTGAAGTTGGCGGAGAGTGAGGGATTCGAACCCCCGAGGCCTTTCGGCCTAGCGGATTTCAAGTCCGCCGCATTCAACCGCTCTGCCAACTCTCCGGCTCGCGGGCATTCTACTTTTTTAATGCAGATCAAAGGCCGGCAGGGGCCGGCCGGGTAGCGTTGGAGGCATGTTCAAGCTGACACGTGCCGACGAAGACCGCCTCGTGATCGATGCCGGCAAGGTTTACTGCCCGGTCCGCGAGCGCGATGCCGATGTCGAGCTCTGCCTGCAGTGCGACTGGGCGCGGGAAGTCGAACCCGCGGCGAAGCAACCCTTCGTGCGTTGCCGGCCGCCGCGCAAACTGCTGCTTCTTCCTTGAAAAGCGCCGCTTCGCCCGCACCTTAGGCGCGTGGCGGGCTGCCGCCATCGCGATAAGTAATTGAACCGCCAGCGGGGTTTGGTAGTCTTATACGGATAACAAGGAGGATTTGATGGAACTGAAGCCCATCCGCACCGACAACCGCCCGCTGCCGCCGACGGACGTCTATGACGCCGCCTACGAAGCAGCGGCACCGGCGCAGGCGCAGAAGGTCCTGCGCAACACCTATCTCCTGCTCGCGCTCACCATGGTGCCGACGGTGATCGGCGCGTTCATCGGCATGGCGACTTCCGCGGTCGTGATCGCGCATCCGATCATGAGCAGCCTCCTGATGCTGGCATCGGTGATCGGCCTGCAGTTCGGCATCGCGGCGAACCGCAACAACGGCCTCGGCATCGCGCTGCTTCTGCTGATGACCGGCGTGCTCGGCTGGTGGCTTGGCCCGATCCTCAACGTCGCGCTGGCGATGAAGAACGGCGCGCAGCTGATCGGCTATGCCGCGGTCGGCACCGGCCTCATCTTCTTCGCCATGGGCGCCGTCGCGACGACCACGAAGCGCGACTTCGGCTTCATGGGCAAGTTCCTGTTCGTCGGCATGTGGGCGCTGCTGATCGCGATCTTCGCCAACATGTTCCTGCAGATCCCGGCGCTCGCGCTGACGATCTCGACGCTGGTGGTCGTGGTGTTCTCGCTCTTCCTGCTCTACGACCTGAATCGCATCGTGCGCGGCGGCGAGACCAACTACGTCATCGCCACGACCGGCGTGTATCTCAGCCTGATCAACATCTTCGTCAACCTGCTGCAGCTGCTGATGGCGCTCTCGGGCGACCGAGAGTAACGGCAAGCTGCGCGAGAAAAAGGCGCCTGCGGGCGCCTTTTTTATTGGCGTGGCTTAGCGGCCATCCAGGCGAAGAGCGCGTAGAGAACAATCGTCGCGAGGCCGAGCGCGACGATCAGGTAGATTGGCGCCACCGGGTTGCCGGCGAGGTCGTACAGCCAGCCGCCGAGCGCCGGGCAGAGGGCGGCGCCGAGGTAGAACCAGGTATAGAAAAACCCCAAGCCGATCGCACGGCGCGCGGGCCGCAACGCTGCCGCGGGCAGCGCGACCATGGGCGACACCGGCAGCGCGCCGAGCATGCTGACGAGCAGCGCGACCACGGTGACTGCGGCAGCACCGGTGCCCGCCGCCCACGGCAGGAACGCGACGCACACGCTGAAGGCGAGCGTCGTCCAGAGAAGCACAGCCATCGGCCGGCCCGATCGATCGGCGACATGCCCGCCGAGCGGTACGAACAGGGTGGAAACGGCGCTGGCAGCGGCGAGGATCGCACCGGCGAGCGCGACGCCCAGCCCCTTCGCCGTGAGCAGCATCGGCGCGTAGCTCACGTAGACGAGAAAGCTGCCGTTGTAGATCGCGAGGCCGATGCCGGCGAGCGACATGAGCACGAAGTCGTCCCGGCCGAGCAGCGCGGAAGTCGGCGCCGGCGGCGCGTGCACCGCGCTCTCCGGCGCACGGTAAACAAGCGCGACGACCGCGAGCACGACACCGGCGAGAGCCGCCGTGCTGGCCATCACCGGCGGCCAGCCGACGATGCCGGCGAGCGGCGCCTGGAGCAGGAGGCCGAGCCCGATGCCGAGCGGAAAGCTGCCGAACAGCGCGCCCATCGCGAAGCCGATCTCGCGGCCGGCGAACCAGTCGGTCGTCATCTTGACCGCGAGCACGTTCATGACGATGCCGCCCAGGCCGGCGATCAGCCGCCCGGCGGCGAGCGTGCCGTAGCTTTCGCCCAGCGCCGCGACGACGCCGCCGACGACCATGAGCGTTGCGCCGGCGAGCACCATGGACTTGTCGCCGAAGCGCCGGCCGAGCCAGCCGCCAGGAAGCGCGACCAGCACGCCGGGCGCCCAGTACAGCCCGATCAGCGTGCCCGCCTGCGACTGGCTGAGCCCGAGATCGCTCGACACGGCGGGCGCGAGCGCCGCCATCGACTCGAATTGATAGCCGAACGACAGGCGGATGAGCGAGAGCGCGGCGAGGATGCTCCAGCGACTCATCGCCGCACGCGACGGCTCATCGCTCGAAGAGCGCCAGGCTCTCGACGTGCGCCGTGTGCGGGAACATGTTCACCACCCCGGCGGCGACAAGCCTGAATCCCTTCACGTGCACGAGCACGCCGGCATCGCGCGCAAGCGTTGCGGGGTCGCAGGAAACGTAGACGATGCGCCGCGGCGCACCTCGCTCGGGCAGCGCCTTCGCCACTTCGATCGCCCCCTGGCGCGGCGGGTCGAGCAGCAGCTTCGCGAATTCGCCGTAGGCGGCGAGCCGCGGCTGGAAGAGATCCATGACCTCGAACTGCGCGACGAGTCCGTTCGCCGCGGCATTGGACCGCGCGCGCTCGACGAGCTCGCGGCTGCCCTCGAAGCCGATCACCTGCGCGCCGCGCCGCGCGATCGGCAGAGAGAAGTTCCCTAGCCCGCAGAAAAGATCGGCGATGCGCTCGCCGGGCTGCGGCTCGAGGAGCTCGAGCGCAAGCCCGACCAGCCCGCGGTTCAGCTCGTGGTTGACCTGCGTGAAATCGGTCGGCCGGAAGGCGAGGCGCACCGCGAAGTCGGGCAGCTCGTAGTACAGCTCGCTAGCCGCAGGCTCGAACGGATGCGCGCTCTCCGGGCCCCCAGGCTGCAGCCAGACGTGCACGCCATTGCACTTGGAAAATTGCCGCAGCTGCGCGAGATCGGCATCCGACAAAGGCAGGAGGTGGCGAAAAACCAGCGCTGCGGCGTTGTCGCCCACCGCGACCTCGATCTGCGGCAGGCGCTCGCGGATGGAGAGCTGTTCCACGAGCGCTTTCAGCGGAACGATGAGGGCCGAGATCGCGGGCGGCAGCACCGGGCACTCGCGCAGGTCGGCGACATAGGAGGAGCGCCGCTCGCGAAAGCCGACCAGCGCACCGCCCTTCTTCGGCACGCAACGCGCCGACAGCCGGGCACGGCGGCGATAGCCCCATTCCTCGCCCTGCAGGCTCGGCAGCCAGCGCTCGGGTGCAACCTTGCCGATGCGCGCCAGATTCTGCTCCAGCCAGTCGCGCTTCGCGGCAAGCTGCAAGGCGCCTTCGGCGTGCTGCAGGACGCAGCCGCCGCACACGCCGAAGTGCGGGCAACGCGGCTCGCGCCGTTGTGCCGACGGATTCACCACCGAAGTAGCGCGGGCGAGCGCGAAACGGGATTTCTGCATGACCAGCCGAACAGCCGAGCGCTCGCCGGGCAGCGCGCCTTCGACGAACACGACTTTTCCCTCCGCAAGGTGCGCGACGCCGCGCCCTTCGGCATCGAGCCTTTCGATCTCGAGAATCAGCTCTTCCAGAGCGAAAGAAACTCGCGCCAGTGGGGCTCGGGCCTGCGGCCGAGCGTCTCGCGCAACAGGTCGCACTCCGAGGCGAATTGCTCCTGTCCGAGCAGGCCGCGCATCAACTGGAAACGCAGGAACAGGACGAAGGTGTTCACGACGTCGGCTTCACAGTAGTCGCGGATCGCCTGGATCTCGCCGCGGCGATAGGCGGACCAGACCTCCGCTCCACCCACGCCGATCTTGCCCGGCAAGCCTGCCAGCCGCGCGAGGTCGTCGATGGGCGCGAAATTGCGGGAGTTGAACATCGCCAGCTGATCCATCAGGTCGAGGTGGCGCGTCTGGTAGCGGTTCACATAGTTGTTGAAGCGGAAGCTCTGGTCCTCTTCTCCGGTCTGCCAGAAGCGGGAACAGCAAACGCCGTGGATCAGGGCGCGATGATTGAGCACCGGGATATCGAAGCCCTTGCCGTTCCAGGAGACGAGCTGCGGGACCTTGCGCTCCACCGCGTCGAAGAAGCGCTGGATCGCCGCCTTCTCGTCGCGTTCCGGCTCGCCGATGGTGAAGATCTTGATGCCCTCGTCGTCCCTCGCCACGCACGAGATGACGATCACGCGCTGCAGGTGGGGCGGCAGGAAATCGCCGCCGGTCTGCACGCGGCGCTTCTGGAAGGCGATTTCCGCGACGTCGGCGTCCGGCAGGTCCTCGGGGAGACCGTGGATCTTGCGCAGTCCGGGACAGTCGGGGACCGTCTCGATGTCGAAGGCGAGGATCGGGGTCAAAAGCTAGTCGGGGAAGACGCCGGTCGACAGATAGCGGTCGCCGCGGTCGCAGACGATGCTGACGATGACCGCGTTCCTGAGCTGCTGCGAGATGCGCAGCGCGACGCACATCGCGCCGCCGGAGGAGATGCCGGCGAAGATGCCTTCCTCGCGCGCCAGGCGGCGCGTCATCTGCTCGGCGTCGGCCTGGCTGACCGGCTCGATGCGGTCGACGCGCTTACGGTCGTAGATCTTCGGCAGGTAGGCCTGCGGCCATTTGCGGATGCCCGGGATCTGCGAGCCTTCCTCGGGCTCGCAGCCGATGATCTCGATCTTCGCGTTCTTCTCCTTGAGGAAGCGCGAGCAGCCCATGATCGTGCCGGTGGTGCCCATGCTCGAGACGAGGTGCGTGATCTTGCCTTCGGTGTCGCGCCAGAGCTCGGGTCCGGTGGTCTCGTAGTGGATGAGCGGATTGTCGGGGTTGGCGAACTGATCGAGCATCGTGCCCTTGCCTTCGGCGACCATCTTGTCGGCGAGGTCGCGCGCGCCCTCCATGCCGCCCTTCTGCGGCGTCAGGATGATCTCGGCGCCGAAGGCGCGCATGGTTTGGCGGCGCTCGACCGAGAGGTGCTCGGGCATGATCAGCACCATGCGGTAGCCGCGGATCGCGGCGGCCATGGCGAGCGCGATGCCGGTGTTGCCCGAGGTGGCCTCGATCAGCGTGTCGCCCGGCTTGATGCGGCCGCGCTTCTCGGCATGTCGGATCATCGAGATCGCCGGACGGTCCTTCACCGAACCGGCAGGATTGTTGCCTTCGAGTTTTGCCAGGACAACATTCTTGTTCTTGGGACCCGGTAAGCGCTGCAGCCTTACCAGGGGCGTGTTGCCGATGAAGTCTTCGATCGTCTTTTTCATTTGCCTTGGAGGTGCTTCACGTAGGCGGCGACGCCTTTGTCGACGTCCATGAACTCGCCGGGATAGCCGGCGGCGCGCAGCTTGGAAAGATCGGCCTCGGTGAAGCTCTGGTACTTGCCGGCGAGCTGCGGCGGGAACGCAATGTACTCGATGAGGCCTTTCGCCACGATGTCGTGCAGCGTGTTCTGCGTGCCGTTGACGGCATTGATGACCGCGCAGGCGAGCCGGTTGAAAGTCTGAGCGCGCCCGGTGCCGCAGTTGAAGATGCCCGACACGGCGCGCCGCTCGAGGAACCACAGGTTCACCGCGACGCAGTCCTCGACGTGGATGAAGTCGCGCCGCTGCTCGCCGTCGCGATAGCCCTCCGAGCCGACGAACAGCTTCACCTTGCCTTCGGCCATCAGCTGGCGGTAGGCATGCCAGGCCACCGACGCCATGCGCCCCTTGTGCGTCTCGTTCGGTCCGTACACGTTGAAGTAGCGAAGGCCGACCACCTGCGCGGTCGACTCGCGCAGCATCCCGCGCACGACCTGGTCGAACAGGAACTTCGAGTACGCATAGACGTTGAGCGGCCGCTCGCAGGCGCGCTCCTCGCGGTATTCCGGCCCCGCGCCGTAGACCGATGCCGAGGACGCGTAGAGGAGCGGGATCTCCTCCTCCTGGCACCACTCGAGGAGCCGGCGCGAGTAGGCATAGTTGTTCTCCATCATGTAGCGGCCGTCGGACTCCATGGTGTCGGAGCAGGCGCCCTGGTGCAGCACGGCCTCCACTGCGCCTTCGTACTTCTCCAGATTCGCGAGCAGCTCCGACTGGTCCACGTAGTCGGCGATCTCGCAGCCCGCGAGGTTCTTGAACTTCTCGCCCTGGGTGAGATTGTCGACCGCGATGATCTCGGTGATGCCGCGGCGGTTCAGCCCCTCGACGAGCTTCGAGCCGATGAATCCTGCCGCCCCGGTCACGATGTAGTAGGTCATACCCTTCCGAACAGCTCCTCGTACGTGGCGACCGCGGTGCCGAGCTTGCCGACCACGATGCCGGCGGCGCGGTTCGCCGTGCGTACCGCCACCTCAAGGTCGGCGCCGGCGGCGAGCATGACGGCCAGGGCGGCGATCACCGTATCGCCGGCGCCCGTGACGTCGAACACCTCGCGCGCCTCGGTCTTGATGTGGATTTTCCGCCCGGCGCGGAACAGCGTCATCCCCTCCTCGCCGCGCGTGACGAGCAGCGCCTCCAGCTTGAGCTCCCGGCGCAGCCGCTCGGCGCGCCGCTCGAGGTCCTTCTCGTCGGCCCACGCGCCGGCGACCTCGCGGAATTCCTGGCGATTGGGCGTGATGACGCTCGCGCCGCTGTAGCGCGAGTAATCGTCGCCCTTGGGGTCGACCAGCACCCGCTTCTTCGCCTTGCGGGCGAGCGCGATCATCTCCGCGATATGGGTCATGCCGCCTTTGCCGTAGTCGGACAGCACCACCACGTCGCAGTCGGCGAGCGCGGCCCGATAGTCGGCGAGCTTCGAGGCGAGCACCTCACGCGACGGCGTGCGCTCGAAGTCGAGGCGCAAGAGCTGCTGCTGGCGGCCGATGACGCGCAGCTTCTCGGTGGTGCGGATCGAGCGGTCGCGATGCAGCTTGGCCTGGACATTGACTTCCTTGAGCAGCGTCTCGAGCGCCCGGCCGGAGTCGTCCGCGCCCACGACCGACAGCAGCGTGGTCTGCGCGCCGACCGCGGCGCAGTTGTGCGCCACGTTGGCCGCGCCGCCGAGGCGCAGATCCTCCTTCTTCTCGTTCACCAGCACCACCGGTACCGGCGCCTCGGGCGAGATGCGGGACACGTCGCCGTACCAATAGCGGTCGAGCATCACGTCGCCGACGACCAGCACGCGCGCCTTCGACGTGTCCGGCCGCTTCACGGCAGCCTTCGGCCTATCGGGTAGTACTCGAGCCCCTCTGCCTTCAACGCCGCCGGATCGTACAGGTTGCGGCCGTCGAACACCGCCGGCGTCTTGAGCGCCGCCTTGATGGCGCGGAAGTCGGGGCTGCGGAATTCCTGCCACTCCGTGACGATGGCAAGCACATCGGCGCCTTCGAGAGTCGCCGCGGCGGTGTCGACGATCTTGACGCGCGGGTTGTTCCCGAACACCCGTCGCGCCTCGCTGCGCGCCGCCGGATCGTACGCGCAGACCATCGCGCCGGCGCGCGCCAGCTCGTCGATCAGCGCGACGCTCGGCGCTTCGCGCATGTCGTCGGTATTGGCCTTGAACGCAAGGCCCCACAGCGCCACGCGCTTGCCGGTCAGGTTCTCGCCCAGCTTGTGCTTGATCTTATGCGCCAGCACGTGCTTCTGCGCCTCGTTGACTTCCTCGACGGCCGCCATGAGCCTGAGCGGCCGCCCCGCCTCGGCGGCGCTCCTCTGCAGCGCCTTCACGTCCTTCGGGAAGCACGAGCCGCCGTAGCCGACCCCCGCGTACAGGAACTGGTAGCCGATGCGCGGGTCCGAGCCGATGCCGCGGCGCACCTCCTCGATGTCGGCGCCGATCGCCTCGGCGAGGTTGGCGAGCTCGTTCATGAACGAGATGCGCGCCGCGAGCATCGAGTTCGCCGCGTATTTCGTGAGCTCCGCCGAGCGCACGCCCATGACGATGATGCGCTCGCGGTTGCGCTGGAACGGCGCGTACAGCTGGCGCAGCAGGGCCACGGCGCGCGGATCCTCGGAGCCGATGATGATGCGGTCGGGCCGCATGAAGTCCTCGACCGCCGCGCCTTCCTTGAGGAACTCCGGATTCGACACGACGGTGAAGTCGTTGCCGCGGCCGCGCTTCTTGTGCTCCTCGATGATCGCGTGCTTCACGCGGTCGGCGGTGCCCACCGGCACGGTCGACTTGGTCACCACCACCTTGTAGCCGTCCATGTGGCGGCCGACCGCGCGCGCCGCGGCGACGACGTGCTGCATGTCGGCCGAGCCGTCCTCCGAAGGCGGCGTGCCTACGGCGATGACCTGGATCTCGGCATGCGCAACGCTCGCCGGCACGTCGGTCGAGAAGCGCAGCCGCCCGGCGTCGCGGTTTCGCCGCACGATCGGCTCGAGCCCGGGCTCGAAGATCGGGATGCCGCCCTCGTTCAGCGTCTTGATCTTGCGCTCGTCGAGATCGAGGCAAAACACGTGGTTGCCGGCGTCGGCGAGGCAGGCGCCGGTGACGAGTCCTACGTAACCAGTTCCGATGACGGTGACATTCATGGCGTCAGATCGAATTCCTCAGTTCTGCGCGGCGGATAGGTCTCCCATCCGCCGCACGCCGGACAGCGCCAGTGGAACTGGCGCGCCTTGAAGCCGCAGGTCTCGCAGCGGTAGCGCGCGAGCCGTTGGGTATGGGTGTGCACGAGGTTGCGCACCAGCTCGAGATCGCGCCGCTTGTCCGGCGAGGCGGAGGCGATGATCTGCGCCTCGAGCATGCGATCCAGGCCGAGCAGCGTCGGATTGCGCCGCACCTCGTCGCGCACCAGCCGGTAGGCCGCCTCATGGCCCTTCGTCTCGAGCGTGTGCTGGAACACGGCGTCGAGCAGGTCGAGCGACGGATAGCGCTCGAGATAGTCGGCGAGCAGGCGCAGTCCGTCCTCGGCGCGGCCGGCCTGCTGGTGCGCCTCGTACAGGCGCTGCGCCGCGAGCGCGAGGTAGGCCGGGTTCTGCGACTCGATGCGCTTCCAGTGCTCGATCGCCTTGTCGAAATGGCCCTGCTGGCGCTCCAGGTCGCCGAGCTGCAGGCTCGCCCGCACGCACTTGCGGTTGCCGTCGAGCGCCTGCTCGAGATGGCGGCGCGCCGCGTCGACCTGCGAGCTGGCCGCCTCGCCGGCGGCCAGCTCGCAGAAATACTGCGCGAGCGCGCGCGGGTCGGACTCCACCTGGCGCGTCATGTCGATCGCCCGGTGCCATTCCTTCTCCTGCTCGTAGATCTCGAGGAGGTGCCGGCGCGCCGACACCGCGAGCGGGCTCTTCTCCAGCTTGGCGAAGATCTCCTCGGCGCGGTCGAGGATGCCGGCCTTCAGGTAGTCCTGGCCGAGCTCGGCGAGCGCGATCACTTTCTGCTCGCTCCCGAGGTCGGCGCGCTCGAGCAGATTCTGGTGCATGCGGATCGCGCGGTCATACTCGCCGCGCCGGCGGAACAGGCTGCCCAGCGCGAAATGCAGCTCGACGGTCTCGGGGTCGACCTTGACCACCTCGATGAAGGCCTCGATCGCCTTGTCGGGCTGCTCGTTGAGCAGGAAGTTGAGGCCCTTGAAGTACGAGCGCGGCAGGGCGCGCGACTCGTGCACGATCTGCCGGATGTCGATGCGCGCGGCGAGCCAGCCGAAGACGAAGAACAGCGGGAAGCCGAGCAGCCACCAGTACTCGAACTCGGGCACTCAGGCCTTCTCGGGAAAATCGGCCGCGCCCGGCGCGGCCGGGGCCTGCGGCGGCACCTGCCTGCGCAGCGCGGCAATCTCGCGCCTTTGCCGCAGCAGCGTACCGAGCAGGGCGAAGATGCCGAACAGCGCGCCGACGGCGAAGAACGCGAACAGCGCCACGACGAGCGGCGTCTCGAGCGACACGTCGAAGAGAAAGCGCAGCAGGACCGGCTGCGCGTTCTTTGCGGCGAAGGCGACGAGCACCAGGAAGACGAGCAGCCGGATCGCCCAGGCGACGATGCGCACCGGGGCTCCTTATCTCACGGACTGCGGAGCACGCTCCTGCGCACCGGACGCGGGTTCGGGCTCTCCGCCGTCGACGCGCTCGCGCAGCTCCTTGCCCGCCTTGAAGTGCGGCACGTACTTTTCGGGCACGTGCACCTTCTCGCCGGATTTAGGATTGCGCCCGGTGCGCGGCGGCCGGTAGTTGAGGCCGAAGCTGCCGAAGCCGCGGATCTCGATGCGATGCCCGCCGAGCAGGCTCTGCGTCATCGCATCGAGGATCATCTTCACCGCGTATTCGGCATCCTTCGCCACCAGCTGCGGGTAGCGCTGGGCGAGGCGCGCGATCAGTTCGGACTTGGTCATGGCGACCGTTCCCCTCCCTCCGTTCGTCGGCGCGCTACTGCTGCGGGTTGTTGCCCTTGTCGAGCTTCGCCCTGAGCAGCGCCCCCAGGTTGGTCGCCCCGGCGCTGGCCGCGGCGTTCTCGCTGCGCAGCTGCTTCATCGCCTCGCTCTCCTCGGAGAGGTCTTTCGCCTTCACCGAAAGGTTGATCGAGCGGTTCTTGCGGTCGACGTTGATGATCATCGCCTGCACCTTGTCGCCGTCCTTCAGATGCGTGCGCAGGTCGTCGACGCGGTCGCGCGAGAACTCGGAGGCGCGCAGATAGCCTTCCACGCCGCCCATGTCGACCACGGCGCCCTTGGCATCGACCGACTTCACCGTGCCCGACACGACGCTGTTCTTGTCGTGGCTGGCGATGAAATTGGTGAACGGATCGCCCTCGAGCTGCTTGATGCCGAGCGAGATGCGCTCGCGCTCGACGTCGATCGACAGCACTACCGCCTCGACCTCGTCGCCCTTCTTGAAGTTCTTGACCGCTTCCTCGCCGGCGGTCGACCAGGACAGATCGGACAGGTGCACCAGGCCATCGATGCCGCCGGGCAGGCCGACGAACACGCCGAAGTCGGTGATCGACTTGATGCTGCCCTTGACCTTGTCGCCCTTCTTGTACTCGCGGGCGAAGTCTTCCCAGGGGTTGGGCATGCACTGCTTCATGCCGAGCGAGATGCGGCGGCGCTCCTCGTCGATCTCGAGGATCATCACCTCGACCTCGTCGCCGACCTGCACGACCTTCGAGGGGTGGACGTTCTTGTTCGTCCAGTCCATCTCGGAGACGTGCACCAGGCCTTCGATGCCCGACTCGACCTCGACGAATGCGCCGTAGTCGGTGAGATTGGTGACCTTGCCGAATAACCGGGTTCCCTGCGGATAGCGACGGGCGATCCCGACCCACGGATCCTCGCCGAGCTGCTTGAGACCGAGCGACACGCGGTTCTTCTCGGCGTCGAACTTGAGGACCTTCGCGGTAACCTCGTCGCCGACGTTCAGCACCTCGGAGGGATGCTTAACGCGTCGCCAGGCGAGATCGGTGATGTGCAGCAGGCCATCGATGCCGCCGAGGTCGACGAACGCGCCGTAGTCGGTGATGTTCTTGACGATGCCCTTGACCGTCGCGCCTTCCTGGAGCGAGGCGAGGAGCTGCTCGCGTTCGGCGCCGGCAGTCTCC
>CAYZFN010000123.1:0-6495 GCA_964477695.1 uncultured Enterobacteriaceae bacterium | reverse complement strand
GCCGAGCGGATCGTCGAGGTTGAGCACCGCGGCCTGCAGGCCCGCCACGTCGAACAACCGGGTCTTCGCGGCGGCATAGGCCTGCATCGAACCGTGGTAATCCAGGTGATCGTGTGACAGGTTCGTGAAGAGCGCGCAGGCGAAGCGCACGCCGTTCACGCGCCCTTGTACGAGACCGTGCGAGGAGACCTCCATGGCGACCGCGCACGCGCCGTCGCGAACGAAGCCGGCCAAGTGCTCCTGCAGCTCCAGCGCATCCGGCGTGGTGTTGCCACCGGCAAGCAGGCTGCCAGGATAGCCCGCGCCGAGCGTGCCGATCACGCCGGCCTTCACGCCGCTCTTGCCGAGCAGCGCCGCAAGCCATTGGCTGCAGGAGGTCTTGCCGTTCGTCCCGGTCACGCCGCAGACCCAGAGCCGCTCGGAAGGACGGCCGTAAAACTCGCCGGCCAGCTCGCCGGCGCGTTGCTTCAGGCCCGCCACGCCCGCGTTGGGCGAGCGCCACCCGGGGGGCCAGGAGAAGCCGTCGCCTTTCTCCCAAACCACCGCCGCGGCGCCGCGCGCGAGCGCATCGGCGATGTGCCGGCGGCCGTCGGCTCTCTCGCCGCGGTAGGCGAAGAAGGCCACGCCCGGCGCGCAGCGCCGGCTGTCGGAGGAAAGCCGCTCGATCATCGCCCCCTGGGCCGCGAGATGCGCGAATAGCTCCATGCCGGCATCATGTGCTCTCCCTCGCTTCATCGTCACCGCGGGGCGCGTCCAGCGGCGCGAGCGGCGCGTCGTGCGGTGCGCCGAGCAGCCGCAGCACGCCCTGCATCACCTGCGCGAACACCGGCGCGGCGACCGAGCCGCCGTAATAGTCGTCCGAGGCGGGCTCGTCGATCATGACCGCGACGACCACGCGTGGCGCCGAAGCGGGCGCGATGCCGACGAAGGAGGCGATATATTTTTGCGCGGCGTAGCCGCCGTTCTCCTGCTTGTGCGCGGTGCCGGTCTTGCCGGCCACGCGATAACCCATGATTCGCGCCCGAGGGCCGGTGCCGCCGGGTTGCACGGCGAGCTCCAGCATGGCGCGCACCTCGCGAGCGGTTTCGGCCGACAGGACCTTTTCGCCGCTCGCTTCGGCTCCGCCTTTGACAAGCGTGAGCGGCACCAATTCCCCGTCGCGCGCGAAGACCGTGTAGGCACGGGCGAGCTGCACCAGGCTGAGCGAAATGCCGTGCCCGTACGCCATGGTCGCCTGCTCAATAGGCCGCCAGGTGCGGTAGTCGCGCAGCCTGCCGGCGGCGGCGCCGGGGAACCCGAGCTCGGGCGGCGTGCCGAACCCGACACGGCGAAAGAGCTGCCACATCAGCTCGCCGGGCATCGAGAGCGCGAGCTTGGCCGCGCCGACATTCGAGGACTTCTGCAGCACCTGGGCCACGGTGAGAACCGGGGCGGGATGCACGTCGCGAATCGTGTACCTGGCAAGGCTCATGCGGCCCGGCCCGGTCGGCACGGGAGTGCTGGGCGTCACCCGGCCGCTTTCCAACGCCGCCGCGATCGTAAAGGGTTTGAGCGTCGAGCCCGGCTCGAAGAGATCGGTGATCGCGCGGTTGCGGAGCTGCGCGCCGGTGAGCCGGGAACGGTTGTTCGGGTTGAACGAAGGCACGTTCACTAGCGCGAGGATCTCGCCGCTGCGCACGTCGAGCGCGACCAGCGCCCCCGCTTTGGCATGGTGCAGTTGCACCGCGTCGCGCAGTGCGCTGTAGGCGAGGCTCTGCATCTTGCTGTCGATCGACAGCACCAGGTCGCGCCCGTCCTGCGCGGCGCGGATCGACTGCACGTCCTCGACCACCCGCCCGAGGCGATCCTTGATCACGCGCCGGCTGCCCGGTCGACCGGCCAGCCGCTCCTGGTAGGCGAGCTCGACGCCCTCCTGCCCGGTGTCGTCTACGCCGGTGAAGCCGATGACGTGCGCGGTCACCTCGCCCGCGGGATAGTAGCGGCGAAATTCCTGCTGCTCGTAGACCCCGCGCAGGCGCAGCCGCGTGATGGCGTCAGCGATTTCCGGAGCGACTTGCCGCTTGAGATAGACGAAATCGCGCGAAGCGTCGACGAGCTTGCGCGCGAGCTCCGCGGGCGTCACGGCGAGCAGCGCGGCGAGCTTTCGCCTCGCTTCCCGGCCGCCGTCGACGTCCGCCGGGATCGCCCAGATGGACTTGACCGGCGTCGACACGGCCAGCGCCTCGCCGTTGCGATCGAGGATGCGGCCGCGGGTCGCCGGCACCTCGAGCACGCGCGAGTAACGCGCGTCGCCCTTCTCCTGAAGAAAATCGGTGTTGAGCGCCTGGAGATATACCGCGCGCCCGCCGAGCGCGGCGAATGCCACGAGCAGTCCGGCGAGCAGCGCGCGGGCGCGCCACGCCGGCAGCCGCACCAGCGCCTGCGCCGCGCGACTCACCGCCGCGCTGCTCGCGCGACGACACGCGTCCGGCGGGGCTCGGGGTTGCGCAGGCCGAGCGTGCCGACCGCGATCTTCTCCACCCGGGAGTGCAGCCCCCAGGTGCTCGCCTCGAGCTGCAGGCGTCCGAATTCGACGTCCAGCTCTCGCGTGCGGCCACGCTCCAGCTCGAGGTCCGAGAAGAGCTTTCTTGCCTCGTGACGCGAAGTGACGAGCCCGAGCGCGCAGGCGACGATAACCGCGAGGAGGAGGAGGTTCAGTTTCGCCACCGCGCGTCGGGCTCGATTCGAAGGTCGTGAGGAAGCGGCCCCGCGGTGCGCTCGGCCACCCGGAGGGTGGCGCTGCGCGCCCGCGGGTTTCTTCTTGTTTCTTCAGGAGACGGCCGTACCGCGCGGCCAAGGAGCCGCAGGGACGGTTCCGGGATCTCGCTCTCGCGCAGCGGCAGGCCGCGCGGGACGTCGCGCCGCGCAAGGCGCTGCAGGAAGCGCTTGACGATGCGATCCTCGAGCGAATGGAAGCTGACGACGGCGAGCCGGCCGCGCGGCGCTAGGTGCGCCGCCGCCTGCGGCAGCATCAACGACACTTCCTCAAGCTCCCGATTGACGTGAATCCGTAAAGCCTGAAAGGTGCGCGTCGCCGGATCCTGGCCCGGCTCGCGTGTGCGGACCGTCTTCGCCACGAGATCGGCCAGTTGCCGCGTGCGCTGGAGCGGCTCGCGGCGGCGAGCAGCAACAATCGCCGCTGCAATTTGTTTAGCAAACCGTTCTTCGCCATAGTCGCGGAGCACCCTCCCGATTTGTTGTTCTTCAGCCATGGCCAGCCACTCCGCGGCCGATGCGCCCTGCGTCGGATCCATGCGCATGTCGAGCGGTCCGTCGCGGCGAAAGGAAAAGCCGCGCTGCGCGTCCTCGAGTTGCGGCGAGGAGACGCCCAGGTCGAAGAGCATGCCGTCGGCGAGCCGTTCGCCGAGCACTCGCGCCAGCGCCGAAAAACTGGCGCGAACGAACGAGAAACGCCGGTCGGCGATAGCGGCCGCCACCCGTTCGGCATCGGGGTCCCGGTCGAGCGCTATGAGCCGCCCGTCGCCGCCCAGCCGCTCGAGGATCAGCCGGCTGTGTCCGCCTCGACCAAAGGTGCCGTCGACATACAGCCCCGCGGGTCGGATGGCGAGCGCTGCGATGGTCTCCTGGGCGAGCACAGCCTGATGCATCGGTGCCCACCGTCACAGGGAAAAGCCCTCCATGCCCGCCGGCGGCCCGCCCGCGGTGGCGAGCGCGTGGTCGAGCTTCGCCGACCAGACTCCGGAATCCCAGAGTTCGAAGTAACGCCCCTGGCCGACCATCATTGCTTCGCGTTCGAGTTTCGCGTGCAGCCGCAAGGCAGGGGAGAGCAGGATCCGCCCCGAGGCGTCGAGTGCCACGTGCTCCTCGAAACCCAGCAGCAAGCGCTTCCACCAGCTTGCGCGCGGATCAAAGCTCGGGAAGGCTTCGACCTGGGTGCGTATCGGCTCCCATTCGGAGGGCGGGTAGATCAGCACGCACCCGTCCGGGTGCGCGGTAAGCACGAGCGTCTTGCCGGCATCCGCGAGCGCTGCACGATGGCGAGTGGGGACAGCGACGCGTCCCTTCGCGTCGAGCGTGATGACCGCCGCGCCGTGAAACCCTCCGCCCATTGACCCGTTTTTCCCACTTTTTCCTACGTTTTGCCACCTTACCTAACACTACACGTCGGGTCAAGCGCGTTTTTCTTGCCGGCACAAGGACTTAGGCACAAGTCCACGGGCGCTTTCGCTGGGATTATTACTGCATAGAGTTCAAAGACTTGTGCTCATAACTGAAAGTTTAGGATTAGGAAAAGCGCAAAGCAGCGGTGACATAATTCCGGCCTTCATGATCAACAAGTTCGTAGAAAGCGCCGAAGCGGCGCTGGCTGATGTCCCCGACGGCGCGACGGTAATGATCGGCGGCTTCGGCAATGCCGGCATGCCCGCCGCCCTGCTCGACGCGCTGATCGCGCAAGGAGCCCGAGAGCTAACCATCGTGAACAACAACGCCGGTAACGGCGACACGGGCCTCGCGGCGCTCATAAAGGCAAAGCGGGTACGCAAGATCCTCTGTTCTTTTCCGCGGCAGACCGATTCGTGGCATTTCGACGCGCTTTACCGCGCGGGAGAGATCGAGCTCGAACTCGTGCCGCAGGGCACGCTGGCCGAACGCATTCGCTCAGCCGGTGCGGGAATCGGCGCCTTCTACACGCCCACGGCCTTCGGCACGCTGCTCGCGCAGGGCAAGGAGACACGGCGCATTTCTGATCGCGACTATGTGCTCGAGTATCCGATCCATGCCGATTACGCGCTGATCAAGGCCGATCGCGCGGACCGCTGGGGCAACCTCGTCTACCGTAAGACAGCGCGCAACTTCGCGCCGATCATGGCGGCCGCCGCACGCTGCACCGTCGTACAGGTGCGCGAAACGGTCGAGCTGGGAGCGCTGGATCCGGAAACGGTCGTCACGCCGGGCATCTTCGTACAGCGCGTCGTCAAGACCGCCGCGTCGCTAAGGAAGGCAGCCTGATGAGAAAGCTGGATCGCAATCAGATGGCCGCGCGTGTCGCGCGCGACATTCCGGAGGGCTCGTACGTGAATCTCGGCATCGGCCTGCCGACGCTCGTTGCAGAGCATCTGCCGAAGGGCCGGGAAGTCATCCTGCACAGCGAGAACGGCGTGCTCGGCATCGGCCCTCGCCCGGCGCCGGGCGAGGAAGACGAAGACCTCATCAACGCGGGCAAGCAGGCGGTCACGCTGCTGCCCGGCGGCGCGTACTTCCATCACGCCGATTCCTTCGCCATGATCCGTGGCCGGCACCTCGACTTCGCCATTCTCGGGGCCTTTCAGGTCTCGGTGGCCGGAGATCTCGCCAACTGGCACACGGGCGGCAGCGATGCCATCCCGGCGGTGGGCGGCGCAATGGACCTCGCCGCCGGCGCGAAGAAGGTGCTCGTGATGATGGAGCACCTGACCAAGAACGGCGAGAGCAAGATCGTGCAGCGCTGCACCTATCCCCTTACCGGCGCGCGCTGCACCGACCGCATCTATACCGACCTGGCAGTCATCGACGTGAAGCCCGACGGGCTGCACGTCGTTGACGTCGTGGAGGGATTGAGCTTCGAGGAACTGCAGCGGTTGACCGGAGTTCCGCTCAAGCGTTTGGCTACTGCGGCTTGACGCCGGCGGCGGCGAGCAGCCGCTTGTTGGTATCGATCTCCTCGCGCACGAGCGTCGCGAACTGCTCGGGCGACAGGTTCATCGTCTCGTTGCCGGCGTTCACCAGTCGCTCGTGCACCCCAGGATCGACGAGCGCCTTGCGTACGTCGCCGTTGAGCTTCGCGACTAGCGCCGGCGACATCTTCGCCGGGCCCCAGAGGCCGAACCAGAGCGGCGACTCTGCGCCCTTCACCCCGGCCTCGGCGGTCGTCGGCACATCGGGTAACTGAGGGCTGCGCTTCGCCGTACTGACCGCGAGCGGGCGCAGCTTACCGCCCTTGATGCTACCCATGGCGGCGGAGATCGGCGCCCAGTAGGCGTCGACGTTGCCGCTGAACATCGCGCTGATGACCTCCGGGGTGCCTTTGAACGGCACCTGAACGACCTTGATACCGGTGGCGGCAATGAATTTTTCCGTATTGAGATGCGTACCACTGCCAATGCCAGCGTGGCCAATGTTGAGGGCGCCAGGCTTGGCTTTCGCCGCGTTGACCAGATCCATGACCGTCTTGTACGGGCCGTCGGGCCGCACGGTCAGCACGTTCGGCTGGACGGCGAGCGGCGCGATATCGGTGAAGTCCTTCAGTGTGTCGTAAGGCAGCTGGGCATAGATGGCGGGGTTAACCGTGTGCGCGTTTGAATTGATGAGCAAGGTGTAGCCGTCGGGGTCGGCCTTGGCGACCGCCGCCGAGCCGATGGATCCGCCGGCGCCGGCGCGGTTCTCCGGGACAACCGGCTGGCCCCACATCTCCGAGAGCTTCTGCGCCACGATGCGGCCGACGATGTCGGTCGAGCT
>CAYZFN010000122.1:0-38717 GCA_964477695.1 uncultured Enterobacteriaceae bacterium | reverse complement strand
TCGCGGATGCATTCGTCCTGCACCGCGCCGAGCTCGCGCTCGCGGATCTCGCCCAGCGAGTGCTTGCGGAAGGCCTCGCGCAACCGCTTGGGACGCAGCAGGCTGCCGACGTGGTCGGCGCGGAACTCGATCATCGCTGTCCTCCGCTTTCTATTGTGCTATAGAAGTGTGCATGCTTCGCACGTACGTCGACCTGCTCGTGCGCTCGTTGCGGCTCATGCACTGAACAGCATGCGCGACGCCCTTCGCCGCAAGACCGTGCCCTGCCTGCTCGCCGAGCGCGCACGCCGTACGCCGGACACGGTCGCTTACCGCGCCAAGAAGCTCGGCATCTATCGCGAACGCTCGTGGCGCGAATACGCCGCTCAGGTTGTCCGCGTCGCCGACGGGCTGGCGAAGCTCGGCCTTGCGCGCGGCGAGCGGGTCGCGATCATCGGCGACGCCTGCGAAGAATGGGTGCTCGCCGACCTGGCCGCGCAGGCGCTCGGCGCGGTGACCTACGGCATCTATCCGACCGCTTCGGCCGCTGAAACCGAGTACCAGCTGCGCGACGGCAGCGCGAGCATTGTGGTCGCAGAAAACCAGGAGTACGTAGACAAGGTGCTGCCGATCCTCGATCGGCTGCCGCTCGTCCGTCATCTCGTGGTGATCGATACGCGCGCCCTGTTCGCGTACCGGCACGACAGGCTCACGAGCTTCGCCGCGCTGCTCGAATCCGGCATCGGGAACGACGAAGCGGCGATCGCGCGGCTCGAGGCGCTGGCCGCCCAGCTCTCGGCCGACGGGCCGGCGTTCATCATCTACACCTCGGGTACGACCGGCCATCCGAAAGGCGCGCTCTGCGGCCACGGCCGTCATCTCGCCGGCACGTACAACATCGTCGAGCATTACCCCGTACTCGCCGAGCCGCAGCGCACCGTGGTGTACCTGCCGCTCAGCCATGGCCTCGGCCGCGACATCGCCATCACGTTGCCGCTCATGAGCGGGCTGGTGCCGCACTTCGGCGAGGAGGTGGAGGAGCTCGGCACCACGCTCTTCGAGGTCGCGCCGACGGTGCTTTTCACGGTGCCGCGCTACCTGCAGAAGTTCGCCTCGCGCATTCTGGTGGCGATGCTGGATTCGAGCCGGCTCAAGCGCCGCACGTATGACATGGCCATGGCGATCGGCCGCCGCTATGCGCGTGCCCGCTGGGATGGCCGCAGGCCGGCGCTCGACCGCGCGCTCTACACGCTCGCCCGGGCGCTCGTGTTCCGGCCGATCCTGAACAAGCTCGGGCTGGACAGGCTGCGCCTGGTCATCTGCGCCGGCGCGCCGCTGCCGGTCGAGACCGACGCGCTCTGGCAGATCTGGGGCGTAAATCTCTGCGAAGCGTACGGCCAGACCGAGGAGGCGGGCGCCATCATCACCGGCCAGCTCGGTCCGTTCCCGAAGCCGGGCGATGTAGGCACGCTCGCCGCGGGCTGGGAGCTGCGCATAGCTTCGTCCGGCGAGATCCAGCTGCGCGGCGACTATGTATTCGAGGAGTACGTCGGCCAGCCGCAGGCCACGCGCGAGGTGCGCGGCGCCGACGGCTGGCTTCGTACTGGCGACATCGGCGAATGGAACGACGGGCGACTGCGCCTCGTCGACCGCGCGCGCGACTTCATTGTCACCGCCGGGGGCAAGACGCTCTCGCCGTCCTACATAGAGAACATCCTGCGCGCGAGTCCCTACATCGCCGAGGCGGCGGTATTCGGCCATGCGCGCAAGTACCTGACCGCGCTGATCGAGATCGAGTTCGACACGGTGGCCGACTGGGCACGCGGCAAGAACATTCCCTATACCGGCTTCACCAGCCTGGCGCGCCATGCCGAGGTGCAGGCGCTCGTCCAGAGCGAGATCGGGCGCGCGAACGTGCAGCTCGCCCGCGTCGAGCAGATCAAGGCGTTCCGCATCCTGCCCAAGGCGCTCGACCCGGAAGAGGAAGGCGAGCCGATCACGCCGACTCGCAAGGTGAAGCGCCAGCAGATGTACGAGCGGTTCAGGGAGCTTGTTGAGGCCATGTACGATCGCAGCGAGGAGGAGCTGCTCGCCCGGCAGGCGGGAAGCTTGTTGCAGCATTGACCCAGAGGAGGAGGTAAAGATGAAACGCGTGGCAATGGCAAGCGCAGCAATGCTCGCATTCCTGATGCGGTCCGCCGCAGCGCAGGACGCATACGTAGTGGGCGTCACCGGCGCGATGACCGGGCCGCAGGCCGGGATTCTCGCGCCGGTCGTGGAGATGGCCGGCGCGTACGTGAAGCACATCAACGGCCGCGGCGGCATCAACGGCAAACAAGTGCGGCTGGTCGTCGCCGACGACCAGGGCGAGCCGTCGCGCGCGGCGGCGAATGCCAAGAAGCTCTTGTCGCAGGACAAGGTCGTGCTGCTGCTCAATACCAGCGTGTCGTCGACTTACGCCCCGGTGCTCGCCGAAGCGAAGCGCGCCGGCGTCGCGCTCTACTACGCGGGCGCAGTGTGCCCGAAAGAAACCTTTCCGCCGGCCGATCCGCTGCAGTTCTGCTCGACCGCCTTCGGCGCGACGCTCGACTCGCAGGCGGCGCTCGCCTTCATCGGCAAGAACGCAAGCGAGCCGGTACGCCTCGGGCTCGCGGCCATGGCGATTCCGGTGTCGCGCGGCGAGATCGACTATGCCGAGGGACTCGCGAAGACGCTCGGCATGACGCCGGTCGACAAGGAAATCACGCCGCCGCCGACCCCCGACTACACACCGTTCGCCACCAAGCTGAAGGACGCGAACCCGAACTGGATGTGGGCGTGGTCGCCGTGGTTCTCGCAGGTGCGCACGTACGAAGCGCTGCGGCGCCTCGGCTGGCAGGGCCGTTACCTTACCTGGGCGCACCTCAACGCCGAGGAAGAGCTCGCGCGCATCAAGGATCCGGACTTCTACGTGATCGGAACGAACGCCTTCTTCGAGGACAACCTGCCCATCCAGGCGGAGATCCGCGCGGTCGCGCATCGTGGCGACGTCAAGTACCCGATCACCTATCTCACCGAGGGCTTCATCGTCGGCCTCGTCCTCGAGACCGCGCTGAAGAACAGCGGCTGGCCGCCCACTCCGCAAAAAGTCGCCGCCGCCATGAGCCAGCTGAAAGTCGATCTCAAGGGCCTGCGCGGCGGGCCGCTCGAGTGGACGGCGGACAACCACTTCCGCACACGGCAGTACTACCGCGTTTGGCACTGGGACGCGCAGAAGAACGCCGTGACGCGCGTGCAGGACTGGCAGGCGATCGACGTCAAGCGGCAATAGGTAATTGCAGCTCGCGGTCAATATCGTCGTCCTCGCGTCGATCTACGCGCTGATCAGCTGCGGGTACGTGCTGATCTACCGCGTGTCGCGGGTGCTGTCGCTCGCGCACGGCGAGCTCATGCTGCTCGGCGCGTACGGGCTCTACGCGACCGCCTCGCTCTTCTCCGGCTCGCCCCTGCTCGCCGTGACGATGTCGGTGCTGCTCGCTGCGCTGATCGGCCTCCTCGTGTACGCGCTGCTCATGCGGCGCATGACCGGCGAGTCCGTACTCGCCGCCGTGCTGGTCACTATCGCGCTCGGCATTTTGGTGCGCGGGCTGACCGTGCTCGTCTGGTCGACACAGGAGCAGCACCCGCTCAACGCACTTGGATGGGTCAATCCCTCGCTCGCGATCGGAAACAGCGCGCGCGTTTCCGGGGTCGGGCTCGCGTTCGTGCTGATCACCGCCGGCGTCTATGCCAGCCTGTATTTCTTCCTGCGCTACACGGACTGGGGCATCCGCATGCGCGCCGCCGGCCAGAATCCGCTCCTCGCCGCGCAGCGCGGCATCAACCTGCACGGCGTCTATGCGCTCGCCTGGGGCCTCGCCACGTTCACCGGCGGCATCGCCGGCATGCTGATCGCCTGCGATAACGCGCTCGACCAGACGATGGTGACCATCGGCCTGAAGGCTTTCCCGGCCGCGCTGGTCGGCGGGCTGGACAGCCTGGCGGGCGCGCTCGCCGGCTCGCTCCTGGTCGCCGCCGCCGAGGTGCTGCTCATCTACTACGTCGATCCGCTGCTCTCCGAGGTCGTGCCGTTCGCGGTGCTGATCGCCATGCTGATGGTGCGGCCCTGGGGCCTGTTCGGCTCGCGCGAGGAGCTCGACCGCGTATGAGCATGCCGCGCGCCTCCGGCTACTTTCGCACGCGCTACGACAGCGACTTCGCGCTGCTCGATACGCTCACGCAGAAGGCCGCGTTCGGCGTCTTTGCGCTGTGCGCGATCGTCCTGCCGTTCGTCGCCTCGCCGTTCGTGCTCGATCTGGCCAACCAGGTGCTGCTCGCCGCGGTGGGGGCGGTCGCGCTCATGCTGCTCACCGGCTATGCGGGGCAGATCTCGCTCGGGCACGCGGGCCTGCTCGCCGCCGGCGCGTACACCACCGGGATCCTGTTCAAGGAGTTCGGCGCCGCCTGGTGGACGACGCTGCCCTGTGCGGCGCTCGTCGGCGCTCTGCTGGGCGTGCTGTTCGGTCTGCCATCGCTGCGCCTGCGCGGCCTGTATCTCGCCGTCTCGACGCTCGCGCTGCACTTCATCGTCATCTACCTCGGCAACGAATATGAGACCCGGCGCGGCTTTTCCACGGGCGTGGTGATCGACTCGCCGCTCGCCGACGCGCGCGCGTGGTACGGTGTGCTCTTCGCCGCCGCTGCCGCCGCAGTGCTCGTTTCGCTCAACCTGCTGCGCAGCAAGACCGGCCGCGCCTGGCACGCGATCCGCGGCAAGGAAGCGGTGGCCGAAGCGCTCGGCGTCAACGTTCCGGCCTACAAGCTGCTCGCCTTCATCGTCAGCTCGAGCATGACGTCGGTCGCGGGCTGCCTGTTCGCCTATTACCGGGGGTTCGTGTCGGCGGAAGCGTTCTCGCTGTTCCTCACGATCCAGTACGTCGCCATGGTGATCATCGGCGGCATGGGCTCGATCCTCGGCGCGCTGCTCGGCGCGCTGTTCGTGACCCTGTTCCCCTACGTCATCGAAAACGTGCTCAGCAGCATGCCGACGCCCGCCGCATGGGCGAACTCGCTTTTCGCGGTGAATTACGCGGCCTTCGGCCTGGTGATGATTCTGTTCCTGCTTTTCGAGCCTGCCGGGCTGGTCGGCGCCTGGCGACGCGTGCAGGACTACTTCCTGCTTTGGCCGTTCAAGCGCAAACCGCTCGCCGCGACGCGATGAGCGATCTCCTGCTCAAGGTGGAGAAGCTCGAGGTGACTTACCAGCGAGTCATCACCGCGGTGCAAGGCGTGTCGCTCGAGGTGGCGCGCGGGGCGCTGGTCGCAATCCTGGGCACCAACGGTGCCGGCAAGACGACCACCCTGCGCGCCATATCGGGCTTCATCGGCCTCGACGACGCCGAGGTAACCGAAGGCACGATCCACTACAAGGGCGAGCAAATCGAGCGCGAGCCGCCGCACCGCACGACCGCCCGCGGCATCGTGCTCGTGCCCGAGCGCAGCAAGGTGTTCGAGAACCTGTCGGTCGCCGAGAACCTGGACGCCGCGCGCCGCGCGCGCGCCGACCGGCGCCGCCTCGCCGAGCGCGTATACGAGTCCTTCCCGCGGCTTGCCGAGCTGCGCCGCCGCGAGGCGGGGCTGCTTTCCGGCGGCGAGCGCCAGATGCTCGCCATCGGCAGCGCGCTCATGTGCGCCCCGGAGCTCCTGCTCGTCGACGAGCTGTCGCAAGGGCTTGCGCCGCTGCTCGTCGAGCAGCTGATGGAGCGCCTGCAGGCGATCCGGCGCGAGCTCGACATGACCGTTTTGCTGGTGGAGCAGAACGCGCGCATGGCGCTCGACGTCGCGGACTACGGCTACGTGATGGAGAACGGCCGGGTCGTGCTCGACGGCACGCCGGCGCGGCTGCGCTCGCACGCCGACGTCGCCGAGTTCTATCTCGGCGGCGGCGGCACGCGGCGGAGCTACCGCGAGGTCAAGCAGTACCGGCGCACGCGCCGCTGGTATGGCTGAGCTCGAGCTGCGCAAGCTGCATCTCGCCTTCGGCGGCCTGAAGGTGCTGCAGGGCGTCTCGATCGCGCTCAAGGCGGGCGAGCTCCTCGCGCTGATCGGCCCCAACGGCGCCGGCAAGACGAGCGTGCTGAACTGCATCTGCGGCATCTACCGTCCTACCGCCGGCGATGTGCTGTTCCGCGGCGAGCGGATCACCGGCGCGCGCCCGCACGCCATAGCCGCGCTCGGCGTTGCACGCACGTTCCAGCACGGCGAGCTGCTGCCGCAGCTCAGCGTGCTCGACAACCTGCTGGTCGGCCGGCACACGCGTGTGCGCACAGGTTTGCTCGCCCAGTCGCTTTTCCTCCCGGCCGCGCGCGCGGCGGAGCGCGCGCAACGCGAAGCCGCCGAGGGCATCCTCGAGTTCGTCGAGCTGGAGCGCTACCGCCACCAGCCGGTCGGCACGCTCGGCTTCGGCACGCAGAAGATCGTCGGCTTCGCGCGCGCGCTGGCGCTCGAGCCTAAGCTGCTGCTGCTCGACGAGCCTTCGGCCGGCCTCAACCGCGAGGAGCGCGAGGACCTCGCGCGGCATATCCTGCGCATCAAGCACGAGCTCGGCATCGCAATGGTCTGGGTGGAGCATGACATGCAGATGGTGGCGGATCTTGCCGACCGGCTGTATGTGCTCGACTATGGCGTACCGATCGCGGCCGGCGAGCCGCAGACCGTGCTCAAGGACCCGCGCGTGATCGACGCCTATCTCGGAGCAAGCGCATGAACCGGCCGCCGTTCCGCGCCGAGCACATCGGCAGCTTCGTGCGGCCGCCGCGCCTCATCGAAGCGGCGCGTTCCTATAAGAACCGCGCCCTCGACAACGCGGCTTTTGAAAAAGTCCAGAACGACTGCATCCGCGACCTCGTCGCCTTCCAGCAATCGCTCGGCCTGCCGAGCATCACCGACGGCGAGTTCCGTCGGCGCAGCTGGTCGGCCGGCTTTATCGACGCCGTGGAAGGCTTCGGACTGCGCGACGGCACGCTCGGCTTTCGCGACGAATCGGGGGTCCTCGGCGTCGCCGCCTCGCCGTACGCGCAGGCGAAGCTGCGCCGCCGAAAGCGCATCGTCGCCGACGACTATCGCTTCCTGAGAAGCGTCGTAAAGCAGGGCGTGCCGAAGGTGACGATCGTCGCGCCAGATGTGATGCACTGGTTCCTCGGACCGAAAGCCTTCGAGCCGAGCGTCTACGAAGATCGCGAGGCCTACCTCGCCGACCTCGTCCGCATCTATCGCGAGGAGATCGCCGAGCTCGCCCGGGAAGATTGCACCTACCTGCAGCTCGACGACACGGCCCTGCCCTGCAATTGCGATCCGGATGCGCGCAACGACGTGCTCGCACGCGGCGAGGACGCGGACGAGCTGACCGAGCGCTACGTCCGGCTTTTCAACGATTGCATCGCCGAAAAGCCGAATAATATGACAGTGGCCATTCATCTCTGCCGCGGCAACCTGAAAGGCGCCTGGATGGCCGAGGGCGGCTACGAGCCGGTCGCCGAGGCGCTCTTCAACCGGCTGAAGGCGGACGTCTATTGCCTCGAGTACGACACCGCGAGGGCCGGCGATTTTGCGCCGCTGCGCTTCGCGCCGAAAGGCAAGCGCATCATCCTCGGCCTGGTTTCCACGAAAAATCCGCAACTGGAGGCGAAAGACATGCTCAAGCGCCGCATCGACGAAGCCGCGAAGCACGTGCCGCTCGAGCAGCTCGGCATCTCGCCGCAGTGCGGCTTTTCGAGCGGCGGCGGCTCGGGGCAGACCGTGACCCCGGACGATACGCGGCGCAAGCTCGAGCTCGTCCTCGAGGTGGCGCGCGAAGTGTGGGGAACTGCTTGAGCTCGTACGCCGAATCGGTGCTCGCGCCGGGCGAGCGCATCGTCCACCGCGCTGCCGTCTCGCATTGGCGGTACACGCCATCGTATGTCTTCGCTCTCTTCTGCTTCGCGGCCGCGCTCGGCGTGCTGCTTCTGCAAAACCAGGCGCGCGGCTGGATCGCCGCGGGCGCCGCGGCGCTCGGCATTCTCGTCATCCTGATCGCGCTCGTCCGCCGCGCGAGCACCGAGCTGGTCCTCACCGACCGGCGCATCATCGCCAAGCACGGCTTCATTGCCCGCGACACCGTAGAGATGAACCTCGGCAAGGTCGAGAGCCTGCACGTCACCCAGGGACTGCTCGGCCGGCTGCTCGGCTTCGGCGACGTCACGGTGGTCGGCACCGGCTCGTCGCTCGAGCCGCTGCGCGGCATCGCCCGTCCGCTCGAGCTGCGCCGCAAGCTGGGCGAGATCGCCGGCACCGCCCAGCCCGGCTGAGGGCACCCCTACTTTTCCGCGAACAGCTCGATCACCTGCTCGCGCAGCCAGCGGTTGCCGGGGTCGGCCTCGAAGCGCTCGTGCCAGTGAACGGCCACTTCCGCTGGCGGGATGGCGAGCGGCGGCGGCAGCGACTTGAAGGCACCGCGCCGCTCGAAGACGCGCGCCACCCGGCCTGGCAGCGTGAGGATGAGGTCGGTGCTCTCGAGCACCATCGGCACGACGGTGAAATGCGGCACGCGCAGCGCGATCTTGCGCGCCAGCCCGGCCCGCTCGAGCGCCTCCTCGATGACGCGGTGGCCGCCGCGGTAGGTCACCAGCGCATGCGACGCTTCCAGGAACCGCTTTCTGGTAAGCGAGCGGATCGGGTGATCGGCGCGCATCAGGCAGACGTACGGGTCGCGGAACAGCGAGCGCCGGCGCACCGGCGGGCCGAGGCCGGGGAGGAAGCCGATCGCGAGATCGAGCCCGCCCGCGGCGAGCGCCGCGCCGATGTCGTCCACGTCGAGCGCCACGGCCTCGAGGCGCACGGCCGGCGCTTCGCGCTGCACGCGCTCGACGAGCGGCGGCAGGAACTCGACCTGCCCGACGTCCGACATGTAAAAGCGGAAGGCGCGCGCCGCGCTCGCGGGGTCGAAGCCCGGACCGTGCGCGAGCGCGGACTCGAGGAGTGCGAGCGCCTGGCGCACCGGCTCCGCGAGCTCGCGCGCGAACGGCGTCGGCTCCATGCCAACGGGCGTGCGCACGAAAAGTGCGTCGCCGAAGAGCTTGCGCAGCCGCGCGAGGGCGTTGGAGACGGCCGGCTGCGTGAGGTCAAGCAGCGATGCAGCGGGGGTAACGCCCCCCTCTCGCAGCACCGCATCGAACACGCGCAGCAGGTTGAGGTCGACGTCCCGCACATTCATGAAGATGATTCATATCATGCATGTCATTGATTTGACAAATATAGAGGCGAGCGCCTACGCTGTGCGGCTCCAAGGAGGAGTCGCGAATGAACAAGACGGTCTGGATCGCCGCGGCGGCGCTCATTCCGGCGCTCGCCGCCATGCCCGCCCAGGCGCAGGAGACGACGCTGCGCATGGTGAGCGCGTTCGCCGAGAACACCCAATACGTGAAGAACACGCTCGGCTTCGTCGATCGCCTGAACGGCGAAGGCAAGGGCAAGCTGCAGATCAACTTCATCGGCGGGCCGAAGGCCATGCCGCCGTTCGAGGTGGGCAACGCCGTGCGCACGGGCGTCGTGGACCTCTCCCTGACGACCGGCGCCTACTACACCAACATCATGCCGGAGGCCGACGCGCTAAAGCTCACCGAGCGGCCGGCGACCGAGCTACGCAAGAACGGCGGCCTGGCGCTCATCAACCGCATCTGGAACGAGAAGGCCAACATGGTCTACCTCGCCCGGATCGTCGACTACTCGCCCTTCCATCTCTATCTCAACAAGAAGATCGACAAGCCCGACCTGACCGGCCTGAAAATCCGCATCACGCCGGTGTACCGCGATTTCTTCCAGGCGCTCGGCGCGCAGCTCATGCAGACGGCGCCCGGCGAGGTCTATACGGCACTCGAGCGGGGCGTGGTCGACGGCTACGGCTGGCCGATCCACGGCATCTTCGATCTCAACTGGAACGAGAAGACCAAGTACCGCGTCGATCCCGGCTTCTACAACGCCGAGGTGTCGCTGATCATGAACCTCGACAAGTGGAAGGCGCTCGCGCCGGCGCAACGCGAGCTGCTCGAGCGCGAGGTGATCGCCTTCGAGGCGAAGAACGATTTCTGGAAGCAGTACAACGCCGAGGAAATCCGCCGCCAGAAGGAAGCGGGCATCCAGGTGATCAGCTTCCCGCCTGCCGAGGCGAAGCAGTATTACGACAAGGCGTACGAGGTGGGCTGGGCGAGCATCATCAAGGCTAGCCCGACCTACGGGCCGCAGATGCGGAAGCTCTTCAGCAAGTAAATGTCGCTGCCGCGCCTTTCCGCCGCCTATGGCCGCTTCCTGACGGGTCTCGCGCTCGCCGGATGCGCGGTGTTGTTCGCCATGATGCTGCTCATCTGCGCGGACGTGCTGTTGCGCAACGTGCGGCTCGTGCCGGGCGTCTATGGGATCAGCTGGTCGAGCGAGGTCACCGAATACTGCCTGTACCTCATCACGCTGCTCACCGCGCCGTGGCTGCTGCGCCAGGGACAACATATCCGCATCGACATTCTGCTGCGCGTGGTTCCGGCGCGTTTTGCCTGGTATTGCGAATGGGCGGGCGACCTGATCGCGCTCGCGTGTTGCATCGTGATCGCCTTCGTCGGCTGGCACGCGACCGCCTCCAGCATGGCGATCGGCTCGATGGTCGTCAAGACGCTCGCGGTGCCGGAGTGGTGGCTGCTCGCGCCGCTGCAGGTTACGTTCGTGCTGCTCGCGATCGAAGTGCTCTTCCGGATGGAACGCCTGCGGACCGCCCGCGGGCCGCGTGACGATGCGGTCAGCACGGGCTGAGGGGAATGTCCTGGCAGGCGGCGGCATGGGTAATGCTCGGCGGCTCGACGGTGCTCATGCTGCTCGGGCTGCCGGTGGCGTTCGCCTTTCTGGCGATCAATCTGGTGGGCGCGGCGCTCTACCTGGGCGGCGAGCCGGGCCTCGTGCAATTCGTGCGCAATGGCGTGCAATCGGTGACGACCTTCGCGCTGACGCCGATTCCGCTGTTCATCCTGATGGGCGAAGTGCTCTTCCACACCGGGCTCGCCGTGAAGGTCATCGACGGTATCGAGCGGCTCATCCGCCAGGTGCCCGGCCGGCTGGCCGTCGTCGCCGTGGTGGCCGGCACGGTGTTTTCCGCGATCTCGGGATCGACCATCGCCACCACCGCGATGCTGGGCAGCCTGATGCTGCCCGTGATGCTCGCGCGCGGGTACCACCCGACGATCGCAGCGGGGCCGATCATGGCGATCGGCGCGGTGGACATGCTGATTCCCCCCTCCGCGCTGACCGTGCTGCTCGGCAGCCTTTCCGGCATCTCGATCTCGCGTCTCCTCGTCGGCGGCATCGTCCCGGGGCTGATCCTGAGCGTGGTGTTCGTCGGCTACATCGTCATGCGCGTGCGCCTCAATCCGGCGCTTGCCCCGGCGACGGCGTTCGAGGAATTCCACGGCTGGCAGCGGCTGCGGCCCCTCTTCCAGTACGTGCTGCCGCTGGTCTCGATCTTCGTCGTGGTGGTCGGCGCCATGATCGCCGGATGGGCGACGCCGACGGAGTGCGCGGCGCTCGGCGCTTTTGCCACCATGGTGCTCGCGCTGTGCTATGGCGCGCTCACGCCGCAGAATCTGCTCCGCGCGCTGCGCGGCACCGCCGGGATCTCCGGCATGATCCTGTTCATCATCGTCGGCGCGACCACCTTCTCGCAGATCCTGTCGTTCTCGGGCGCGAGCAACGGCATGGCGAAGCTGATCACCGAGCTCGGCCTCGGGCCGATGCAGATCATCGCCGGCATGATGCTGTTCCTGATCTTCCTCGGGGTGTTCGTCGAGCAGGTGAGCATGATGATGATCACGTTGCCGATCTTCATGCCGATCGTGCAGCAGATGCGCATCGATCCGGTCTGGTTCGGCGTCATGTTTCTCATCTGCATGCAGCTCGGCCTGCTGCTCCCGCCGCACGGGCTGCTGCTCATGACGATGAAAGGCGTCGCGCCGCCGGAAGTCACCATGGCGGACATCTTCCGGGCGGTGGCGCCGTTCGTCGCCATCAGCATCCTGGTGCTGGCGCTCGTGTTCTTCATGCCGGCAGTCGCCGTCTGGCTGCCTAACTTCATCGGCTGAAATGGAACGTTCATTCAAGGAAGAAGTCGCGAAGCTCAACCTCGGCGCGGGCGAGACCTTCCACGGCGAGGCGATTTTGGCGGTGACCAAGGCGCTGCTGCAGTCGGGCGTCGCCTACGTCGGCGGCTACCAAGGAGCGCCCGTGTCGCACGTCATGGACGTGCTGAACGACGCGCGCGACATCCTCGACGAGCTCGGGGTGCACGTCGAGACCAACGCCAACGAGGCCGGCGCGGCGGCGATGCTCGGCGCGTCGATCAACTACCCGATGCGCGGCGCGGTCGCGTTCAAGTCGACGGTCGGCACCAACGTCGCGTCCGACGCCCTCTCCAACCTCGCCTCGGCCGGCGTCAAGGGCGGGACGCTGCTCGTGCTCGGCGAAGATTACGGCGAGGGCGCCTCCATCATCCAGGAGCGCACGCACGCCTTCGCGATGAAGTCGCAGATGTGGCTGCTCGACCCGCGGCCCAACCTGCCGAAGATCGTCGAGATGGTCGAGCAAGGCTTCGAGCTCTCCGAAGTCTCGAGCACGCCGGTGCTGCTCGAGCTGCGCATCCGCGCCTGCCATGTGCAAGGCAGCTTCCGCACCAAGGCGAACCAGCCGCCGCCCATCTCCAAAAAGGCGCTGCTCGCCGAGCCGGACTTCGACTACAACCGCATCTGCCTGCCGCCTGCCACTTACCTGCAGGAGAAGCTCAAGGTGGACGTCCGCTGGCCCGCGGCCGTTTCTTTCATACGGCAAAACAAGCTCAACGAAGTCTTCGACGGCGAAATGCGCGACATCGGCGTCATTTGCCAGGGCGGCCTGTACAACGCGGTCATCCGCGCGCTCAACACGCTCGGCCTTGCGGATCCGTTCGGCGGCTCCAAGGTGCCCATCTACTGCATGAACGTCACCTACCCGATGGTGCCCGAGGAGTTGCTCGAGTTCTGCAAAGGCAAGCGCGAGGTGCTCATCGTCGAGGAAGGGCAGCCGGCGTACCTCGAGGAGGCGATCCTCGCCACGCTGCGCCGGCACGACGCCGAGGGCGTCAAGGTGCGCGGCAAGGACGTGCTGCCGCTTGCCGGCGAGTACACCGGCGAGGTCGTGCTATCGGGCGTAGCGAAGTTTCTCGGTCGCGACGGCGCCGTGCTGCCGATAAAGTCGCTGAAGGAGAAAGCGGCGTCGCTGCTCGGCGCGCTGCCGCAGCGTCCGCCCGGCTTCTGCGTCGGCTGTCCGGAGCGGCCGGTGTTCTCGGCGATGAAGCTGCTGGAGAAAGAGACGGGCAAGTTCCACGTCTCGGCCGACATCGGCTGCCATCTGTTCTCGACCTTGCCGCCGTTCAACATCGGCAACACGGTGCTCGGCTACGGGCTCGGCCTCGCGTCGAACTCGGCCGTGCATTCGATGATGGGCCGGCGCAGCCTGACGATCATGGGCGACGGCGGCTTCTGGCACAACGGCCTCACCTCCGGGATCGCCAACAGCGTGTTCAACAAGAACGACGGCATCCTGGTCATCATGAAGAACGGCTACAGCTCGGCCACCGGCACGCAGGAACTGCCCTCTTCGCCGCAGCACACCGACGCGAAGGAAGACATCAGCATCGAGCGCGCATTGCAGGGGCTCGGCGTGCCCTGGATGAAGACGGTGCACAACTACCGCGTCGGCGAAGTGGCGAAGACACTCAAGGAGGCGATGACCGCGCCGGAGAAAGGCCTCAAGGTCATCATCGCCGAGGGCGAATGCCAGCTCGAGCGGCAGCGCAAGCTTCGTCCCGTGGTCGCCGAGAAGCTGAAGAAAGGCGAGCGCCATGTGCGCGTCAAGTACGGCGTCGACGAAGATACCTGCACGGGCGATCACTCGTGCATCCGCCTCTCCGGCTGCCCGACGCTGACGGTGAAGGACAATCCCGACCCGCTGCGCACCGATCCCGTGGCCACCGTGATCGATGGCTGCGTGGGCTGCGGCCTCTGCGGCGAGAACGCGCACGCCGCCGTCCTCTGCCCGTCCTTCTATCGCGCGGAAGTCATCCAGAACCCCACCTGGTGGGACAAACTCGTTTACCGGATCCGTGGAACGGCAATTCACTAAGGAAATCGAGTCGCTGAAGCTCGGCGACGGCGCGACCTTCCACGGCGAGGGCATCCTCGCCGTGACCAAGGCGCTGCTGCAATCCGGCGTGTCGTACGTAGGCGGCTATCAGGGCGCGCCGGTGTCGCACCTGCTCGACGTGATGGTGCAGGCGAAGGACTACCTCGACCAGCTCGGCGTGCATGTCGAGGCCTGCACGAGCGAGGCTTCGGCCGCGGCGATGCTCGGCGCCTCGATCAACTACCCGGCGCGCGGCGCAGTGACGTGGAAATCGATCGTCGGCACGAACGTCGCCGCCGACGCGCTCTCCTACCTCGCGAGCGCCGGGGTCATGGGCGGCACGCTGATCGTGCTCGGCGAGGACTACGGCGAAGGCGGCGTGGTGGCGCAGGAGCGCAGCCATGCCTATGCGCTCAAGTCGCTCATGTGGCTCCTCGACCCGCGGCCCAGCCTGCCGAAAATCGTCGAGCTGGTCGAGAAAGGCTTCGAGCTCTCGGAGGCGTCGAACACCCCGGTGATGATGGAGCTGCGCATCCGCGCTTGCCACGTTAGGGGAAGCTTCTTCAGCAAGAAAAATATCGCCCCTGCGGTTTCGACGCGAAACCAGCTGGACGGCCCACCGAAGGAATTCATCTACGATCGCCTTGCGCACCCGCCGGCCACGTTCCGCCAGGAAAAGCTGAAATCGGAGGTACGGCTCCCGGCTGCCCGAAAATTCATCGCCGAGCACAAGCTGAATGAGGTCTTCGCGGGCGCGAGAAGCGAGCTCGGCATCATCGTGCAAGGCGGCCTCTACAACGGGCTGCTGCTGGCGCTGAAGACACTGGGGCTCGCCGACGCGTTCGGCGCGAGCGACATCCCGATCCTCGCCCTCAACGTGGTGTACCCGCTGGTTCCGGAAGAGATAGTCCAGTTTTGCGCCGGCAAGCAAGCCGTGCTCGTGCTCGAGGAAGGGCAGCCGGAGTTCATCGAGCAGGAGATTGCCACGCACCTGCGCCGCGGCGACGTGGCGGCGAAGCTGCACGGCAAGGACTGCATGCACATGGCGGGCGACTACAACGTCGAGGCGCTGGTGCGCGGTCTGGCGAAGTTCGTTGCGCAGCACGCACCGGACGTCAATCTCTCGGCCGGGCAAAAATGGCTGGCGGAAGTCGGCGCCACGAAGCAGCAGGCAGCGGGGCTCCTTGCAGCGCTGCCGCAGCGTCCCCCCGGCTTCTGCGTCGGCTGCCCGGAGCGCCCGGTTTTCTCGGCGATGAAGCTGGTCGCGCAGGACATCGGCCGGCCGCACGTTTCGATGGACGTCGGCTGCCATTGCTTCGGCTCCTTCGAGCCGTTCTCGCAGGGCAATACGCTGCTCGGTTACGGCATGAGCCTGGCCTCGGCGGCGGGCGTTGCGCCGATGTCGTCGCGACGCCCGGTGGCGATCATGGGCGACGGGGGCTTTTGGCACAACGGCCTCCTTTCCGGCGTCGCCTCGAATCTCTTGAACAAAGGCGACGGCGTGCTCGTCATCATGAAGAACGGCTACGCCTCGGCCACCGGCACGCAGGAGCTGCTTTCGTCGCCGCCCGAGGACGCCCGCATGGTGGCGGTCGGGCAAAGCGCCGCCGATGCCGACCGCACGATCGAGGACACGCTCACCGGGCTCGGCGTGAAGTGGTTGCGCACAGTCAACAACTACAAGGTCGGCGAAGTCTCGAAGGTCTACAAGGAAGCGATGCAGACGGACTACCGCGGACTGAAGGTGATCGTCGCCGAGGGCGAATGCCAGCTCGAGCGGCAGCGCCGCCTCAAGCCCGAGGTGGCGCGCAAGCTCGCGAAGGGCGAGCGCTACGTGCGCGTGAAGTATGGCGTCGACGAGGACACCTGCACCGGCGACCACTCGTGCATCCGCCTCTCGGGCTGCCCGACGCTCACGGTCAAGGACAATCCCGATCCGCTACGCAGCGATCCGGTTGCCACGGTGATCGACGGCTGCGTCGGCTGCGGCCTGTGCGGCGAGAACGCGCACGCCGCGGTGCTCTGTCCTTCGTTCTACCGCGCGGAAGTGATCCAGAACCCGACGCTATGGGACAGGCTGAGGTCGAAATTCCTATGAGCCAGCCCGAGCGTCCGATCACCCTCCTCATCGCCGCGCTGGGCGGCGAAGGCGGCGGCGTCATGGCCGACTGGCTGATGGAAGCAGCCACGCAGAGCGGCTTTCCCGCGCAGGCGACGTCCATCCCCGGCGTGGCGCAGCGCACCGGCGCGACCACCTACTACCTCGAGATCTACCCGGCGACGAAGGCGGCGCTCGGTGAGCGCGAGCCGGTGCTCTCGCTTACGCCGAGTCCTGGCAACGTCGACATCATGGTCGCCTCCGAGCTGGTCGAGGCCGGGCGCGCGATGGTGAACGGCTACGTGAGTCCCGAGCGCACGACGCTCATCGCCTCCACGCATCGCATCTACGCCACGATGGAGAAGATGCAAATGGCGGACGGCCGCTTCGACAGCGACAAGGTCGTCGCCGCCGCGCGGCAGCTCGCGCAGCGCGCGCTGCTCTTCGACATGCGCAAGCTCGCGCAGGAAAGCGGCACCGTGATCAACGCCGTGCTGTTCGGCGCGATGGCGGGCAGCGGCGTGCTGCCGCTCTCGCGCGAGGCGTGCGAGCAGTCCATCCGCCGCGGCGGCCGCGGCGCCGAAGCGAGCCTGCGCGGCTTCGCCGCCGGATACGACATCGCGCGCGGCGAGCGCGCTGCGCCGCAGCCGCCTGCGCCTCCCCGGCGCGCAACCGAGCTCGAGGAAATCCTCGAGCTCGGGGTGCAGCGGCTGAAGGACTACCAGGGCGAGGGTTATGCCGCGCTGTATCGCGGGCGGCTGAAGCCTTTCCTCGCCGGCGATCGCACGCTCGCCGCCACGGTGGCGCGCCATCTCGCCACCTGGATGAGCTACGAGGACATCATCCGCGTCGCCGACCTGAAGACCCGCGCGAGCCGCTTCGCGCGCGTGCGGCGCGAGGTTGGAGCGAAGGAGAACGAGCCGGTCGTCGTCATCGACTATCTCAAGCCGGGCGTCGAGGAGTTCGCGTCCGTCCTGCCGCATTTCCTAGGCAAGCGGCTCGTCACCTGGGCAGAGCGCCGCGGCAAGCTCGACGCCTACAACGTCGGCATGCACATCAAGACTTCCGGGATTTTCGGGTACCTCGTGGTGCGCTCGCTGGCTTGGCTGCGGCCGCTGCGGCCGATCAGCTACCGCTATCGCGAGGAACAGGCGCTGATCGAGCGATGGCTCGCGCTCGTTTCCGAAGCGGCAAAGCGCGACGGCGGCCTGGCTCAGGAAATTGCCGAATGCGCCCGGCTGATCAAGGGCTACGGCGAGACCCATCGGCGCGGCAAAGGCAACTTCCTGGCGATCGTCGATGCCCTGGTGGAAAACCCGCCTATGGCGGACGTCGGCGAGCAGGCCCAGGCGATCCGCAAAGCCCGCGAAGCCGCGCTCGCCGACCCCGAGGGCAAAGCGCTCGGCGCCACGCTCGGCAAGCCCGTCGTCTGGCTGAAGCCGGTCGCCCGTACGTAGAATCGCTCTTTCCCACCGGATGGGTCCCATGGCCAGCGTCCCGCAAACCGCAACTTCCCCACGCCAGGATCTGTACCGGCGCATGGACAAGGACAACCTCGCGCCGCTCTGGGAAGTCCTGCACTCGCTGATCCCCGCCGAGCCGGCCACGCCGTGTCTGCCCGCCCTCTGGAAGTACCGGCAAATCCGGCCCTATCTCATGGAGTCGGGCAAGCTCATCAGCGCGAAGGAAGCCATCCGGCGCGTTCTGGTGCTGGAGAATCCGGGGATGCGCGGCGAGTCGTGCATCACGCAGAGCCTGTACGCCGGCCTGCAGCTCATCCTTCCGGGCGAGATCGCGCCCAGCCATCGTCACTCGCAATCGGCGCTGCGCTTCATCGTCGAGGGCTCGGGCGCGTATACCGCGGTCGACGGCGAGCGCACCACCATGCATCCGGGCGACTTCATCATCACGCCGTCCTGGACCTTCCACGACCACGGCAACCCGGGCAACGAGCCGGTGGTATGGATGGACGGGCTCGACATCCGCATCGTGCAGCTGTTCGGCGCGCAATTCCACGAGGTCTATCCGGAGGAAGTGCAGCCCGTGACGCGCAGCGAAGGGACGGCAAGCGGGCGCTTCGGCAACGGGCTCGCGCCGCTCGGCGCGCTGCCGCCCTTCGGCCCGACCTCGCCGGTCTTCAATTATCCCTACTCGCGCAGCCGCGAGTCGCTCGAGCTGATGGCCAAGGACCAGGATCCCGACGCCTGCCACGGCTGGAAGATGCGCTTCGTCAACCCGCTGAGCGGCGGACACGCGATGCCGACCATCGCGGCGTTCATCCAGCTTCTCCCTGCCGGCTTCCGCTCGCACCCCTATCGCTCGACCGACGGCACGATCTATTCGGTGGTCGAAGGCAGCGGCACCGTAGCCGTAGGCAAGGACAGGTTCGAATTCGAGCCGCGCGACACGTTCGTTGTCCCTTCCTGGACAGCGGCGAGCTTTCAGACCCGCAGCAAATCGGTGCTTTTCTCGTTCTCGGACCGTCCCGGCCAGGAAGCGATGGGGCTGTGGCGCGAGAGCCGCGCCTGATGAATGCCCCCGAGCGGGGGCAGCTCGCGCGCCTCTACAACAACCGCGAGCTGGTTCCGGACCATGCCGAGTATCTCGCGCGCTGGGCGGAGGACTCCCGGCGCGCGCGCGAGCGAATGACTTCGCAGCTCGACCTGCGCTACGGCGAGATGGCCGGCGAGACGATCGACCTCTTCCCGGCGCGCAAGGGCGACGGCAGCTGCCTGATGTTCATCCACGGCGGCTACTGGCGAGCGCTCGACAAGCGCGATTTTTCCTACCTCGCACCGGCGCTGGTCGACGGCGGCATCTCGCTCGCCGTGGTGAACTACGACCTCTGCCCGAAGGTACGAATCGACGAGATCGTGCGGCAGATGCTGCGCGCGAGCCGCTGGCTCTGGCTGCACGCCGAGGATTACGGCATGGACCAGGACCGGCTTTACGTCGCCGGGCATTCCGCCGGGGGCCATCTCGCGGCGATGCTGATGTGCGCGTTGTGGCCCGTGTTCGATGCGCGGCTGCCCAGGGACCTGTGGAAAGGCGCCCTTGGAATCAGCGGGCTCTATGATCTACGCCCCCTGGTGCACGTCGACTGGCTGAACCGCGACCTGCAGCTCGACGAACGTACTGCGCTCGCGCTGTCTCCGGCATTCATATCCCCCGCGACGCGGTGCCCGATGATGACCGCGGTGGGCGGCGACGAGTCGAGCGAGTTCCACCGTCAGAACGGCCTGTTGCGCGAGCGCTGGCGCGCCGCGTTCGCGGGCGACATCGCGCTGCCGGGCCGTCACCATTTCTCGGCGGTGGATGCCCTCGCCGACCAGCAAAGCGGGCTTTTCCAGGGTCTGCGCAAGCTCATGAAGCTCGACCGATGAAAGAATTCCTGCAACCCCGCCGCTTCGTCGACAGCGCTCATCCCAGAATCGTGCAGTTCGCGAACGAGCATGCGAAGGGCACGAACGACCGCGAGAAGGCGATCGCGCTCTACTACGCCGTGCGCGACGGCGTGCGCTATCACCCGTTCCAGAACTTCACCCTCGAGGAGACCTACCAGGCCTCGGTTTGCCTCGAGCGCGGCGCAGGTTGGTGCGTGCCCAAGGCGGCGCTGCTTGCCGCTTGCGCACGCGTAGCGGGCATTCCGGCGCGGCTCGGCTATGCCGATGTGAAGAACCATCTGACCACGCCCGAACTCACGGCGAAGATGGGTACCGATCTCTTCGTCTACCACGGCTTCACCGAGCTTCATCTCGCGGGCAGATGGGTCAAGGCGACGCCGGCGTTCAACCTGACGCTGTGCACGCGTTTCCGCGTCAAGCCGCTCGAGTTCGACGGCGAGAACGACTCGATCTTCCACCCCTTCGACGAAGACAACCGCCGGCACATGGAATACGTGCGCGAGCGCGGCGCCTTCGCCGACGTGCCGGTGGAAGAGATCCAGCGTGCATTCCGCGCCACTTATCCCAGCCACTTCAACCTAGGACCGGACGCCGCAAGACAGACGTTTGCGCCGGCCTGATGCGGGCGCTGCTCGAGGAGAGCTTCCGTGCGGCGGTTGCCGCTGCCGATCCGTTCACGATCCTGGCCGCACACCTGCCGAAGCCGCCCGCCGGGCGCACGTTCGTCGCAGCCGCGGGCAAGGCGGCCGCCTCCATGGCGGCCGCGCTCGAAGCAGACTGGCCTCATCCCCTGTCCGGAATCGCCATAACGCGGTACGGGCACGGTTCTCCGACCCGGAAGATACGGGTGGTCGAAGCCGGCCACCCGGTGCCGGACGAAGCGGGCCACGCGGCGGCAAAGGAAATCCTTTCGCAGGTCGGAGCCCTGACGGAGAACGATCTTCTGCTCGCCCTGCTCTCAGGCGGCGGGTCGAGCCTGCTTTCGCTGCCGGCGGCGGGCATTCCCATGGCGGAGCTGCAAGCGGTCACGCGCGAGCTGCTGAAGAGCGGCGCGTCGATCCAGGAAATGAACACGGTGCGCAAGCACTTGTCCGCCATCCAGGGCGGCCGGCTCGCCGCCGCCTCGCGGGCGCCGGTGTGTGCGCTGATCATTTCGGATGTGACCGGCGATGATCCGACCCATATAGCTTCGGGGCCGTGCGCGCCGGACCCGACGACATATCAGGACGCGCTCGAGGTGCTCGCACGCTATGGTGTGAAGCCGCCTGCGTCCGTCAAGGCGCGGCTCGCCGGCGGCAGAGATGAGACCCCGAAACCCGGCGATCCGGTTTTCGCGCACGTGAGGAACGAGGTCATTGCGACGGCGCATCGTTCCCTCGAGGCGGCGGCCGCGGTCTTCGCAAAGAACGATGTCCGGCCGGTCATCCTCGGCGACACGGTCACCGGCGAAGCCTCGGAAGCGGCCAAGGTCATGGCGGCGCTGGTGCACGAGATCCGCGCTCACCGATCGCCCTGGGCGCCGCCGGTGGCGCTGATCTCGGGCGGGGAATGCACGGTGACGATCGCGGGCGAGGGCGGGCGCGGCGGGCGGTGCGCGGAATTCCTGCTCGCGCTTGGCATTGCGACGGGCGGAGTGTGGGCGATTGCCGCCGATACCGACGGTATCGACGGGTCGGAACACAACGCCGGCGCGATCCTCACTCCGGACAGCCTGAAGAACGATCTCAACGCGAGGGCCTTCCTCGCGAAGCACGACAGCTACGGCTTTTTCAGCGCCTTGGGCGGCCTCGTGGTGACCGGTCCCACACGCACCAACGTCAACGACTATCGGGCGATCGTGGTCACCTGACTCAATAGCTGCATTCCGGCACGATGTAGCACTTGAATTCGACCACGTTGCCCGACGGGTCGACCACCATGAAAGTCTGGTGCTCGTGGGGCGTGCCCGGAAAACGCAGCGACGGCCGCACCAGGAACTTGATGCCGAGGTTCTGCACGTGCTCCTGCATCCTGCGGAAATCCTCCATGCGCAGGAACGTCAGCCCGTGGTGGCGGGGATAGGCGCGCGGGTTGGGGACGATAGCGCGCCGCTCGAGATGGCAGACGAGTTGCAGGACCCCGCCGAAGCTGAACGTGACGCGATCCCTGAGGATACGCACCGGCTGGGCGCCCAGGACCTCCGCATACCAGCGCGCCGCCTCCGCCAGATCCCGGCAGGGCACGGCGACGTGCGCAATGTAGCGTCCGGTCGTGACCCGCGTGTTATCGAGCAGGCCTTCGCGGACCGGGAACTGCGAGCGGTCGATAGCCTCGCCGTGCACGCTCCGTCGCGGCGGCAGGTCGACGACGGCGTCACCATCCGGGTTGCCGGAATCCCTGCGCATGCTCATCCCTCTAGGTCTTGCTGGCGGTCAGAAGCTCGAATTCCGCGGTGAGCGCGGTCTGTACGCAGCTATGCTCGGTCTCCAGCTTGCCGAGCAGCTTGCGCGCGTCCTCCGTGTCGGCGCGGCGCGCTGAAGCTTCCATCTGCTCGCAGTAGCGGCTGAGCATCGTCGCACCCACGTTGGCGCTGCACGACTTCAGCGAATGCGCCGAGCGCGCCATCTCCGGGGCGTCGCCGCTTCCGGCGGCGTGTTTCAGCTTCTCGACCAGCTTCGGCGACTCCGTGAGGTACAGGTTGATCATGCTGGCGAGGCGCTCGGGCTTGAGCACCTTGCCGAGCTCGTCGAGCACCTGCCGGTCGATCACCTCGGCCGCCTTGGCGGTCGCGCGCGCGGCGAGCGCCGCCGCAGCGGACTGCGCCGACGGCATGCGCGGCATCCACCGGTTGAGCATTTCCTGCATGGTCAGCATGCTGAACGGTTTGCTCAAGTGATCGTCCATGCCCGCGTTGAGGCATTCTTCGCGATCGCTCGCCATGGCGTTGGCGGTCAGCGCGATGATCGGCACGCGCTTGCCCATTGCCGACTGCTCGCGCCGGCGGATCTCCATCGTCGCTTCGAAGCCGTCCATCTCCGGCATGTGGCAATCCATGAGCACGACGTCGAAGGCGCCGCGCGCGTAGGCGTCGAGCGCCTCTTTGCCGTTGTTGGCGACCGTCACGGTGTAGCCCTGGATCTGCAGAATGCCGACCGCGACCTGCTGGTTGATGAGGTTGTCTTCGACCAGCAGGATGTGCCCGCGCATCGAAGACGGCGCGGCAGTCGCCTGCTGCGGCGCGGACGGCGCGCTGGCCGCTTCCTGCGGGCGTCCGGCCATGATGTTGACCAGGCATTCATAGAGCACCGTCTGGCGCACCGGCTTCACGAGGCAGGCGTCGAAGCCCGCGTCTCGTGCCTGCGCGGCATCGACGTGGCGGCGCGTCAGCATGACGAGGCGGACCCGCTCCGTGTCGGGACGCGAGCGGATCGTGCGTGCCAGCTCGAGCGGATCCATGCCCGGCAGCCCGAGGTCGATGACCGCCAGATCGTATGGCACGCTCCGCGCGGCCGCCTGCGCGAGCAGGTCGATCGCCTGCTTCGGCGTCTCGGCAAGGCGAATGGTCATCTCCCAGTTGCTCATCTGGGCATGCAGAATGCCGCGGTTGATCGCGCTCGACTCGACGATCAGCGCGCGCACGCCGGTGAGCAGGCCGATCGGCGCCAGCCTCGTGTCGGCACCGTGCTGCGTCGGCTGCTTCTCGAAGGTGATGGTGAACCAGAAAGTCGAGCCGGCGCTGAGCGCCGACTCGACGTGGATGCTGCCGCCCATCATCTCCACCAGCTGCTTGCTGATGGCGAGACCGAGGCCGGAACCGCCGTGCTTGCGGGTGGTGGAGCCATCGGCCTGGGCGAACTCCTCGAAAATGCGCCCTTGCGCCTCGGACGGGATGCCGGTCCCCGTGTCGCTGACCTCGAAACGCATGGTGACGGTCTTGGCGGACTCGTCGAGCGTGGCAACGCGGATCACGACCGAGCCTTGCTCGGTGAACTTGATGGCGTTGCCGACCAGGTTGGTCAGGATCTGGCCGAGCCGCAGCGGGTCGCCCTTCACATGGGTGACGAGGTTGGCCGGAATGCTGCAGGCGAGCTCGAGCCCCTTGACGTGCGCGCGCTCGGCAAGAAGCTCGACGATGTCTTCGATGGTCCGGCGCAGATCCATGTCGACGTTCTCGAGCTCCAGCTTTCCGGCCTCGATCTTCGAGAAGTCGAGAAGGTCGTTGATGATGCCGAGCAGATTCTGGCCGGAGCGCTGGACCGTTTCTGCGTACTTGCGCTGTGTGCTGCTGAGCCCGGTCTCGAGCAGGAGTTCGGTCATGCCCAGCACGCCGTTCATCGGCGTGCGGATCTCGTGGCTCATGCGCGCGAGGAACGAGCTCTTCGCATGGTTTGCCGACTCGGCCGCCTCGCGGGCGAGGCGCAGCGCTTCCTCGCTGCGCTTGTGCTGGGTGACATCTCGCGCGACCGAAATGCTGCCGATACACTGGTTGGCGTCGTCGAGCAACGGCGCCACCGATACCTGTATGTCGATGGCGGTGCCCGACTTGGTCATCGCGCGCGCGTCGTACGAGAACTTGTCTCCGGCGACCAGCCGCCGCATGCGCACCTGCTCCTCTTCGGGCGTGGACTCGCCGACGTTCAGCGCCCTGCCGAGAGCCTCCGCCGGCGGATAGCCGAACATGGCCGCGGCGCCCGAGTTCCAGCTGGTAATCGTGCCGGCGAGGTCCTTGGTCCAGATCGCTTCGCTCGACTGCTCGACGATTGTCGCGAGCAGCTTGTTCTTCGATTCGCTCTTGCCCAGCGAGGCGATCAGGCTTTCGATGTTGTTCGCCATGTTGTTGAAAGCCTCGGCCGCCAGGCCGACCTCCGGCGCGCCCTCGGGGTTGATGCGCACGGCGTGATCGCCCTGGCTGAAGCGGTTGGCGCCTTCGGCCAGCATGCGCAGCGTGCCGAGGTTGCCGCGGAAGATGAGCCAGATGAACTGCAGCATGAGGAACAGCGTCACCGCGACGATCTGCAGCTGCTTGACGAACTGCTGCCATAGCCGGTTCTGCGCCTTGACCGGCGTCATGCTGGCGCTGAGCGTTCCGTATCCCACACCGCCCGCCGTCACTTCGATGCTCTGGTCGACGTGCTCGATGGCGGCGACGCGCGCGAACCAGGTCGGCGCATCCAGCTTGTCGGGCACATCCTGCGCGACAAGCGTCTTGCCTTCCTTGTCGGTCCACGCGAAGCGATCGACCTCGCCCTTCTTCACCTGGTTCTTGAGCAGCTGGCCGATGGCGGCGTAGTCCCCCAGGAGCGCCTGGTCGGCGACGAGGGGCGCGATGAAGGCGAGCGTTTCCTTTTGCTCGCGGAGCAGGCGGGCCGAGTGCTCCGCTGCACCTTCGGCCAGCAGCAGGGCCGTCTGCACGCCGCCGCCGGCGACGATCGCCACGCCAACGGCGAGCATGAGGCGCGAGATCAATCCCAGATGGGTCCAGAATCGAAACACGCGCATGCTTTTCATGGGTCGGCTCGCCACGTTGTCAGCCGTTATTTGACCTGCGTGGTCCTGTAGAACCTGCGGTAGTTGTCGTAGTCGCGATTGTCCGCGGAAACGAAGCCCAGCTCACCGTTCATCTTCAGCAGGTCGGCGCCGGCCTGCAGGACCTGGCGCCCTTCGGGGTCTCTCACCATGTTGACCAGGGCCGCCTTGACCGCCGCGACCTTGTCCGGAGGCAATTTCGGGTTGGCCATGATGCAGAGATCCTGGTACATCTCGGAGGTCCACAGCGCGCGGTATTGGAACGATTCACGCCGCCCATAGCGCGCCATGACCGAGCTGTTGACGCCGGCAGCGGCGATCTTATTGACGCGCAGCTGCGCGGAAGAAGCTTCCTGGTTGCCCGTGAACACCACCTTGACGTGCACCTTGGCCCGCAGCAACGCATCCATCGGCAGCCAGTAGCCCGTGAATCCGTCCGGCGACACGAAACCCACTTCTTTGCCATCCAGGTCCTGCAGCGACTGGATCGGCGACTCGACCGGCACGACGATCTGCGAGCGGATGCCCGGACCGGCCGGGCGAGCGATAACTTTGTAGCCGAGGCGGTCGCGCTCGGGAGTGAAGAAGTGATTGGTGTAGAGAAAGTCGAACTTTCCCGCTTCGGCCATCGCATTGCCTTCCGCGGCCGTCTTCGCCAGCTTCAGCTCCAGGGGTACTCCGCTCTTCCTGCTGACGTGCGTGAGGATCGGGTTCCAATATTGGGCCGTCAGCGCAATGCTGCGCTGATGAAGAACATAGAAGCTGTGCGCCTGCTGCGCCGCCGTATCTGACACGTGAATCGATAGCGCGGCAAGAACCATGGTCGCGCCGCGCGTGATGCTTCGTAACATCCGGGTCCCTTTCTTTTGCGCCACCATGCGCGAGGCCTTAGGTCGCGACTTTCAAGAACAGCATCGAGCCGCTCAACACCAGCAGCGCCCCGACGACGCGCAGCATGCCTTCGCTGGTCATGTCCATGTGCACCTTGTTCCCGATGTAGAGGCCGAGCGCCATGGGCGCGAGCCCGAGGACGTACGCCATCTGCAGCTTCGGCTCGAGAAGAAGGCCGGCGATCAGGAACAGGCCCAGGCGAAATCCGCCGTCGATCGCGATCAACCAGGAAAATGTCGCCCGAACTTCGCTCTTGTCGAGCAGGCGGCGCGTCAGATAGATGATGTACGGCGGCGAACCGACGCCGAACAGCGCGCCCGCTCCGCCGCCGGCCAGGCCCGCCGGAATGGCCCATGCGCGAGACAAGCGCCCTTCCGGCTGCAAGCCGAAGATGTTGCGGAAACCGACGAACATCGTGAAGGCACCCAAAGCAACTAGCACCGGTTGCGTGGGCAGGCTAAGCAACGCGAATGCTCCGATGCACGCGCCGATCATTCCCGCGGGCAGCAGGACCTTGATTTCGCTCCAGTTGGCCTTCTTGTTGTTCGTCGTCCCGAGCACCACCGAGGCCGTGAAATCGAGTGCCAGCACCAGCGGTATTGCGAAATGGAGCGGCTGAGAGAGCGCGAGGAGCGGCACGGAAATCAGGCCCGAGCCAAATCCGGTGATCCCGCGTATGAAATAAGCGCTCATCAGAATGCACAGCACCAGCACCATATCGGCCACTGTCGGCTCCTCGAATCGAAACGCCGCTAGTATTGCTTCCCGGGAGAGCGGCCGTCATCCCCTTGACGCAGTTTTGCAGTTTATCGGGATATGTATTTGTATATGATGGCAAAATCGCACAATCCGCAGCGGTCTAGGAGACACGCATGTCGGCAGTCCTAGGCATCAAGGTCGTCCCACTGGCAGTGCTCGGTGCCGAAGTGAAAGGCGTCGACCTGGCGAGTCCCAGCAGCGCCGACGTCGAGGCGATCAAGAACGCCTGGTACGAGCACGACGTGCTCGTTTTCAGGAACCAGCGCTTGACCGATGATGCTTTGCTGTCGTTCTCCAGGCACTTCGGCACCCTCGACTCGCCGCCGAACCAGGGCGCGGGCCGCAAGTCGCCTGCGGGCTATCCCGACGTCTATGTCGTCTCCAACGTCCTCGACGATAAGGGCGAGCCGATCGGCGCGCTCGGCGACGGCGAGGCAGCCTGGCATACGGACATGAGCTATGCGCCCCACCCGCCGGACGCCTCCATGCTGTATTCGCTCGAAATCCCCTCGCAGGGCGGCGATACCTGCTTCAGCAGCATGAAGGCAGCGCTCGCCAAGATGCCGGCTCGGCTGGTGGAGCGGATCCGCGGCTTGGACATCAAGCACGACGGTACCTACGACTCCGGCGGCAACGTCCGCAAGGGCCTCACGCCGTCGAATGACCCGCGCAACTCGGTCGGCACGCCGCATCCGATCGTTATCGAGCATCCGGTGTCGGGCGACCTGGCGCTCTACCTCGGACGCCGGCGTAATGCCTATATCATGGGCCTCGAGCTAGCAGAGTCAGAGCGGCTGCTGGACGAGATCTGGTCCTTCGTGGAAACGGCGGTCTACCGCCACCGCTGGGCAGTAGGCGATTTGGTGCTCTGGGACAACCGTACGACCATGCATCGGCGTGATGCTTTCGATCCGAAGGCGCGCCGGGTCATGCACCGCACGCAGATCAAGGGGTCCGGTGCACCCAAGCGGGCGCGCCGGCTCGCCGCGAAGCGATAGTCCCTGGTTAAGCGCGCTTGAGCGCTTCGAGCGAATCGGCGATCAGGCCGGCGCTGCTCTCGAACTTGCGCTTCGCCTCGGCGAAATCGCCGGTTTTGGTGCAGCGCTCGATGGCATCGAAAAGCTCGCCGAGCGCTTTCGCGCCGAGCTGGTGGCACGCTCCTTTCAGCGTATGTGCGGCGCGCGCCGCGGCGACGGCGTCGCCGCGAGCGAGGTGATCCGAGAAGGCGGCGCCGAAGTCAGCCAGCTTGCTTTCCAGCGTACGAACGAAACCGGAAAGCACGTCGTTCCTGCCGATAGATTGCTCAATCCGCCTGATCTCGGCAATGAGCTCGCGATCGAGCAACACGTTCGCCATTGGGCGCCCTCCGCAGCGGCCTGCGCACGCCGCCGCAAAGTCGTTATGGTGTCGGAAAAAAGCGCGCTCGGGTCAGTGCATACTCCACAGCCCGGCGCGCTTCGCACGCGGCGCGCTCAGGCCGCCTGCGCTGGCTTTTCTTTCTTGCTCGACTTCTTTTCGTCGGCGGGCTGCTGTTCGCCGGCCTCGGCTCGATCCACCAGGCTGACCAGCGCAAGCGCCGCGTTGTCGCCCTTGCGAAAACCGGTCTTGAGGATGCGCAGGTATCCGCCGTTCCGCTTCGCGTAACGCGGCCCGAGGTCGTCGAACAGCTTAGCGACGATGTCCCGGTCACGCAGCCGGTCGAAAGCGAGCCGACGGTGGGCGAGCGAAGGCTTCTTGCCGAGCGTGATGATGGGTTCGACGACCCGGCGCAGCTCCTTGGCCTTGGGCAGCGTGGTCGTGATCTCCTCGTGACGCAGAAGCGACACGGTCATGTTGCGCAGCATCGCGAGGCGGTGGCTCGACGTGCGGTTGAGCTTGCGAAGGCCGTGGCCGTGGCGCATTTCTGGGTTCCCCGAGTTTCTTCTGTTAAGTACGGTGCTCCAGACCGGCGGGCGGCCAGTTCTCGAGCTTCATGCCGAGCGTGAGGCCGCGCGAGGCGAGGACTTCCTTGATCTCGTTCAGCGACTTGCGGCCGAGATTGGGCGTCTTGAGGAGCTCGGTCTCGGTTCGCTGGATGAGATCCCCAATGTAGTAGATGTTCTCCGCTTTCAGGCAGTTGGCCGAGCGCACCGTCAGCTCCAGGTCATCGACCGGCCTGAGCAGGATCGGATCGACGGCGGGCGACTTGGGCTGCTCGGTCGGCAGCGCGGTACCTTCGAGTTGCGCGAACACCGAGAGCTGGTCGACCAGGACGCGCGCGGCATACCGGATCGCCTCCTCCGGCTCGATGGCGCCGTTGGTCTCGATGTCCATGATCAGCTTGTCCAGGTCGGTGCGCTGCTCGACCCGGGCCGACTCGACCGCATAAGACACGCGCCGCACCGGGCTGAAAGAGGCATCGAGGATGATGCGGCCGATCCCCTTGGTCTCTTCGGGCAGGTAACGCATGTTCCCCGGGACGTAGCCGCGCCCGGACTCGACCTTGATCTGCATCTCGAGCTTGCCGCCCGAGGCGAGGTGGGCGACGACGTGGTCGGGGTTGACGATCTCGACGTCGTGCGCGGGCTCGATATCGGCCGCCGTGACCGGTCCATCGCCCTTCTTTTTCAGCGAAAGAATCGCCTCGGCGCGGTTATGGAGCCGGAACACCACGCCCTTCAGGTTGAGGAGGATGTCGACCACGTCCTCACGAACGCCATCGAGCGTCGAGTACTCGTGCACCACGCCGGCAATCTGCACCTCGGTGGGCGCATAGCCGGGCATCGAAGAGAGCAGCACTCGGCGCAGCGCGTTGCCGAGCGTATGGCCGTAGCCGCGCTCGAACGGCTCCATGGTGACCCGCGCATGATTTGGCGACAGGTTCTGGACGTCGACGATACGAGGCTTCAGAAATCCGGATTGCGGCATGTGTTCGGGTCCTGGGGGGTTTACTTTGAGTACAGCTCGATGACCAGATGCTCATTGATCGTCGAGGACAAATCGGGGCGCGCGGGCATCGACTTGAAAGTGCCTTTCAGGCCTTTGGCGTCCACCTCGAGCCAATCCGGGAAACCGCGCGATTCCGCGGCTTCGGCCGCCGCCTTGATGCGCAACTGCTCTTTCGCCTTGGTTGCCACTTCCACCACGTCGCCGGGGCGCAGCCGGTAGGACGGGATATTGACGCGCTTGCCGTTCACGAGGATGGCGTTATGCCGGACGACCTGGCGTGCCTCGCTGCGCGAAGCGCCGAAGCCCATGCGGTAGGCGATGTTGTCGAGCCGCGACTCGAGAAGCTGCAGCAAGCGCTCGCCGGTCACGCCCTTGGCACGCGCCGCGTCGGCATAAGTGTTGCGGAACTGCCGTTCCAGCACGCCATAGGTGCGGCGCATCTTCTGCTTCTCGCGGAGCTGCTTGCCGTAGTCGGAAAGCCGCGCTCCGCTTTTCTGCCCGTGCTGTCCCGGCGCATAGGCGCGGCGCTCGACGGGGCACTTGTCCGTGAAGCACTTCTCGCCCTTGAGATAGAGCTTCTCGCCCTCTCTGCGGCAGTGGCGGCACTTGTCCAGGTTCTTGGCCATGAAGTCTCGTCTCCCTTACACGCGGCGGCGCTTCGGCGGCCGGCAGCCGTTGTGCGGAATCGGCGTCACGTCGGCAATGCTGGCGATCTTGAGCCCGATCGCGTTGAGCGCGCGCACCGCCGATTCACGCCCCGGCCCCGGGCCTTTGATGCGCACCTCGATGTTCTTGACGCCGCATTCCTGCGCCGCGCGTCCTGCGCGCTCGGCGGCGACCTGCGCGGCGAACGGCGTCGACTTCCGCGAGCCCTTGAATCCGGCGTTGCCGGACGTGGCCCAGGCGAGAGCGTTGCCCTGCCGATCGGTGATCGTCACGATCGTGTTATTGAACGACGCGTGGATATGGGCGATGCCCTCGGCGACGTTCTTCTTGACCTTCTTGCGGGCGCGCGCGGCGGCGGTCTGCTGCAGCTCCTGTCGCGTCGGCGTGTTTCGGCTAGCCATCGTTGGTTCCTTACGCGGCCTTCCCGGCCTGGACGTTCAGTTTGATCGCCGCCTTGCGCGGCCCCTTGCGCGTGCGCGCGTTCGTGCGCGTGCGCTGCCCGCGCACCGGCAGCCCCTTGCGATGGCGCACGCCGCGGTAGCAGCCGAGGTCCATCAGCCGCTTGATCGACATCGAAACCTCGCGCCGCAGATCGCCTTCGACGGTGAAACGCGCCACGTTCTCGCGGATGCGCTCGAGCTCCGAGTCGTTGAGGTCCTTGATCTTGCGCGTGCCCTGCACGCCTGCCGCGGCGCAAATCGCCTGCGCGCGTGAACGGCCGATGCCGAAGATCGCCGTGAGGGCGATCTCTGCATGCTGGTGGTTGGGAACGTTGATGCCTGCTATGCGTGCCATGCGGAACCTTAAATTATAGCTGGTTTAACAAGGCGTTATCAACCTTGGCGCTGCTTGTGCCGAGGGTCGGAGCAAATGACGCGCACCACGCCCTTGCGGCGCACGATCTTGCACTTCCGGCAGATTCTCTTCACCGAGGCCATAACTTTCATTGAGGTCTCCGAACTTTGCTCATCGTCATTTCGCCCTGAACGTGATGCGGCCCTTCGTCAGGTCGTAGGGCGTCATCTGCACCGTCACCTTGTCGCCCGGCAGGATGCGGATGTAGTTCATGCGCATTTTCCCTGAGATGAAGGCGTGAATCGTGTGGCCGTTCTCGAGACGCACGCGAAAGGTGGCGTTGGGCAGGTTCTCCAGCACCTCGCCCTGCATCTCGATGACATCTTCCTTGGTCATCAGCGAACCGGCAGGCCTCCTTTGAAGTTCGCCTTGCGCAGCAGGCTCTCGTACTGGTGCGTCATGATGTACGCCTGCACCTGCGACATGAAATCCATGGTCACGACGACGATGATCAGCAGCGACGTGCCCCCGAAATAGAACGGCACGTTCCAGCGCAGGATGAGAAACTCCGGCAGGAGGCAGACCAACGTCACGTAGATCGCGCCAGCGAGCGTCAGTCGGGTAAGGATGCGCTCGAGATAGCGTGCGGTCTGATCGCCCGGCCGGATGCCGGGAACGAAGGCGCCCGATTTCTTCAGGTTGTCGGCGGTCTCCTTCGGGTTGTACTGCAGGGCAGTGTAGAAGAAGCAGAAAAAGATGATCAGCGCCGCGTACAGCACGACGTAGATCGGCTGCCCCGGCGTAAGCGTACCGGCGATGTCGCGCAGCCAGATCAGCCCCTCATGGCTTCCGAACCAACCGAGCAGCGTGGCCGGAAAGAGGATCAGCGAGCTGGCGAAGATCGGCGGAATCACCCCGGACATGTTCAGCTTGAACGGCAGGTGCGAGCTCTGCCCGCCGTAGATGCGATTGCCCACCTGCCGCTTGGCATAGTTGACGAGGATCTTGCGCTGGCCTCGCTCGACGAAGCAGACGAAGCCGGTCACGGCCACGACCGCTGCCGCGATCAGCAGCGCCGTCAGCGGGTGCAGCGCTCCCGTGCGCACGAGCTCCAGCGTTCCGGCCACGGCATTGGGCAGGCCGGCGGCGATGCCGGCGAAGATGATGATCGAGATGCCGTTGCCCAGGCCGCGCTCGGTGATCTGCTCGCCGAGCCACATCAGGAACATCGTGCCGGTGACGAGCGTCGTCACGCAGGTGATGCGGAACATCAGCCCCGGCTCGAGCACCAGGCCGGGCTGGGACTCGAGCATGATCGAGATCCCCGTCGACTGGAAGAGCGCCAGAAACACCGTGCCGTAGCGGGTGTACTGAGTGATCTTGCGCCGTCCGGACTCGCCTTCCTTCCTCAGCTGGTCGAGCTGCGGACTGACGGTGGTCATCAGCTGCATGATGATCGACGCCGAGATGTACGGCATGATGCCCAGCGCGAAGATCGTGAAGCGGCGCAGCGCACCGCCGGAGAACATGTTGAACATGCCGAGGATGCCGCCCTGCTGGCCGGAGAAAAGCTCCACCAGGCGCGCCGGGTCGATGCCGGGCACGGGAATGTGGGCGCCGACGCGGAAGACGACCAATGCGCCCAGAAGGAACAGCAGGCGGCGTTTCAGGTCGCCGTAGCGCGCGCCTTTGCCGACGTTGGGAAGCGCAGCAGTCATCAGGCTTTCGGTCCTTCTTTCGCGGTTTGCTCAGGTTGCTCGGCGGGCGTCGCCTTCTTTGCCTTCTTTTTCTTGTCGCGCTTCGGATCGGGTTGGGGCTTCTCGATGACCTCGACCGAGCCGCCGGCGCTTTCGATCGCAGCGCGCGCGCCCTTGGATGCCTTGACGTCGCCCTTCACCTGCAGCTTCTTCGTGAGCTTTCCCGAGAGGATGATCTTGGCACCCAGCGCCTTGCGTGACACGATGCCGGCCGCCTGGAGCGCCGCGAGATTCACCTCGCCGCCCTCGAGCGACTCGAGCTGCGACAGTCGCACTTCGGCCACGTCCTCGCGGGTGAGGGAGTGGAACCCGCGCTTCGGCAGGCGCCGATGCAGCGGCATCTGCCCGCCCTCGAAGCCGACCTTGTGGAAGCCGCCGGAGCGCGCCTTCTGCCCCTTGTGGCCGCGCCCGGCAGTCTTGCCCCAGCCCGAGCCGCCTCCCCGGCCGACGCGGTGGCGCGGCTGGTTGGCGCCCTCGGCGGGCCTGAGCTGATTCAGTTTCATCCGTCAGTCCTCGATACGCACGAGGTAGTTCACGCGGTTGATCATCCCGCGCACCGCCGGCGTGTCGGCGAGCTCGCTCACCTGGTTCAGCTTCTTCAGGCCGAGCCCGCGCACCGTATCGCGGTGCTGCTGCTTGGTGCCGGCCAGGCCTTTGACCACCTTCACCTTGATCTTTTTCATCCGGTGATTTCCTCGACCTTCTTGCCGCGCCGCGCGGCGATCTCGGCCGGCGTGCTCATCGCGCGCAGCCCGTCGAGCGTTGCGCGCACGACGTTATAGGGATTGGTCGAGCCGAAGCACTTGGCGAGCACGTTGGTGATCCCCATCACCTCGAAGACCGCGCGCATCGGCCCGCCGGCGATGATGCCGGTGCCTTCCATCGCCGGCTGCATGAGCACCTTGGCCGAGCCGTGCCTGCCGATCACGGTGTGATGCAGCGTGCCGTTCTTCAGCTTCACCTTGAAGAGCTTGCGCCGCGCCTCCTCCATCGCCTTCTGTACCGCGACCGGAACCTCGCGCGCCTTGCCCTTGCCCATGCCGATGCCGCCGTCGCCATCGCCCACCACCGTAAGCGCGGCGAAACCGAGCACGCGGCCGCCTTTCACGACCTTGGTGACGCGGTTCACGGCGACCATTTTTTCGCGCAGGCCGTCGCCGCGCTCTTCGTGCTGCATCCGAGGCTGAATTTTCGCCATGGCTCTTCCTAGAATTTCAGTCCGCCCGCCCGCGCGGCGTCGGCCAGTGCCTTGACACGCCCGTGATAGCGGTAGCCCGCGCGGTCGAACGCGACTTGCGCGATGCCTTTTTCCTTGGCTTTCGCCGCGATGCGACTGCCGACCAGCTCCGCAGCCTTGCGGTTGCCGCCGTGCTTGAGCTGTCCGCGCACCTCTTTGTCGACGCTCGAGGCGGCCGCGAGCACCCTGTCGCCCGCCGAAGAGGTGATTTGCGCGTAAATGTGGGTATTCGTTCGATGCACCGTGAGGCGCACGGCGCCGACTTCGCGGATCTTCAGCCGCGTCTGCCGCGCCCGGCGCAACCTGGAGAGGTTCTTCTGGCTCATAGTCGTTACTTCTTCTTCGTCTCTTTGAGAACGATCACTTCGTTGGCATAGCGCACCCCCTTGCCCTTGTAGGGCTCGGGAGCGCGGCGGGCGCGAACCTCGGCCGCCACCTGGCCGACGAGCTGCTTGTCGACGCCGGTGATCACGATCTCGGTCTGCGTAGGCGTGGCGACCTTGATGCCCCTCGGCATCTGGTGCACCACCGGGTGCGAAAAACCCAGCGACAGGTTCAGCTTGTCGCCTTGCGCCTGGGCGCGGAAGCCGACGCCGACCAGCGCGAGGCGCTTCTCGAACCCCTTCGTCACGCCCATCACCATGTTGGCTAGGAGGGCGCGCATCGTCCCGGACATCGCGTTGGCGTGGTTGGAGTTGCCGAGCGCTTTGAAGACCAGCTGCTCGCCGTCCTGCTTGACCTCGACGTTCGGGTCGGCGGCGCGGGCAATCGTGCCGAGCGGGCCCTTGACGGAGATTTGCCCCGCCGCGAGATTGACCTCGACGCCCTTGGGCAGCGGCACGGGATACTTGGCGATTCGCGACATGGATTCTCTCAGGCAACGATGCAGAGGACTTCGCCGCCCACGCCATCGGCGCGTGCCTTGCGGTCCGTCATTACCCCGCGCGAGGTGGAAAGAATCGCGACGCCGAGGCCGTTCATCACCCGCGGGATGTCGTCGCGCCGCTTGTAGACCCGCAGCCCCGGCTTCGAGACGCGCTCGAGGCGCTCGATGACGGGTCGGCCGGCGTAGTATTTGAGCGCGATGGCGAGCTCCTTCTTCGGGCCGTTTTCGCGCAACGCGAAATCCTCGATATAGCCCTCGTCCTTCAACACCTTGGCGATCGACGCCTTGAGGCGCGAAGCCGGCATGACGACTTCCGCATGGCCTACGAGCTGGGCGTTGCGGATGCGGGTCAGCATGTCGGAGATCGGGTCGTGCATGCTCATCGCGCTCTCCTCACCAGCTCGCCTTGATGATGCCGGGCACCTCGCCCCTGAGGGCGAGCTCGCGCAGCTTGTTGCGGCCGAGGCCGAACTTGCGGTAGACGCCGCGCGGGCGGCCGGTGAGCGCGCAGCGATTGCGCAGGCGCACCGGCGAGGCGTCGCGCGGCAGCTTCTGCAGCTTGGCGCGCGCCTCCTCGCGCGCCTCGTCCGAGGCACGCGAGTCGTTGATGATGTCGAGCAGCGCGGCGCGCTTCGCCTTGAACTTCTCGACGGTCTGGCGGCGCTTCTGGTCGCGGAGCTTCAGTGCGAGTTTGGCCATGTGCGTTTCTCTCTCAATGCCGGAACGGGAAGCGGAACGCGGCGAGCAGCGCGCGCGCTTCGTCGTCGGTCTTCGCGGTCGTGTTGATGGCGATGTCCATGCCCCGGAGCGCGTCGATCTTGTCGTACTCGATCTCGGGAAAGATGATCTGCTCCTTGATGCCGAGGCTGTAGTTGCCGCGGCCGTCAAAGGCCCGGTTCGACACGCCGCGAAAGTCGCGGATGCGCGGAATGGCGATGTTCACCAGACGGTCGAAGAACTCGTACATCCGCGCGCCGCGCAGCGTCACCATGCAGCCGACGGGAAAATTGGCGCGGATCTTGAAGTTGGCAATCGACTTGCGCGACTTGGTGACCACCGGCTTCTGGCCAGCGATCTTCGCCATGTCGGCCACGGCGTTGTCGAGCACCTTCTTGTCGCTGGTGGTCTCGCCGACGCCCATGTTGAGCGTGATCTTCTTGATGCGCGGCACCTGCATCACGGTCTTGTAGCCGAACTTCTGCGTGAGCTCGGGGATGACCTTGTCGCGGTAATAGCGGGCAAGGCGCGCCGGCGGCGCGGGCTGCTCCGGTGCCGTCTCCTTCTTCGCCGACGGCGCCTCCTTCTTGGGCGCTTCCTTTTTCGCCTGCGCCTGCTTCGCCGCCTGCTGCTGCTCGGGCCTGGGCTGCTTCGGAGCGCCCTCCGCTTTCTGCGGCTTGGCTTGCTTGTCCTTCTCTTTGTCCTTGGCCATGCTATGCCTCGACCTGCTCGCCGTTCGCCTTGAAGACGCGCACCTTGCGGCCGTCCTCGAGGGACTTGATGCCGGCTCGGTCGCCTTTCTGCGTCGCGGGATTGAACAGCGCGATGTTGGATACGTGGATCGGCAGGTCCTTGTCGACGATGCCGCCCGTCTGGCCCTTCATGGGATTGGGCCGCTCGTGTTTCTTGACCCGGTTCACGCCCTCGACGATCACGTGCTGCGCGTCGACCCGGCGCAGCACGGTGCCGCGTTTGCCTTTGTCGCGGCCGGCAAGGACGATGACCTCGTCGCCTTTGCGAATGCGTTGCATCACAGCACCTCGGGAGCGAGCGAAACGATCTTCATGAACTGCTCGGTGCGCAGCTCGCGCGTCACCGGGCCGAAAATGCGCGTCCCGATGGGCTCCATTTTGGGCGTGAGCAGCACGGCGGCATTGCGGTCGAAGCGGATGAGCGAGCCGTCGGCGCGGCGCACGCCCTTGGCGGTGCGCACCACGACCGCGTCGTAGATCTCGCCTTTCTTCACCCGACCGCGCGGCGCGGCGTCCTTCACGCTGACCTTGATCAGGTCGCCGATCGATGCATAGCGACGCTTCGATCCGCCCATCACCTTGATGCACATGACGGCACGCGCGCCGGTGTTGTCGGCGACATCCAATACGGTCTGCATCTGAATCATTGGCTAGGTTCTCCATCCAACTTGCCGGTACCCAGGTCGACCTGCGACCGGCAGTTTTGGACCCCGTCCGGGGCTGAGAAGGTCGCGATTCTACTACTAAACGGCCTTCGATTTCTCCACCAGGCGCGTCACGCGCCAGGATTTCGTGCGCGACATCGGCCGGCACTCGGCGATCTCCACGAGGTCGCCCTCGCCGTATTCGCCGCTGTCCACGTGCGCGTGGTACTTCTTCGACCGGGTGATGGTCTTGCCCATGAACGGGTCGCGCACCCGGCGCTCGACGCGCACTACGAGGGTCTTCTGCATCTTGTTGCTGGTGACGCGGCCGAGCAGCTTGCGCTGGTTCGGCGCGCGCGCTTCGGCCTTTGTCTCGGTGGTCTGCCGTTCGGTAGCGGTAGTCACTTGGCGGCCTTCTCCTTCATCACGGTGCGCAGGCGCGCGATGTCGCGCCGCACCTTTTTCAGCTGACTGCTGTTGGCGAGCTGCTGCGTGGCGAGCTGCATGCGCAGCCCGAACTGCGCGCGCAGCAGCGCCTCGAGCTCCTTTTGCAGCTCTTCGCCGTTCTTGCTGCGCAGGTCGCTGGCTTTCATGTCGTTCTCCTAGGCGCCGAGCATGCGCTGCACGATGATGGTGCGGAACGGCAGCTTGGCCGCGGCGAGGGCGAACGCTTCCTTGGCGAGCGCCTCGGTCACGCCGTCCATCTCGAAGATGATTTTGCCCGGTTGGATTTCGGCGACGAAGTATTCCGGATTGCCCTTGCCGTTGCCCATGCGCACTTCGGCCGGCTTCTGCGACACGGGCTTGTCGGGGAACACGCGGATCCAGATGCGCCCGCCGCGCTTGATGTGGCGCGACATCGCGCGGCGACCCGCCTCGAGCTGGCGCGCCGTGAGACGGCCGCGCGTCGTTGCCTTGAGGCCGTACTCGCCGAACGAAACGCGCGCCCCGCGCGTCGCGACACCGGTATTGCGCCCCTTCTGTTGCTTGCGGTACTTCGTTCGTGCGGGTTGCAGCATGCCTTAGCTTCCTTTCTCTTCCTTGCCCTCGCCGTCCGCCTTCGGCGCTTCGGTAGTTTTCTTCGGCCGCCTCACGGCCGTCTTGGGCGCCGGGGCCGCGTCACGCTTGGCCGGGCGCTTGTCCCCATCGGGGCGCGGGCGCGGCGCGCCGCGCTTGGCGCCGGGACGCGGTGCCGGCTTCTTCGCCCGCTTGGGCTCGGTCGGCGCCTCCGGCTGTGCGGTCGCCGTGGCCCCGGCGATTCCCGCCGCGGGTGCCTCGCCCTTCGGCAGCACCTCGCCCTTGTACACCCAGACCTTGATGCCGATCACGCCGTAGTTGGTTTTCGCCTCGCCGAGGCCGTAGTCGATATCGGCGCGCAGCGTATGCAGCGGCACGCGACCCTCGCGGTACCACTCGGTGCGGGCGATCTCGATGCCGTTCAGGCGGCCCGAGCTC
>CAYZFN010000121.1:0-24241 GCA_964477695.1 uncultured Enterobacteriaceae bacterium | reverse complement strand
TCCAATCGAAGCAGGGCCATCGCGTGAAGGTGGGCGTGATCGGGCTCGGCACGGGCACTATCGCCGCGTACGGACGCGCCGGGGACGTCTATCGCTTCTACGAAATCGACCCGCACGTGGTCGAGATCGCGCGCACGCAATTCACCTTTCTTGCCGACAGTGCCGCGCGGATCGAAATCGCGCTCGGCGATGCGCGCCTGAGCCTGGAGCGGGAGCCGCCGCAAGCCTTCGACGTCCTCGCGGTCGACGCCTTTTCCAGCGACGCGATCCCGATCCATCTCATCACGCGCGAGGCGCTGGGCGTCTATCTGCGGCACATGAAGCCCGACGGCATTGTCGCATTCCACGTGTCGAACCGCTTCCTCGACCTGATTCCGGTCGTGGCGCGCATTGCACGCGAACAGCAGGCTCACGCGGTACTGGTGGAAGACGAGCCGGACGAGGACGACCCGAGCGGCCGCTCGCGCAGCGACTGGGTGCTGGTCTCGCGCAGCGAAAGCGCGCTGCAGGCGAAGCCGATCGTCGAGCGCGGCGCTGCGCCGGCCGAGGACCGGGAGGACTGGCGCACCTGGAGCGACGACTACTCCAACCTGATCCAGATCCTGAAATGAGAAAAAGGCGTCAGGACCCTTTTTCCGCAACGCGCAGCTGAAGGAAAAAGGGTCCTGACCCCTTTTTCAGACGACCGCGCCCTCGTGCTCGTCGCGGCCGCGGTGGCGCACCGGCTTCACGAACTGCTCGCGGCGTGCGCCGAACCACATGACCAGCGGGCTCGCGACGAACACCGACGAGTAGATGCCGAAGCAGATGCCGATGGTGAGCGCCGCCGCGAAGTAGTGCAGCGCCGGGCCGCCGAAGACGAGCATCGTGGTGACCATCGCCTGCGTGCAGCCGTGCGTGATGATGGTGCGCGAGATGACGCCGGTAATCGAGGCGTCGATCACCTCGCGCGTCTCGGCCTTGCGCATCTTGCGGAAGTTCTCGCGCACACGGTCGAACACCACGACCGATTCGTTCACCGAGTAGCCGAGCACCGCGAGCACCGCGGCGAGCACCGGCAGCGAGAATTCCCATTGGAAAAGCGCGAAGCAGCCGAGGATGATCACCACGTCGTGCAGGTTGGCGATGATCGCCGCCAGGCCGAAGCGCCACTCGAAGCGCAGCCACAGGTAAAGCACGATGCAGACGCCGGTGACCAGCAGCGCGAGCGAGCCGTAGTTCGCGAGCTCCGAGCCGACCTGCGGCCCGACGAATTCCACGCGCCGCGGCGGCGATTCCGCCGTCGGATCCTGGTTCTTGAGCACCTGCATGACCTTCTGCGACAGGTCGGCGCTCGACTGGTCCTTCGCCAGGTGCAGGCGGATCAGCACCTCGCGCGTCGAGCCGAAGTTCTGCACCTCGGCCTTGAAGCCGCCGCCCTCGAGCGCCTTGCGCACTGCGTCGACATCCGCGGGCTGCTGGTACCCCACCTCGATCAGCGTACCGCCCGTGAACTCGATCGAAAAATTGAGGCCCTTGGTGGCGAGCAGGACGACCGCGGCGAGGAACGTGATGAGCGAGATGACGTTGAACGTCAACGCATACCGCATGAAGGGGATGGTGCGCCGGATCTTGAAGAACTCCATGCGCTACCTCCAGGCGGTGTTGCCGATCGCCAGGCGCGCGACGCGCCGGCGATGGCCGTAGAGCAGGTTGACCATGGCGCGCGACACGACGACCGCCGAGAACATCGAGGTCAGGATACCGAGGCAGTGCACCACGGCGAAGCCGCGCACGGCGCCGGGCACCATGAGCAGCGACAGCCCGACGATCAGGGTCGTGACGTTGGAGTCCAGGATCGTCGCCCAGGCGCGCTCGTAGCCGGCGGCGATCGCCGCCTGGGGCGTCGCGCCGCCGCGCAGCTCCTCGCGGATGCGCTCGTTGATGAGCACGTTCGCGTCGATCGCCATGCCGAGCGTGAGCGCGATGGCCGCGATGCCGGGCAGCGTAAGCGTCGCCTGCAGCAGCGACAGCAGCGCCACGAGCAGCAGCAGGTTTACCCCGAGCGCGAGCGACGAGATCACGCCGAACAGCGAGTAGTAGATCGACATGAACACGACGATGGCGATGAAGCCCCACATCGTGGCGTGGAAGCCCTTCTCGATGTTGTCGCGCCCGAGGCTCGGCCCGACGGTGCGCTCCTCGACGATCTCCATCGGCGCGGCGAGCGCGCCGGCGCGCAGCAGGAGCGCCACGTCGCTCGCCTCGGTGGTGGTCATGCGCCCGGAAATCTGCACCCGTCCGCCGGGGATCTCGCTGCGGATCACCGGGGCAGTGATCACCTCGCCGCGCCCCTTCTCGACCAGCAGGATGGCCATCCGCTTGCCGACGTTCTCGCGCGTCAGTTCCTGGAAGATGCGCGCGCCCTGGCCGTCGAGCCGCAGGTGCACCGCCGGTTCATTGGTCTGGCTGTCGAAGCCGGGCTGCGCGTCGGTGAGGCGGTCGCCGGTCAACACGACCTGCTTCTTCACGAGCAGCGGCTGGCCGTTGCGCTCGACGTAGAACTCGTCGCCGAAAGGCACCTGGCCCTTCGCCGCGCCGGCCAGCGTCGCCGGGTCCATCTTCTCCTCGTCGACCATGCGGATCTCGAGGCTTGCGGTGCGGCCGAGGATCTCCTTCGCCTTCGCCGTGTCCTGCACGCCCGGCAGCTGCACGACCACCCGGTCGGCGCCCTGCTGCTGGATGATCGGCTCGGCGACGCCGAGCTCGTTGATGCGATTATGCAGCGTGGTGATGTTCTGCTTGAGCGCGTACTCCTCGGTGCGCTTGATGGCGTCGGGCTTGAGGGTCGCGACGAGCAGGAAGTCGCGGCCGTCGTCGCGGTCGGCGAGGTTCAGCTCGCCGATGCCGTCGAGGATCGCCTGGCGCGCCTTGTCGCGCGTCTCGCCGTCGCGGAAGCGGATGCGCAACGTATCGCCTTCCCGCGCCACGCCGCCGTGGCGGATGTTCTTGTCGCGCAGCAGCGAGCGCACGTCGCCGACCAGGCTCTCGAGCCGCTTGGTGATCGCCGCCTGCATGTCCACCTGCAGCAGGAAATGCACGCCGCCGCGCAGGTCGAGGCCGAGGTACATCGGCAGCGCGTGCAGGGCGCTCAGCCAGTTGGGCGAGGCGGGCAGCAGGTTCAGCGCGACCACGTAACTCGGATTGGAGGCGTCGGGGTTGAACGCCCGGTCGAGGGTATCGCGCGCCTTGAGCTGCGTGTCGGCGTCGGCGAGGCGCACACGGATGCTGTTCGCGTCCATCACCGCGCCGGTATAGGTGATACCTTGCTTCTTGAGCGTCTCCTCGACGCGCGACATGAGCGGCACGTCCACCTTCAGCGTGCTCTTCGCGGTCGAGACCTGCACCGCGGGCGACTCGCCGAAGAAGTTGGGCAGCGTGTAGAGGAACGCCGCCACGATCGCGACGGCGATCAGCGCGTACTTCCAGGTGGGAAAGCGGTTCACTGAATCGCTTTTATGGTGCCTTTGGGCAGCGAGGACTGGATCGCTCCGCGCTGGACGATAATTTCCGTGTCAGGTGCGATTTCGATGGTCGCGTACTGGTCAGTGAGCTTCGTGATCCTGCCGATCAGTCCGCCGACCGCGACCACCTCGTCGCCCTTCTGCAGCGCCTCGATCATCGACTTCTGCTCCTTCGCACGCTTCATCTGCGGGCGGATCATGAGGAAGTACAGCAGCACGAACATGAGAATGATGGGCAGAAAGCCCATGATTCCCGCGTCGCCGCCGATGCCCTGTGCGTAGGCAGGAGAGATCATCGCGACCGATCCTCTTCGGAGTCCTCGGGGGAAAGCGGCGAATTATAGCGTTTCCGCTCTTCGATCAGCCGCGCCGCGCACGCCGCGAGCTGGCCCGCCTCGATGGCGCCGCGCAGCTCGCGCATCAGCTCCTGGTAGTAGTGCAGGTTGTGCAGGGTGTTCAGCCGGGCGCCGAGCATCTCGTTGGTCTTCTGCAGGTGATAGAGATAGGCGCGCGTGAAATGGCGGCAGGTGTAGCAGCCGCAGCGCTCGTCGAGCGGCGCAACCTCGTCGCGGTAACGGGCGTTGCGGATCTTCAGGTCGCCCGAGCGCGTGAACAGCCAGCCGTTGCGCGCGTTGCGCGTCGGCAGCACGCAGTCGAACATGTCGATGCCCGCGCCGACCGCTTCGATGATGTCCTCGGGCGTGCCCATGCCCATCAGGTAGCGTGGCCGGTCCTCGGGCAGGCGCGGCACGGCGTGCGCGACGATGCGTGCGCGCTCGGCCTTCGGCTCGCCGACCGACAGGCCGCCGATCGCGTATCCGTCGAAGCCCATGGCCTGCAGCGCGGCGAGCGACTCGTCGCGCAGCTGCGGGTACATCCCGCCCTGCACGATGCCGAACAGCGCGTTCGCGCTGCGCCAGGCCTCCTTCGAGCGCCGCGCCCAGCGCAGGGACAGGCGCATCGACTCGGCGGCCAGCGCCTCGTGCGCCGGGTAGGGCGTGCACTCGTCGAACACCATCGCGATGTCGGAGTCGAGCACCTGCTGGATGCGCATCGACTCCTCCGGCGTGAGGAACAGGCGGTCGCCGTTCACCGGCGAGGCGAATTGCACGCCTTCCTCGCTGATCTTGCGCAGCGCGCCGAGGCTGAAGACCTGGAAGCCGCCCGAATCGGTGAGGATCGGCCGCTGCCATGCCATGAAGCGATGCAGGCCGCCGTGACCGCCGATCACCTCGAGGCCGGGCCGCAGCCACAGGTGGAACGTATTGCCGAGCACGATCTGTGCGCCGCTCGCCGCGAGCTCATCGGGCGACACCCCTTTGACGGCGCCATACGTGCCCACCGGCATGAAAGCAGGCGTATCGAGGCGGCCGTGGGCGAGCTCGAGCACGCCGCGCCGCGCAGCGCCGTCACGGTGCGTGACGGTGAACCTCATCGCTCGATCAGCATGGCATCGCCGTAGGAGAAGAAGCGGTAGCGTTGCGCGATCGCGTGCTGGTAGGCGCGCCGGATGTTGTCCGTCCCGGCGAACGCGCACACCAGCATCAGCAGCGTCGATTTCGGCAGATGGAAGTTGGTGAGCAGCCGGTCGACCGCGCGGAAGGCGAAGCCCGGTGTGATGAAGAGATCGGTCTCGCCTTCGCTCTCGCCGCTGCGCGCCTGGCTCTCGAGCGCGCGCAGCACGGTGGTGCCGACCGCCAGCACGCGCCGCCCGGCGATCGCCGAGAAGGTCTCGGGCGGAATGCGATAGCGCTCGCGGTGCATGCGGTGCTCCTCGATGCGCTCGCTGCGCACCGGCTGGAAGGTCCCGAGCCCGACGTGCAGCGTCAGCTTCGCGATGCACGCGCCGCGCGAGCGCAGCTCATCGAGCATAGCGTCGTCGAAATGCAGCCCTGCCGTCGGCGCGGCGACCGCGCCGGGCACCGCCGCGTAGACGGTCTGGTAGCGCTCCGCATCCGCGCGGTCGGGACGGTGGGTAATGTAAGGCGGCAGCGGCACGCTGCCGTGCCGCTCCAGCACGCCGGCGATGTCCGCGGAAAAGCGCACATGGTAGAGCTCGCCTTCGCGGCCGAGCACGGTCGCCCGCACGTCATCGATCAGCACTTCGGTTCCCGGCTTCGGTGGATGGCCCGCGCGCATCAGCGCGAGCGCCTCGCGGGCGTCCGCTTTTCCGTCGTCCAGGACGCGCTCGACGAAGATCTCGACCATCCCGCCGCTCGGCTTGTGGCCGAACAGGCGCGCCTTGACCACCCGCGTGTCGTTCAATACCACGGTATCGCGACCGCCGACCAGCCCGGGCAGCTCCGCGAAGCGAAGGTCGCGCAGGCGGCCGCCGGCGGCGTCCAGATGAAGCAGGCGGCTCGCGCGACGCTGCGCTGCGGGATACTGCGCGATGAGCTCGGCCGGCAGCACGTAGTCGAACTCGGAAAGCCGCATCTCCCGGGAATTATAATTTCCGTCCCTGGCGCAGCTTCGGCCGGAATGGCGGAAACGGTAGACGCAGCGGACTCAAAATCCGCCGGTGGCGACACCATGAGAGTTCGAGTCTCTCTTCCGGCACCATAGCGAAAACCCGCAAAAAAAACGTCAGACTGAGGAGCGGTTTGCTGGACACTGCCCGGGGTCGGGCGTAGGCTTTTTCGCGGTTTCTGGCGGGGGGGAATCATGGGGAAGGCGCAGGTTCGGGTTCTGCCTGCGGTGCGCAATACGGTCATGGTGGTCGACGATCAGTCGACTGGCCGCGCCATTCTCGAGCAGGTCGTCCGCAGCCTGGACGAGCGCGTGATCGTGGAGGGTTTCGCGCGCCCCGTCGACGCGGTGGTCTGGGCAACGCGCCACGTCGCCGACCTCGTGCTGGTCGACTACCTGATGCCCGACATGGACGGCATCGAGTTCGTCCGGCGGCTCCGGGCGCTGCCCGGCTACGAGCACGTGCCGATCGTCATGGTGACGGTCCACGACGACCGCAAGGTACGCTATGCGGCGCTGGACGCCGGCATCACCGACTTCCTGACCAAGCCGGTCGACGCGCGGGAGTGCCTGGCGCGCTGCCGCAACCTGCTCACGCTGCGCCGCCAGCATCTCGTGCTCGAAGACCGCCGTCGCCTGCTCGAGCACATGGTCGAGGACGCGACCCGCGAGGTGAGGGAGCGCGAGAAGGAGACCTTGCTCCGCCTCGCCCGCGCCGGCGAATTCCGCGACGAGGAGACGGGCTACCACCTGATCCGCATGTCGCGCTACTCGCGCCTTATCGCCAATGCCCTCGCCCTCGATCGCGACGAAGCCGAGACGATCGAGCTCGCCGCCCCGCTGCATGACATCGGCAAGATCGGCATTCCCGACCAGATCCTCCTCAAGCCGGCGAAGCTCGACGCCGCGGAATGGCAGGTCATGCGCCGCCATCCGGTCATCGGCCACGAGATCCTCAAGGGCAGCGCCTCCAAGTACGTGCGCATGGGGGCCCTTATCGCGCTCGGTCACCACGAGAAGTACGACGGCTCGGGATATCCGAACGGCCTGGTCGGCGACCACATTCCGCTCTGCGCCCGCATCGTCGCCATCGCCGACGTCTACGACGCGCTCACGTCGGTGCGGCCCTACAAGCCGGCCTGGACGACCGAAGCCGCCCTCGAATACGTGACTTCGCAGGCCGGCAAGCACTTCGATCCGCGCCTCGTCGAGGCCTTCATCGGCGTGAAGCGCGAGATCGTGCAGGTGCAGAACGAATGGCGCGATCCGGCGCAGCCGCGTTGATGCGGCTCGTGCGCGCCGGGCTCGCTGCGCTGCGCGGCCGCCTCGCCGCGCGCCCCGACACGGAGCACGAGCAGGCGCTGGTGCGCCTTGCGATCAGCGCCTTGCTGATGCTCTACCTGCTGCCCTTCACCACGGGGGCGGCGCGGGCGTTCGTTTTCTACATCGGCGGCGTGCATTTCTCGCTGAGCGCGCTCGTCCTGCTGCACCTGTTCCATTCCCCGGAAAGATCGCCGCTGCGTCGCGTGCTCGCCATTTTGGCCGACTTCGTCACGGTGAGCTGCTACATGGTGTTCCTCGGCGAGAGAGCGGCGCCGCTGTTCCTGCTTTATGTCTGGATGACGCTCGCCAACGGCTTTCGCTTCGGCAAGCCGTATCTCCTGCTTTCGCTGGCGCTTGGCGCGGCGGGATTCTCGACCGCCCTGTGGCAGAGCGAATTCTGGCGCGCGCATACCCACATGGGCTTCGGGTTGCTGGGCGCGTTCATCGTGCTCAACCTGTACGTGCAGTCGCTGGTCACCAAGCTGTACGACGCCCTGAACCGCGCCGAAGCGGCGAACCAGGCGAAGCGGCGCTTCATCTCGGTGATCAGCCACGAGATGCGCACGCCGCTGAACGCCATCATCGGCATGGCCGACCTGCTGCGCGGCACGAGCCTGAGCCGCGAGCAGGCCGACATGCTGCAGACCCTGCGCAGCAGCTCGCGCCTGATGCTCGGTCTGGTCGAGGATGTGCTCGATTTCTCGAAGATCGAGGCCGGCAAGGTGGTCCTCGAGAAGGCCGACTTCGACCTGCATGCGCTCGTCAACAGCACGTGTCGTATCGTGGCCGCGCAGGCGGCGGCCAAGGGGCTCGAGTTCGTCGTTTCGATCATGCCCGAGGTCGCGCCGGCGATTCGCGGCGATCCGCACTACCTGCGCCAGGTGCTCATCAACCTGGCCGGCAACGCCGTCAAGTTCACCGAGAAGGGCAGCGTCACGGTGCACGTCTCGGCGCAGGCCGAAACGCAGGCCAGCGTGCGACTCAAGTTCTCGATCCGCGATACGGGCATCGGCATTGCGCCGGCGGCACAGGCGCGCATCTTCGAGAGCTTCACCCAGGCGGACCAGTCGACCACGCGGCGCTTCGGCGGCACCGGCCTCGGAACCACGATTGCCAAGCAGCTTGTCGGGCTGATGGGTGGCAAGATCGGCCTGGAAAGCGCCGTCGGACTGGGCAGCACGTTCTGGTTCGAAATCGAGCTCGAGAAGCAGCCCGAACGCGCCGGCGCCGCCACCGGCGAGCTGGCGGGCGCGCGCGTGCTCCTGGTCGGCTTCCCGCAAGGCGATCGCGAATCGGTGGAGCAGGCGCTCGCGGGATGGGGCGCCACCGCCGTCGCCGTGCCGAGCGTCGACGACGCCGTGGCGCGCCTGATCGCGGACATCAGCCTTGCCAAGCCTTACCACAGCGCGCTGCTTTTCTCCCGCGGCGACGATCTCAAGCTCGCGCAGCGATTCCGCCGCGCCGCGCCCGATCCGGCGCCGCCGAGCGTGCTTGCGGTGCCGCGCGACGCCGACGTGCAGCGCTTCGCGGCATTGTCAGCGGGCTTTGCCGCCGTCCTCGAGCTGCCTTTCGAGAAGCGGCAGCTCTTCAACGTCGTGCATTCGGTGGCGGCCGACGAAGAGGTCGGCGAAGGGGTCGTGCGCCTGCACGACTACACGCGCCGCGGCGCGCCGGCGCGCAAGCTCAACATCCTCGTCGCCGACGACAATTCGACCAACCGAGAGGTGATCGGAAAGATCCTGGAGCGCGGCGGTCACCGGGTAACTCTGGTGAACGACGGCGAGCAGGCGCTCGATGCGATCGAGCGGCAACGCCCGGACATCGTGCTTCTGGACCGCAACATGCCGGGCCTCGGCGGCATGGAGGCGATTCAGGCGATCCGACTGATGGAGCGCGGCCGCGATCGCCTGCCCGCCGCCATGCTGTCCGCCGACGTGACCTCGGACGTCAAGCGCGAAGCGCTGGAGGCCGGATTCGACGCCTTCCTGCCTAAGCCGATCGAGGCGATGCGCCTGCTCGAGGAAGTGCAGACGCTGACCGCCGGCCGGGCAGAAGAGCGCCCTGCCGAGCCGACGCCCGCGCCACCGGCGCGTGCGGTCGTGGCGGCAATGCCCGTCGTGAACATCGAGACGCTCAATCATCTCGAGGAGCTCGGCTCGTCGCGAGCGTTCGTCGAGAAGCTGGTCAACGTGTTCCTCGCCGACAACACCGCGCTGCTGGCGCGCATCGAGCAGGCGATCGCCGCTCGCAGCTACGGCGATTTCCGCTCACACCTTCATGCGATGAAAGGCTCTTCGGCGAGCATGGGCACCGACCGGCTGACGGCCCTATGCGGACGCCTTGGCAAGTTGTCCGATGCCGAGCTGCGCCTGCAGGGGCCGGCGCTCCTGCGTACGCTTGCGGAGGAGCTCGACGCGGCGCGCGTCGAGCTCGAACGCTACATTAGCGACAGACGGCAGTCGGCCGGCTGATCTGGCGGTTAGAATTGCTGAAATAACGGCGCATCAGGAGGGAAACAGGGTGGCGTCCGCACTTGCTTCAAAGGCCAAACCGGCCTCGTTCTTCATCACGCTTCTCGAGACGACCGATAACAGTCGGCGCGAGCTCGAGGCGATCCCCAAGATGTCCACGATGCTGACGCGCGGCTTGACGCTCGCCGAGTACAAGGCTTTCCTGCACGATCTGTACTACATCGTCTGGCATTTCTGCCCGACGATGGCCGCGGCCGCCTCACGCTGCGGCGACGAGTTCCGGCAGGTGCGCTACGAGCTCTACGAGCGCATCGAGGAGGAGAAGAACCACGAGACCTGGGTGCTCGAGGACATCGCGGCGATTGGGGGCGACGTCGCTCGAGTGCGCGCTCATCCGCCGAGCGCTCCGGTGCAGTCCATGGTCGGCTTCAACTATTTCTGCGCCGACAGAGCGCATCCCTGCGCGGTGCTCGGGATGCTGTACTCGCTGGAGGTGATCGCCTCCGCGTACGCGGCCACGTTGTCGCAGTCGATCGCCAAGGCGATCGGCCGTGACATGGACGGGCCGGGTTTCCGCTTTCTCCTCTCGCACTCGGCGATGGACCAGGACCATGTCGCCAAGCTGAACGTGCTCATGAAGACGATCGACGATCCGGCGGCGCAGGAGGCGATCGTCAACGCTACGGGCGTCAACTTCTACCAGTTCGGCCGCCTGTTCTACGAAGGCGGCTTCAGCTCGCTCATCCCGGACTGAGGCGGCGCGGCCTAGCGCGCCACCGCCTCGAGCTCGGCGCGCTCTTCCGCCGCAGCCTCGGCGCCGACGTCGTCGACGTTGCCTAGCTCCATGCGGCGCATCTGCGCGCGCACGATGCGGCTCATCATCCTCAGGTCGCGGTCGCCCAGGCGGAACGCGGCGTCGACCCAGACGCTGGTGATGTCGTCGAGCTCTTCGCGCGTCACGTTGTTCACGCGGCGGCGGGCGCTCATTGCCGCCTGCAGGCCGTTCCTGTGCTTCGCGTTCTTGGCGATCCACTCACGCACCGCCTTCGAGCCTTCGCCCTTCTTCGCCAGCACGTCCACCACGCCCATCTCGTGCAGCTTCGCGGCCGAGAGGATGCGCCCGGAGAGGATCATTTCTTCGGCGGCGCGCATGCCGATGCGCCGCGACAGCAGGCTGTAAGCGCCCATTCCCGGGAACAGGTTGAACAGAATCTCGGGGAAGCCGAGCTGCGCGCCCTCTTCCGCGACGATGACGTCCGAGGCAAGCGCGTGCTCGAAGCCGCCGCCCAGCGCGTCGCCCTGAACCAGCGCAATCTTGGTCAGCGTCGGGCTGAAGAAGCTCTGGGTGCACGGATAGACGATATCGATGCACAGCTTCGCGTAGTGCGCCAGCGCGTCGCGGTCGCGCGACTTGATGAGCATGACGAACAGTGCAAGGTCGCCGCCGAGATTGAAGACGCCCGGCACACGCGAGCCGGTGACGTAGTAATTCACGGGATACGGAACGCCTTCGATGTCAACGTGCGCGCCGTTGCCGGCGAGTTTCTGGTCGTGCGTGAGTATGTCCTTGAGCAGCCCCAGGCTGTAGCAGGCGGTGCCTTTCGGATTGAAGTAACCCCAGATCGTGTTGCTGGCAGGCTCGAACTCGGTCTGATACTGCGCATTCGCCTTGCCGTAAGGAACGCAGAGGCCGACTGCATCGCACATGTTGCTCATTGTCTTGTCTCCCCGATAAAAGTGCCCCAGGGTAGGGGCTCAATCGCCTAGGCCTTGGCGCGAAGAAGGCGCGCCACGGGCCTCCCGTGAAGGATTTAACGCCCCGTGCCCGGAGAGAAGCAATCAGGGTGTCCCTGAGGCTACCCGCTCTTCCCTGAGGGTTCATCCTTGTTGGCCGATGCTCCATCGGTTAAATTGGCGTTGTTCCGCTACGCCATGTACGCGATCGTCTACAAGTCGGACGGCTTCCCCATTTGCCGCCAGGTCCCCGGCGTGACGCCCGACCCCGTGGTCACGTGGAACAGCGAGGCCGCGGCAAAGGCATTCATTTCGTCCAAGGGCGCCGACGCCGAATTCCAGCCGGTGCAGATCACCGACGAGACGATGGACAGGCTTGCCCAGGCGCTCGGCTGCCCGGTCGAATCGATGACCTTCGAGCCCTATCCGGGCTAGAACTCCAGGTTATCTATCAGGCGCGTGGCGCCAAGGCGCGCCGCAGCGAGCACGACCCGCTCGTTCTCTCCGGCCTGTGGAACCCCGAGGTCGCTGCGGCGGCGTACTTCTACATAGTCGGGATGCCAGCCGGCGCTCGCCAGCTCCCGCAGCGCTTCCGCCGGCGGGGTCCCGGCCGCGACTCGTCGGAGGATTTGATAAAGCCGAGGTGCTTCGGCACGTTCCCTGGCCGATAGATAACCGTTGCGCGAGCTGAGCGCCAGCCCGTCCGCCTCGCGCACCGTCTCGCCGGCCACGATCTCTAGCGGTAGGTTCAGCTGGCCGACCATGCCTCGCACGATGAGGAGCTGCTGGTAATCTTTTTTGCCGAACACCGCGGCTGCGGGCTGCACGCAGTTCAGGAGCTTCAGCACGACCGTCGCCACGCCGTGAAAGAACCCGGGTCGGAAGCGGCCTTCGAGCTCGTCAGCGAGGGGGGAGGGTTGGACGAGATAAGTCTGCGGTTGTGGGTAGAGCTGCCGCTCGTCCGGCGCGAATAGGAAATCCACGCCTTGCGTCTCAAGCAGCCGACGATCGCGCTCGAAGGTGCGCGGGTAGCGGTCGAAGTCTTCGCCGGGCAGGAACTGCAAGCGGTTGACGAAGATGCTGACCACGACCTGGGGCGCGCTGCGGCGCGCCAGGCGTACGAGGGCGAGGTGCCCGTCGTGCAGGTTGCCCATGGTCGGCACGAAGGCCACCGGTCCGGCGACGGCGAGTGCACGGCGCAGCGCGGGGATGTCGGCGATAACCTGCATCAGGCGAGGCTGAAGAACTCGCGCCGCGTGCGCATGCCGCGCAGCCGACCGACGAGCAGCTCGAAGTCCGCATCGCGCGCGACGAAGTTCAGGTTCTCGGAGTTCACGATGAGCAGCGGCGCGGCGTCGTAATGGTAGAAGAAGCGCGAATAGCTCTCGGCGAGCAGCGCGAGGTACTCCTCCGTCACCGGCCGCTCGTAGCCCTTGGCGCGCCGGCGTACCCGCTCGATGAGCGTCGCTGCCGAGGCTTGCAGGTAGATCACGACATCGGGCGTCGGAGTGCGCGGGCGCAGCGCATCGTAGATCTTCTGGTAAAGCGCGAGCTCGTCCGCGGACAGCGTGAGCCGGGCGAACAGCGGGTCCTTGTCGAGCAGGAAGTCGCCGACCACGGGCCGCGCGAAGAGGTCCGGCTGAGCGAGCGGCTCGAGCATGCGCGCCCGCTGGAACAGGAAGAACAGCTGCGTCGGCAGCGCATAGCGCGCCATGTCGCGGTAGAAGCGCGCGAGGAACGGATTCTCTTCCGGCTGCTCGAGCACCGTGTCGGCCGAGAGGCGCGCGGCGAGCCGGCGCGCGAGGCTCGTCTTGCCCGCGCCGATCGGTCCCTCGACGACGACATAGCGCAACCTATCCACGGAACACGAAGTAGACCGCGCCGAGGATGCACAGCGAGGCCCAGAGATAGTCGAGCTTGAGCGGCTGCTCCATGTAGAGCAGCGCGAAGGGCACGAAGACCGCGAGCGTGATCACCTCCTGGAGGATCTTGAGCTGCCCGAGCGAGAGCTGCGTGTAGCCGATGCGGTTGGCGGGGACCTGCAGCAGGTACTCGAAAAGGGCAATGCCCCAGCTCGCGAGCGCGGCGATCCACCAGGGCTTGGCCGAGAGATTGCGCAGGTGGGCGTACCACGCGAAGGTCATGAAGACATTCGAAGCGACGAGCAGCGCCGCGGTGACGGCGAGGGTCCGCAGCGGCATCAGGCGATCCTTTCCACGGCCTGACCGGTGACGTGTTTCAAGCAGGCCGCGGCGGCTCCGACCCCGGGGATCGAGGCGTCGGGGACGATTTCCAGCAGCGGCACGAGAACGAAGGCACGCTCGTGCATGCGCGGATGCGGCACGACGAGCCCGTGGCGATCGATGCGCTCGCCGCCATACAGAAGAAGGTCGAGGTCGAGCGTGCGCGGCGCGTTGCGAAAGCTGCGCTCGCGCCCGGCGCTCGCCTCGATTCGATGCAGCGCCTCGAGCAGCTCGGCGGGCGGCAGGCGCGTCTCCACCTCGGCGACGGCGTTGATGAACGTCGGCTGCGCGCGCAGGCCCTGCGGCTCGGTGCGATAGAGCGAGGAACGCTTCAGCAGGTGCGTCTCCGGCAGGGCGGCAAGCGCGGCGAACGCGCCGCGCACCTGCGCCGCCGGGTCGTCCAGGTTCGCGCCGATCCCGACGTAGGCGAGGGTCACGCCTTGGCCGCTTCCGGAGCCGCAGCCGCGGACGGCTTGCGCCGGCGCCGCCGGCGCCGCTTGCGCGGACCGGTCTCGGGAAGAAGCATGGCCTTGCGCGTCTCCCCGTCCGCGGCCTGGAACGCGCGCCACCAGGCTTCGAGCTCGGCGGCAACCTCGCCGCTCGCGGCACGCAGGGCAAGGAAGTCGTAGGCCATGCGGAAGCGCGGCGCTTCCAGGACGCGGTAGGGGCGCGCACCGGAGCGCACCTCGAGGCGCGGCTGCATGCCCCAGACCTCGCGCATCGTGGCGGTCAGCTTGCGGGTGATGGCGAGCTTTTCCGCCTGGCTATCCAGGACTTCGTCCATCGCATGCTCCAGGGCTACGATGGAACGCTCGCCGCGCGACTCGCGTGCCTTCCAGGCGGCGAGCACCTCGTGCCAGAGCAGCGCGGCGAACAGAAATGCCGGCGAGACCGGCCGGCCGGCGAGTACTCGTTCGTCCGTTTGCGCCAGCGCAAGCGTCACGAAGCGTTCGCCGAGCGGCTGCTCGAGGATGACGTCGAGCAAGGGCAGCAAGCCCTCGTGCAGGCCGACCTCGCGCAGCTGGCGCAGGCAGGCGCTGGCGTGGCCCGAGAGGAGGAGCTTCAGCATCTCGTCGAACAGCCGCGCCGGTGGCACGCGCTCCATGAGCGGCGCGAGACTGCGGATCGGCTCGCGCGTCGCGGGATCGAGCGTCAGGCCGAGCTTGGCGGCGAGCCGAACGGCGCGCAACATGCGCACCGGATCCTCGCGGTAACGGATCTCCGGCTCGCCGATCACGCGCAGCACGCGCTTCTTCAGGTCGGCGAGCCCGCCGTGGAAGTCGACCACCTCCTCGCTCGCCGGATCGTAATAAAGCGCGTTAACCGTGAAGTCGCGCCGCCGCGCGTCCTCGGCCTGGGTGCCGAACACGTTGTCGCGCAGCACCCGGCCATGCTCGTCCTGCAGATGCGCCTTTTCATCATGCGCGGCGCTATCCGGGCTGGCGGCGCGGAACGTCGAAACCTCGACCGTGTCCGCGCCGATAATCACGTGCACGAGCCGGAAGCGCCGGCCGATAATGAGCGCGCGGCGAAACAGCGGCTTCACCTGCTCGGGTCGCGCATCGGTCGCGATGTCGAAGTCCTTCGGTGCGATGCCAAGCAGCAGATCGCGCACCGCTCCGCCGACGACGTAAGCGGAGAACCCGCCTTCGCGCAGCACGCTGCAGACCTTGCTTGCCGCGGGGCTGATCGCCTCGCGCGACAGGCCGTGCCTGTCGCGCGCCACGCGCACCATGACCTCCGAAGGCAGCCCGAATACGCGCCGGATGAACCGCTTGATCATCGAGTCCGGGAATTCTACCGGCGCAGCGAAACCACCGCCCAGCCGCGCCGCGCCGCCTCGGCGGCGAGCGCCTCGTCCGGATCGACGGCGATTGGTCGAGTCACGCGCTCGAGCAGGGGCAGATCGTTGTGCGAGTCGCTGTAGAACACGCTCTCGGCGAAATCCTCCAGCCGCTCGCCGCGCGCCGCGAGCCATTCGTCGAGGCGCCTGAGCTTGCCTTCGCGGAAGCACGGCGTGCCGGCGACCCGACCGGTGAACAGTCCATCGCGGCACTCCGGCTCGGTGGCGATGAGGTGCGGCACGCCGAACTCGCGCGCGATCGGCGCGGTGACGAAGCTGTTGGTCGCCGTGATGATGGCGCACAGCTCGCCGCCGCCGAGGTGGCGGCGCACCAGCGCACGCGCTGGCGGGGTAATCATCGGCGCGATGCGCTCGCGCATGAACTGCGCGTGCCAGCGCGCCAGCTGCTGCGGCGAATGCTCGGCGAGCGGGCGCAGCGCGAAGCCCAGGTACTCGTGGATGTCGAGCGTGCCTTCCACGTACTGCTCGTAGTACGCGCGGTTTTGCGCCTCGTAGCGCGCCCGCTCGAGCACGCCGCGATCGACGAGGAACTGTCCCCATTCGTAATCGCTGTCCCCGGTGAGCAGCGTGTTGTCGAGGTCGAAAAGCACGAGGCGCATGGCGCGGCCGATTCTACTGGCGGCTGTGTCCGACGCCGCCGGCACTGCCTAGAAGCGGCGCTGCACTCCGATGCGCACGTCCTGGAGGCGGAGCAGCCCGCTCGCGTCGCGCGACGCCGATTCGGCGCTGAGCGACCAGTCGCTCGACAGCCAGTAGCGGCCGAACAGCGACAGCGGCCGCGCGACGAAGTCGGCCTCGCGCGTGCTCGGAAAGCTCGTGTACGACATGCCGAGGTTCGCGCGATCGTTGAACTCGTAGGACCAGTCCAGGCGCTTCGCCGGCGCGAAGCCGAGCCCGTCGCGCCAGGGCTGCGAAGCGAATCCGAAACGATCGAATTCGGGAACGAGCCAGCCGCGGGCGAACGCCGGGTCGAGACCCGGCACATCGTGCTGCGGCAGCCGCAGGCCCGACTGCGCGAATGCGCCGCTGCTCAGGGCCATCGTCGCGGCGCAAAGGACTGGGCGGATCAGCATGGCTCGCCGTCGTTTCGCCTCGGTTTTCGGACCTCGGGTGCGTCTAATCTACTCACGGGCCCTTGCCTTGTCGAGGGAGTAGTCCATGCGCCTCCCAGGCGGCAAGGGCCTCGCGCACGAGCGGAACACTCAAGCCGCGCTGCCGCGCAAGCGAATGTTTATCAAGGGCTTCCATGACCCTGGTCAGGCTGGCGAAGTCGCGCGGCAGGCGCGAGAGGAGATAGGCTGTGACTTCCGGGGGCAACTCGAGGCCGCGGCGCCCGGCGAGCGCCGCGAGGTGCGCTCGCTTCGCGTCGTCCCCGAGCGCATGCAGCTCATACACGAGCCCCCACGCGAGGCGGGTCCGCAAGTCCTCGCGCAACGCTAGCAGCGCGGGCGGCTTGTCGCCCGCAGCGAGCGCCGGCCGGCCGACCTCGCGCGCCGCGTTGATGGCGGCGAACAGCGCCTGTTGCCCGTCGCTATCCAGCGTGTGCACATCGTCGGCGAGGAGCAGCTCGGGATTCGCGTGGCGCGCCGCCTGCAGCAGATGGCTGCGGCCGCTGCCCGCCTCTCCCCACAGGTAGACGATCGACTCGCGCAGCGTTCCTGCAGCCAGCGCGCGCACGCTGGCGAGCGCCTCGGCGTTGGCGCCGGCGATGTAGTTGTCGAACGCCGGCGCTTCGCGCGGCGAGATATCGAGCGGGAGCTGCTGCATTGCGGCCGGGTAGAATGCGGACTCTAGCATGGCGAACGGCCTCTCCTATCGCGACGCAGGCGTCGACATCGATGCGGGCGACGAGCTCGTCGAGAAGATCAAGCCGCACGCCCGGCGCACGATGCGTGCGGAAGTGCTCGCCGGCATCGGCGGATTTGGCGCGCTGTGCGAGATACCGCGCAAATATCGCCATCCCGTGCTCGTCTCGGGCACCGACGGCGTCGGCACGAAGCTCAAGCTCGCGTTCGCGCTCGGCCGCCACGACACGGTCGGCATCGATCTTGTGGCAATGAGCGTCAACGACGTGCTCGTGCAGGGCGCGGAGCCGCTCTTCTTCCTCGACTATTACGCCTGCGGCAAGCTCGACACGGCCGTGGCCGCGCAGGTGGTCGGCGGGATTGCGCGCGGCTGCGAGCTCGCCGGTTGCGCACTCATCGGCGGCGAGACGGCGGAGATGCCCGGCATGTATCCCGCGGGGGAATATGATCTTGCCGGCTTCTGTGTCGGCGTCGTGGAAAAGGAGCGCATCATCGACGGGCGCAGCGTGATGCCCGGCGATGTGCTGCTCGGCCTTGCGTCGAGCGGTGCGCACTCGAACGGCTATTCGCTCATTCGCCGAATCGTCGAGCGCGCGAAGCCGTTCGGACATTTGCCATTCGATTTGCTCGAGCCCACGCGCATCTACGTAAAGCCGGTGCTCTCGCTGCTGGAGCGTGTGCCGGTCAAGGCGATGGCCCACATCACGGGCGGCGGGCTGACAGGCAACGTGCCGCGCGTGCTGCCGCGCGACACGAAAGCGCTCATCCGCAAGGCGGCGTGGCCCCGGCCGGAGCTCTTCCAGTGGCTGCAGCGCGAAGGTGGGGTCGCCGAGGACGAGATGCACCGCGTGTTCAACTGCGGCATCGGCATGGTGCTGATCGTCGCGCCGCAGGACGCCGCGCGCGCGAGCGACGCGCTGCGCGCCGCCGGCGAGACGGTTTACACGATCGGCAGCGTCGAAGCCGGGCCGGCGCAGCCCGAAGCGATCGTTCTCTAAGCCGAGCCGCGGCGCGCGGCGTAGATGCCGGCCAGCACGATGGCGCCGCCAGCGACCTGCAGCGCCGAGAGCGGCTCGGCGAGCAGCGTCCAGGCGAAGAGCGCCGCCATGACCGGCTGCAGGAGCAGGCTCACCGACGAGAAGGCGGCCGGCAGGTGGGCGAGCGCATAGGCGATGAGCCCTTGCCCGGCGGCGTGCGATATGAGCGCAAGCCCGAGCAGGTCGAGCCAGCCGGCGCCACTCAGCGGCAGGATGCGCTCGCCCGAGGCGAGCGCGGTCGGAAGCAGCGCTGCCGTGGTGATCGTGCTGGTCACGGCCATGATGAGCAGCGTGCCGCAGCCGCGGTCGCGCAGCGCCTTGACCGCGAGCAGATAGGCGGCGTAGAAAAGCGCGGTCACCACGCCGAAGACGTCTCCGAGCATGCCGTGCGCCGAGAACTGCAGGCTCGAGTGCACGAGCAACGCCACTCCGCCAAGCGCCGCCGCAAGACCGGCGAGGAACAGCGCGCTCGGGCGCTGCTTGAAAAAAGCCCACGCGGCGATCGTGACAAAGATCGAGGCGAGGTTCGCGAGCAGGGTGGAGTTCGCCACGGAAGTGCGGGCGATCGCGGCATGCCAAAACGCAAGGTCCCCGGCGAACGCGAGGCCGGCGGCGAGCAGGAGCAGCCCCGGCGCGGACGAGCTGCCGAGCTTGGGCCGCGCCAGATAAAGCGGCCAGAGCGCCGGCAGTGCGAGCGCGGTGCGCCAGAAGGCGGTTGCGGTCGGTCCGGCCTCGGAGAGCCGCACGAATATGGGGGAAAGCGCGATGCAGATCGCGCCGAGCAGCAGTGCAGGCAGCGCGGGCCGCATGGCCCGCGGATGGTATACCGCGGACTACTTGAGGTCGTTCCAGCGCTTCATCGCCGCCTGGTAGCGCTGGCGCGCCAGCTCGACCTGCTGCTCGAGGATGGCTTGGCGGGCGAAGTAGTTGCCTGTGGGGCGACTGCCGCCGGCGGCGCTCGATTGGCGCTCGCCGGGCAGCGATTCCACCCCGTTGTCGCGCCGCGCCGCGGCTTCCTGCAACGCGTTGTACGCCGCGCGCGCTTCCTCGTACGCCTTGTCGAGGTCGGCGGATCGGTTTTGCGCCGTTGCGCCGATCGACGACAGCAGCAAGGCGAGCGCGAGTGCGTTTGCGGTCGCTTTCATGGCGGTTCGAGCAAAGGTCTTTCCGGTACAATTTTTTGACATGGGAGGGCCGCGTTTCGTTCACCTGAGGCTGCATAGCGAGTACTCGGTGAGCGACGGCATAGTCCGGATCGACGATGCAGTGGAGCGCGCGGCGCGCGATGGCATGCCGGCGCTCGCCCTCACCGACACCGGCAATCTGTTCGGCATGATGAAGTTCTACGCCGCGGCGCGCGCGGTCGGCGTGAAGCCCGTGCTCGGTGCCGATTGCTGGATCGAGAACGACGCTGATCGCGACAAGCCGTTCCGCCTGCTCCTTCTGTGTGCGAGCCGTGCGGGATATCTGAGCCTATGCGATCTGCTTTCGCGCGCCTGGCTGAAAAACCAGCATCGCGGCAAGGCGCAGATAGCGCGCGATTGGCTGGGTGGCGGTACCGAGGGCCTCATCGCCCTATCGGGCGGACCTTCCGGCGAGCTCGCCGCCGCGCTCCTTTCGGACCATGGCGACGGCGCCGAGCGGCTCGCGGCCGACTATGCGGCGCTTTTCCCAGGCCGCTACTACATCGAGGTCCAGCGCGCCGGCCTGCCGAATACCGAGGCGCTCGTGTCGCGCTCGGTCGCGCTCGCGGCGCGGCTTGGGTTGCCGGTCGTAGCGACTCATCCGGTGCAGTTTCTCGACCCGGCGGACTTCAAGGCGCACGAAGCGCGGGTGTGCATTGCGCAGGGCTATGTGCTCGGTGACCAGCGACGGCCGCGCCAATTCAGCCCCGAGCAGTTCTTCAAGACGCAGACGCAGATGACGGAGCTGTTCGCGGATCTTCCGCAGGCGCTCGCCAATTCCGTGGAAATCGCCCGCCGATGCAATCTGGAAATCGAGCTCGGAAGAACGCGCCTGCCGGCCTTTCCCACGCCGCCGGGGGTCACGCTCGAGCAGTACCTGGAAGCCCAGGCGCAGGCCGGTCTCGCGAAGCGTATCGACGAGCTTGGCGTGCCCGCCGAGTCCGTCGCCCGCTACCGCGAGCGGCTGGCATTTGAAATCCGGACCATCGTGCAAATGGGCTTTGCCGGCTACTTTCTCATCGTGGCCGACTTCATCAACTGGGCGAAGGGCAATGGCGTGCCGGTCGGCCCGGGCCGCGGCTCGGGCGCCGGATCGCTGGTCGCCTATTCGCTCGGCATCACGGATCTCGACCCGCTGCGCTACGACTTGCTGTTCGAGCGCTTCCTCAACCCGGAGCGCGTGTCGATGCCGGACTTCGACATCGACTTCTGCCAAGACGGCCGCGACCGCGTCATCGACTACGTGCGGCGCAAGTACGGCGAGCAGAGCGTCTCGCAGATCGCCACGTTCGGCACGATGGCTGCGCGCGCAGTGGTGCGCGACGTAGGGCGGGTGCTCGACCTCGGCTATAACTTCTGCGACCAGATCGCGAAGCTCATCCCCTTCCAGCCCGGCAAGCTGATCACGCTCGAGATGGCGCGCGAGATGGAGCCGCTGCTCGCCGAGCGCGAGAACAAGGAGGACGAGGTACGCGAGCTGCTCGAGCTCGGCGGCAAGCTCGAGGGGCTGGTGCGCAATGTCGGCATGCACGCCGGCGGCGTGCTCATCGCCCCGGGCAAGCTGACCGATTACTGCCCGCTTTATGCGGCCGAAGGCACCGCCAACGTCATCTCGCAGTTCGACAAGGACGACGTCGAGAAGGTCGGGCTGGTGAAATTCGACTTCCTGGGGCTGACGACGCTCACCATCCTCGACTGGGCCGAGCGCTACGTGCATGAGCTCGGCGAGCGTGAGTTCCGTCTGCAGCGCATCCCGCTCGATGATCGCGCGGCCTATGAGCTGCTCTCGGCCGGCAACACCACTGCGGTGTTCCAGCTGGAATCGCGCGGCATGCGCGATCTCATCAAGCGCGCGCGCCCCGACCGATTCGAGGACGTGATCGCGCTGGTGGCGCTCTACCGGCCCGGCCCGATGGATCTGATTCCCGACTTTATCGCCCGCAAGCATGGCCAGCAGCGCGTCGAATACCTGGATGCGCGCCTGCAGCCGATCCTTGGGCCGACCTACGGCATCATGGTCTACCAGGAGCAGGTCATGCAGATCGCGCAGGTGATCGGCGGCTATACGCTCGGCGGCGCCGACCTGCTGCGTCGCGCCATGGGGAAGAAGAAGCCCGAGGAGATGGCGCAGCAGCGCGACATCTTCGTGAGTGGCGCCGAGAAGAACGGCCTTTCACGCGGCAAGGCCACGCAACTCTTCGACCTGATGGAGAAGTTCGCGGGCTACGGCTTCAACAAGTCGCACGCGGCGGCCTACGCCTTGCTCGCCTACCAGACGGCCTACATGAAGGCGCACCAGGCCGCCGCGTTCGTCGCCGCCAACCTGTCAGCGGTGATGGACGACACGGACAAGGTGCGCCAGTTCTACGAGGACGGCGTGCAGAACAGGCTCGCCATCCTGCCGCCCGACATCAATGCCTCGGGCTACCGCTTCACGCCGGTCAACCGCCAGACCATCCGCTATGGACTGGGCGCGGTACGCGGCACCGGCGAATCGGCGATCCGCGCCATACTTGAGGCACGCAGCCATGCGCCGTTCAGCGATCTCTTCGATTTCTGCCGCCGCGTCGACAAGCGGCTGGTGAACCGGCGCGTGGTGGAAGCCCTAGTCCGCGCCGGCGCTTTCGACGCGCTCGACGAGCACCGCGCGCGGCTGCTCGCGTCGGTCGGCCGTGCGCTGGAGGCGGCCGAGCAGGCGGAGCGGGCCGCCTCCCAGTCGAGCCTGTTCGGCGAAGCCGAGGCGCCGCGCGGCGGCGAGGCGATCTACGTCGACGCGCCGCGCTGGGATCTGCGGCAAAAGCTCATGGAGGAGAAGGCGGCGCTCGGCTTCTATCTCTCCGCGCACCTGTTCTCCGTGTACGAGCGCGAGCTGCGCGGTTTCCCGCGCACGCCGCTCGCCAGGCTGGCCGCTTCAGAGCAGCGAACGTGGATGGCGGGCGTAATCGCCACGGCACGCATGCAGATGACCCGGCGCGGCCGCATGATGGTCGTGGCGCTGGATGACGGTACGGCGCAGGTCGAGATTTCCGTGTTCAACGAGCTGCTCGACAAGCAGCGCGACAAGCTGAAGGAGGATGCGCTCCTGGTGGTCGCCGGCCGCGTGCAGCGCGACGACTTCTCAGGCGGCTTCCGTGTCACCGCGGACGAGCTGCTGGATATCGACGGCCTGCGGGCGCGCTTCGCCGCGCGGCTGCGCCTCGCCATGAATGGCCAGGCCGATGCGCGCCGCCTGCAGGAGCTGCTTGCGCCTTACCGCGCGTCGGGAAACGGCGCCTGCCAGGTGGTGGTCGCCTACCGCAATGCCGAAGCAGCCTGCGACGTTGCGCTTGGCGACGCATGGCGCGTGCGTCCGGACAGCCAGCTACTCGCTGATTTGGGCGCGTGGCTCGCGCCGGAGAACGTCCAGCTCGTTTTCGGGGCTGGCGCGGCCGCCTAGCGCGGTAAGCGTCTTCGCTCGCTCAGTCGCCCCAGCTTACCTTGCAGCGCTCGCCGCCGAGCCGGCCGCGCATGTGCACGTACCAGTCGTTGGTCAGCCGCTCGTGTCGATCGAAGCGGCGCTTGTGCGCGAGGAATGCTGCGAGCTGCGGATAGCAAGCGTCGATCTGCTCGCACGTCGCTTCGGGCGTCGAGGCAATTTGGAATCGTCCGCCAACCGCGATCGCCGCATCGATCAGCTCCCTGCGCAGCTGCATCGCGCGTACGCGCTCGCCGAGCGTCTCGCAGGCGGAAAAGCTGAGCTTCAGCGCGCCGAAATCGCGCGATGCCCAGCGCAGGAACGTGTCTTCTTCGGCCGCCGTGCGGCGCAGCTCTACGGTACGCAGCGCGATGCGCCATTCGTAGCAGCGCGCGTCGGCCTCGGCGATGAACGTCTCGAGCACTTCCGGCGGCACGAGCAGCTCAAGGGCGCGTGGCGTGGCGCGGCCGGGTCGAAGCAAGATGCGCTCGGGCGAGCAAGCCTGCGCGACGGCCTTTGCCAGCGAGTCGATGCGCAGGGTGATGCTGTAAAAGGCGCCGAACAGGCCATAGCCGCCCACGGCGAGCGAGAAAAGCTCGCGGTCCCGATTGCGGCTCAACCGGCGCAGTTCGCCTTCGGGCGTGACCAGGGTGAGAGCCTCGACATGCGCGACCGCCGGTTGACGGTCTGGGCCGGCGGTGTTGCACGCGACGCTTTCGCCGACCGTGGGCCAGGTCGTGCGCACGGCGGCGGCACGCGGGTCTCCGCTGCGCAATTCGGCCGCAATCGTCGCCCACGGCGTCGCGGCCTGCACTTCCAGCACGCCGCGTTGCGCATCGACGCCTAGTATGCGGTTCAGGCGGCCGGCATCGAAAGACCGCCCATGGCGCATGGCATCGCACAGCTCGGCGGCGGAAAGCGGCATGGCGTTCATTGGTCCCCCTCGACGGTTGCGGCTAGCCTGCACAGCAGCCCTCGGCGGCGCAACGATCTTCTGCAAAGTCTCAGAATTTGATACCTCGGGTACCAAATGCTGAGCCTTCGCAACCGAACGAGAAAAAATCGCAGCGGCAAGGCACCGCGCTAGGCGGTCGGTCGCTCCTCAAACCGTGCGTATTCGGAGTCGCAGCTAGGTTCGGGGTCGGATTCGCGCA
>CAYZFN010000120.1:0-9859 GCA_964477695.1 uncultured Enterobacteriaceae bacterium | reverse complement strand
TCAGGCCCTCGACGATCCTGACGCGCGCCGCGCGGATCGCCGGAACGATCGCGGCGACGCACGCGACGATCAAGGCGCAACCGGCCTGCAGCGCCTGCGTGTCCCCCGAGACGGCGAATACCGGGAAGACGGTGACCATCTTCTTGAAAGCCGCTGCGACCGAGGGTGTCAGCGCGATGGCAATGCCGCCGCCGAGGAGGCAGATGAAGAGCGACTCGCCGAAGATCAGGACGGCGAGAAACCCCGGGCCGAAGCCGAGCGTCTTCAGCGTCGCGTACTCGGACGTGCGCTCGCGCGCGCTCATCGCCATGGTGTTGGCCATGACCGCGAGGATGATCAGGATGACCACGTAGGAGACGATGCGGATCGCGGCCACGATCTGGTCCGACATCGCGACGAAGCCGAGCTGGAATGCCTGCTCGGTCTCGGTCAGCGTCTCGGCGAGGGAGTTGCGGAACTGCGCGTCGATGTCAGAGGAGATCGCGGCGGCGTTGTCGATGTTGTCGATGCCGACGATGTACAGGCCTACGTAATCGGCGCGCCTCGGCGCGGTCTTGCGCAGCGTCTCGTTCAGGTAATCCCAGTGGAACATCATCTGGCGCGTGATCTTGGTGCTGTCCGAGCCGTCGAAGATGCCGCGGATCACGAATTCCCAGGTGCCGGGATAGATGGTGCCGCGGATGGGCAGCACGTCTCCCACTTTGAATCCGTAGAGGTCGGCCAGCTGCCGGCCGACCAGGCAGCCCTTGCGGTCGCGCAGCCACGCCGCGCGCTCGGCTTCGGGCAGGACAAAGTCCGGATAGACGTCGAGGTAGTTGTCGGAGACGGCGAACTGGGCGAAGAAATTCTTCGGCTCCTGGTAGATGCCGCCGAACCAGTTCGAGCGCACGACGCGCGTCACACCCTCGACGCCGCGGATGCGCGTCTCGTAGCTGAGCGGCAGGAAGGTCGCGAGCGAGATCGCGTTGCGGGTGATGAGGCGCGTCCCCGAGGAGGCGGCCGCGCCCGCATACCAGGCGTCGACCACGGTCTGCAGGAGCCCGAACGCGAGCACCGCGATCGCCAGGCCCGCCAGCGTGAGAACGGTGCGCAGCCGGTGGCGGAAAGCGTTCTTGTAGACGAGCTTGAGGAAGAACATCGCGATCAGGCCGGCAGCAGCTCGCCTTTCTCCAGGTGCACGAGCGCCTTCGCCGCCTTGGCCGCATTGGCATCGTGCGTGACCATGATGATGGTCTTGCCCATTTCGCGGTTCAGCCGCTGCAGCATCGCCAGGATGTCGGCCGCGGCGACGCGGTCGAGGTCGCCGGTCGGCTCGTCGGCGACGATCAGCGTCGGATCGGCGACGATGGCGCGCGCGATCGCCACGCGCTGCTGCTGCCCGCCCGAGAGCTCGTTCGGGTAATGACGCATGCGGTCGGCGAGGCCGACGGCGGAGAGTGTCAGCTCGACACGCTCGCGGCGCTCGGCCCGCGAAAGCGCCGTCAGCATCAGCGGCAGCTCGACGTTCTCGTACGCGGTGAGCACCGGCATCAGGTTGTAGAACTGGAACACGAAGCCGACGTTGGCCGCGCGCCAGTCGGCGAGCTCGGCCTCGCCGAGCGAGACGATGTCGACGCCGGCCACGCGCAGCACGCCGCTGTCGGGCTTGTCGATGCCGGCGATGAGATTGAGCAGCGTGGTCTTGCCCGAGCCCGACGGCCCCATCAGGGCGGTGAAATCGCCCGCCTCTATGTCGAGCGTAATGTCCGAGAGCACCGGCACCACCTGGCCGCCGCGGACGTACGACTTCGCGAGATGCCGGATCTCGACCAGCGGGCCGCTCACGGCGCTACTTCTTCGTCACTGTGACGGCGAGGCCGTCGCGGATCTTGTCTCCCGGATCGAGCACGACCCGCTCGCCGGCTTTGAGACCGCGAACTTCCACCAGGTCGCCGAGCTTGCGGCCGGTCGTGACTTCCACGCGGCGGGCATGGCCGTCCTGGATCAGGAACGCGACCTTGCGGCCATCGCGCTCGACGACGGCCCGCGGTTGGACGGCGGGCACCGGCTGCTTCTCGTCGGGACCCGCAGGCCGCTCGAGGAAAGCGACCTTGGCGCTCATGTCGGGCAGGACGCGCGGGTCCTTGTCGACGAAGCGCACCTTGACCAGCACCGTCGCCTTGGAGCGGTCGACGGTGGGCACGATCCTCGATACCACGGCGGCGAGGTGCACGTCGGGCAGCGCATCGAGCTGCACCTCGCAGGGCTGGTCGACCTTGATCTTGCCGATGCTCGACTCCGCCACGTCGGCCTCGACTTCCAGCGTGTCCATGTCGGCCACCGTGATCACCGCACCCTTCGCCCCGGCGGCGGAGGAAAACGGCGTGATGTTGTCGCCCACGTCGGCGTTCTTCGTGAGGACGATGGCATCGAAGGGCGCGCGGATCAGCGTCTGCTCCACGGCGACCTGCGCGGCGTCGCGATTCGCCCGCGCGGAACCGACCCCGGCTTTCTGCGACGCGACGGCGGCGCGCGCCTTGTCGAGCCGGGCGATGTCAGTGTCGTGCTGCGCACCGGAAATGAATTTCTTCGCGAGCAGCTCGTTCGAGCGCCGGAAGTTGGCCTCGGCATCGCGCAGCTCCGCCTGTCCTTGCTGCAGGTTGGCTTCCGCGAGCTTCACCTGCGCCGCGGCCTGGTCGAGCGCGGCGCGCACGTCCTTGCTCTCGAGACGCGCGACGACTTCGTCCTTCTTTACCCGCGAGCCTTCGAGCACGCCCAGCCATTCCAGCCGGCCGGTCGCCTTCGAGGAAAGCGCCGCCTTCCGCTCCGGCACGACGTAGCCGGCGGCATTCAGGATCGTGTAGGCCTGCGAGGGGTAGGCGCTTGCCACAGTCGCCGCTTCGACCTGCGCGGGCGCGATGAACCGCGACCCGATCCACGCGAGCACGGCCGCGACCACGATGGCCGCGATTCCATAACGCATCCAGCGCGAGCGCCGCTTGATGCGCGGCGCCGCCTCGGCGGTGCGGTCTATCCTGAGGCGCGAGAGGTCATCGGGCTTCACGACCCGCATTTTGCAACAGTCGACCTCAGCGCGACAGGCCGAAGGAGCGGATGTCGCCGCCGGAGAAGAAGGTGCCGACGATGTTGCCGCGGGTGATCGGCAAGTCGATGCGCGAGGGACGCGACTCGTCGCAGTGGATCGTGATGCGCGCCGGCCGCACGCGGCGCAGATGGTTGCGGGCGATGGCCTCGAGCGAGGTCGTGGCCGGCTCGTCGTCCGCGCCCTTGATGCGCAGCGCGATGCGCTCGCCGGCGCGGAAGAGCCGCGCGGTGGCGACGATGGGAATCGTCAGCTCGTAGACCTTGCCCGGCTCGAGCGGCTCGCGGGACTCGTGCGCGGGGACGGGGTCCCAGCGCTCGCCGCCTTCGCGGAGCCGGCGTTGCGAGGCGCGCAGCCAGCCGCGCGTGAGCTCCTGCTCCTTCCCTTGAGCGTCGATCGCGAGCACGGTCGCGAAGACGAGCGCTTCGGTATCGCTGGTCGAGAGCTGCAGCGTCAGCACCGCCGGCCCGAGCACCTCGGTGTTCTCGACGAGCGGCGGCGTCGTGAAGCGCGCCTCGCCGTGCTCGAAGGGCGACTCGTTGAAGGCCACGCTGCCTGGCGCGAGCGACGGCTCGTGCTCCGAGAGCGTGCCGTCGGCGTGGAGGAAGAAGCTCGTCCAGCGCGCATCCTGCGGCGGCCAGTCGTCCAGCGCCTTCCACTCGCCGGTCGCCGGGATGAAGCAGCGCACCGGCGGCTCGTCCATGATCGCGGTGTCGTTGCCCTTCAGCCAGTGATCGAACCAGCGCAGCGCCTCCTCGTGGTATTGGTAGACCGGACGATCGAGATACACGGGCGGGCCGATCACCATCTTCTTCGGGCCTTGCCAGTCGCGCCACGCGGTGAAGGCGCCCGGAAGATGCAGGCCATAGATGCCCCAGCAGCCGCCGAGATAGGCGGGAATCTTCGCTTTCGTATCGTGCGCGCTGCGCTCGCGCCAGAACGGGCCGTCGAACGGATGCAGGAGCACATCGACGATCACGGCATTGGTTCCGGCGTCCGGATTTTGCAGCGCGGCGCGCAGCGGCTCGATCGCCATGACCTCCTCGTCGCGCATCGCGGCGGCGATGGCCTGCTTGTACTTCTCCTCGCCGTGCATTTCCCTGTAGAAGCTGCGGTACCTCGGGTTGTGCGCGCTGTTCCGCCAGTGCGCGAGGAAGCCGGCGGCGAGGATGCCGCCGTGGTACCAGCGATGCCGATAGTCGTCCGCGCCCGAGAACGGCGCGAACACCGCCTTGAGCGCCGCCGGCGCTTCGGCCGCGACGAGCTTCGCGAGCCGGGCGAAATACGAGACGCCGAACATGCCGAGCGCCCCGTTCGACCAGCTCTGCTGCGCAAGCCAGCCCACGAGGTGGCAGACGTCCTGCACCTCGAGCGGCCCGCCGAGCTGGTAAAAGCCCTCCGACTTGCCGCTGCCGCGCACGTTGAAGACGGCGTGCACATAGCCGCGCCGCGCGAAGAAATGCGAGTCGCCGCTTTCCATGTAGCCGCGCATCGGCGTGAACCCGACGGGACGCATCGGCGGCGACTGCAGGTCCTTGTTGTACGGGTGAACGCCGAGCAGCACGGGAAACCGTCCCGGCGAGGCGGGACGGAATACATTCCCGTCGAGCGTCGTGCCGTCGGGCAAGCGGAATTTCACGTCGCGCTCGACGACGACTTCGTGCTTGCGCTCGGACGTGGACCAGCGGCGGGTGAACATGCGCGCAAACCTATCATGCCGTTTCGCCAGTTGACATATCATTCCCCGACCCTATGCGCACACACTCGCCGATCCTCCTGGCTGTATTGCTCCTTGCGGCGTGCTCGACGCCGCAGCTCGACGTCTCGAGCCTGCCGCCGGCGCAGGCGTGCGCGGTACTGACGCAGCCGGTCGAGCCGGCGCTGATCGGCCTGCCGAGCGGGCGCGCGACGATCGAGTCCGCGCAGCTCATCGCGCCTTCGCCGGTCGCCGTGAATCCCAAGCCGCCGTTCGCCCCGACGCCGCCCGAGGCGGCCGTCATCGCGGCGACTCCCGAGTACTGCAAGGTGCTCGGCTCGATTGCGCCGCTCGATCGAAGCGCGCCGCCGATCCGCTTCCAGGTCAACCTGCCGACGAACTGGAACCAGGGCGCCGTGCAATTCGGCGGCGGCGGCTTCAACGGCGTGCTGATCACCGCGGCGGGGCTGATTCCCTCGGCGCGGCCCGACATGCCCTCGCCGCTCCTGCGCGGCTACGCCACGTTCGGCACCGATTCCGGCCACCAGAATGCCCAGGGTGTGCCGCTCCAGGCGTTCGCGCTGAACGACGAGGCGCTCGCCAACTTCTCCTATGCCTCGTACAAGAAGGTGCGCGACGTGGCGGTCGAGCTCATCCACCGCCGCTACGGCGCGCCGCCCAAGCGCGTGCTCTATGTCGGCAGCTCGGAAGGCGGACGCGAAGGCCTCATGATGGCGCAGCGCTTCCCGGACGACTACGACGGCATCTTCAGCCGCGTCCCGGTGATCAACTGGGTGGGGTTGCAGGCGGCGGGCACGCGCGCCGGCGTGCTGCAGATGCAGGGCGGCTGGCTGCCGCCGGAAAAAGTGAAGCTCGTCAGCGACGCCGTGCTCGCCGCGTGCGACGCGCGCGACGGCCTCGCCGATGGCATCGTCAGCGACTACGCCGGCTGCCGCAAAGCCTTCGACGCGACGAAGCTTCGCTGCAGCGGCGCCGATGCGCCGAGCTGCCTCACCGACGCGCAGCTGAAGACCGTGCAGGCCATTCATTCGCCGTATACGTTCCCGTTCGAGCTCGCGAACGGCGTGCGCTCGTATCCCGGCTGGGGCGTGAGCGGCGAAGCAGCGCAGGGAACGGGCCCGGTCGGCGGCTGGCCGACCTGGCAGACCGGCAGCGCCGCGCCGACGTTGCCGCCGGGGCCGACCTCGAGCCGCGCCTGGCTCTATGGCAGCGGCGCGGTGCAATACTTCTTCGCGCGCGATCCAAAGTTCGATCCGCGCCGCTTCGATCCCGCGCAGCTCGAGCCGCGCCTGCGCGATATCTCGGTTCTCATGGACGCCACCGATCCGGATCTCACGGCGTTCGCCGAGCGTGGCGGCAAGCTGATCATCAGCGAGCACATGGCCGACTACGCGCAGAGCCCGTATGCCGGCATCCAGTATTACGAGTCGTTGGTGGCGCGCATAGGGCAGCCCGCCGTCGACAACTTCGTGCGCCTGTACGTGACACCGGGCGCCGACCACATGGGCCAGGGCGCGCCGTCCAATGTCGACATGCTTCAGGTGCTCGAGGACTGGATGGAGCTGGGCAAAGCGCCGGTCGACCTCGTGCAAGTGAAGCAGAACCTGGCGCCGCCGTTCGAAGTGACGATGGCGCGGCCGATGTGCCGCTACCCGGCGTTCCCGCGCTACCGCGGCAGCGGCGATCCGGCGCGCGCCGAAAGCTTCGAGTGCGTTAGGCCATGAAGCTGCAGAGCGTCGAGCTGCGCGTCCCGGACGCCAAGGCAGCGGCGCAGTTCTTCGAAAAGATCTGGGGTCTCACTCGGTTGAATGTTGCAAGCGAGATCCGCCTGCGCGCCACCGCGGCGCTGCCTTACGTGATTTCGCTCGAGCAAGGCGGCCCCGCTCTCCTGGGCATCACCTTCTGCGGCCCGAAAAGCGAGATCGGAGCCGAGCGCGAGCTGCGCGGGCCGGAGGGCGAGCGCTACCGGTTCGTACTGGAAACCCGCACGCAAGAACTGCCGCGCCATGCCGATCGCCCGGTCGAGCTCTCGCACGTCGTGCTCAACTCCACCGACGTCGACGCCGCCGAGCGCTTCGCCGTGGAGAAGCTCGGCCTCAAGCTTTCCGACCGCACGAAGCACATGACCTTCGTGCGCTGCGATCGCAAGCACCATTGCATCGCCTTCGCGCGCGCCGGCTTCTCCTCGCTCAATCACATCGCGTTCGACATGCCGAGCCTCGAGTCGGTGATGCGCGGCATCGGCCGCCTGCGCGATGCCGGGTACCCGCCGGTGTGGGGTCCGGGCCGCCACGGACCGGGCAACAACGTGTTCGGCTACTTCATCGGTCCGCACGGCGGCGTCATCGAGTACACCGCGGAGGTGCAGGAGGTCGGCGACGACTACAAGGTCGGCGGACCCGACGACTGGAAATGGCCGCCGGGCCGCATCGACCACTGGGGCATCTCGACCAAGGACACGGCGCGCACATCGGTCGCCGAGCAGGCGTATCGCTGGGTTGCGGCGTGAAGCGCGTCGTCACCGGGCACGATGCCCGCGGCCGTTCGATGTTCACCATTCTGGATGAACCACAAGCCATGCTGCTCGAGAAAGCCGGCGGCCTGCGGCTCACCGAGCTCTGGGCGACGAGCGAGACGCCCGCCGAGCTCTCGGGCGCGCTCGACAAGGCGAAGCGGCCGCGGCGTATCGAGCCCGACGCGATGGGCAGCGTGTTCCGTGTCATCGAGTACCCGCCGGACAGCGAGCGGCTGAAGCGCATCGACCCCGAGGCACATTTCGCCTCGATGGGCGCCGAGGCCGCGGCGCAGGAGAAGCGCCGCCATCCCGGCATGCATCGCACGCAGACGATCGACTACGCTATCGTCCTTTCGGGAGAGATCTACGCCATGCTCGACGAAGGCGAGGTGCTGCTGAAGGCGGGCGACGTGCTGATCCAGCGTGGCACGAGCCACGCATGGAGCAACCGCACCGACAAGCCGGCGCGCATTGCCTTCGTTCTCATCGACGCCTCGCCGGCATGAAAATCCTTCTTGCCCTCATCGCCGCCTGGACCATTGCTGCGCAGGCGGACGACTATCCGTCGAAGCCGATCCGCCTCATCGTCGCAACGGCGCCGGGCGGACTGATGGACGTGCCGGCGCGGCTCATGGCCGAGTACTTCGACAAGGCGTACGGCCAGCGCATCGTCGTCGAGAACAAGGGCGGCGCGGGCGGCGTGCTGGCCGGCGACGCGGTGGCGAAGGCGGTGCCCGACGGCTACACGCTGGGCCAGATCCAGGTCGGCAACGTGGCGATCAATCCCTTCATCGTGAAGGACATGCCGTTCGACCCGCTAAAGGATCTGCAGCCGGTCGCGCCGCTCACGAGCTCGCCCGTTCTGGTTACCATCCAATCGAGCCTGCCGGCCACGAATCTGAAGGAGTTCATCGCGCTCGCAAAGCGCGAGCCGGGCAACCTCAACTACGGCACCGCCGGCCTCGGCACCATCCCGCATCTGTCGGGGGAGCTGTTCTCGCAGGTCGCGGGCGTGCGGCTCACGCCGGTGCACTATCGCGGCGCGGGGCCGGCGCTCGCCGATCTGCTCGCCGGCCAGGTGCAGGCGATCTTCGTCGGCCTGGGCGTGGTCCGCTCGCAGGCCGCGGCCGGCAAGGTGCGCATCCTCGCCGTTTCGCAGAACACGCGCCTGCGTGCCGCGCCGGAGATTCCCACCGCCGCGGAAGCCGGCCTGCCCGGCTTCGAGATCAATACCTGGTTCGGCATCGTCGCGCCGCACGGCACGCCCGAGTCGGTCATCGCGCTGCTCAGCCGCGAGATCCACGGCATGCTCGACGATCCGACGGTGCAGAGCCGGCTCATGACCGGCGGGCTCGAGCCGCTCAAGGAATCGCCCCAGGAGTTCGGCGCGCGCATGCGCCGCGATCACGAGCGCTACGCGGTGATCGTGAAAGCGGCCGGCCTCAAGCCCGAATAGCGGAAAAGGGGTCAGGAACCTTTTCCGTCGAAGTATCATCGCCTCGTGCGCGATTACTGGCTGTCGAAGCTGTTCTACGACCTGCAGTCGCCGGCGCTCGCTTCCGAGTTCCGCGCCGACCGCGATGCCGTCGTGCAGCGCTATCCTCTTTCGCCGGACGTGCGGCAGGCGATCGCAAAGAACGATGTCCCCTTTCTCGCCCAGCGCACCAACGCGTACCTGCTGCGCTACTACTTTTTCGCCGCCGGCATGAAGGACGACGAGTTCATCCGGCGCCTGAACCATGGCTGAGCTGGTCGGCGCGTTCGCTTCGAGCCATGGCCCGCTCATCATCCGCGAGTGGGATCGGGTTCCTTCCCTGGAGAGATCGCGCCTCGCCGCCGGCTTCCGCGAACTGGGGTCGAGGCTGGAAGCGGCACGGCCGGACGTGCTGGTCGTCGTCTCGCCCGATCACTGGTCGAACTTCTTCCTCGATAACGTACCCGCGGTGTGCATCGGCGTCGGCGAAGCGCACGAGGGACCGCCCGAGCCGTGGATGCACGCTTTCCCTCATAAGGTCATCCAGGGCCATGCAGCGCTGGCGCTCCATATCGCCCGCACGGCAATGGAAGAAGGCTGCGAGCCTTCGGTCTCGCACCGGCTCAAGCTAGACCACGGCTTCTGCATCCCGCTCTGGCGCATGGGCCTCGAGAAGCTTGCGCGCATCGTGCCGGTCGTGGTGAACAGCATCGAGCCGCCGATGCCCTCGCTCGAGCGGTGCTACCAATGGGGTCAACTGATCTCCAAGGCCGTGAGGAGCTATCCGGAAAACCTACGGGTCGCGATCCTCGGCACCGGTGGCCTCTCGCACTCGATCGGCGAGCCCACAATGGGCGCGATCTACGAGGACTTCGATCGCGAGACGATCCGGCGCTTCGCTGGCAAGCCGGAGGGGCTGCTTTCCTATCTGAAGAACGAGCTGCCGAGCCACGGCAACGGCTCGGAGGAAGTGCGCAACTGGCTCGTCGCGCACGGCGCGGCGGGCGGCCGCGGCTTCGAGCTGGTCGACTATCTCCCCTGCCCGACCGTCATCGTCGGCTGCGGCTTCGC
>CAYZFN010000119.1:0-17201 GCA_964477695.1 uncultured Enterobacteriaceae bacterium | reverse complement strand
CTGAAGCACGCGAAGAGCGACGACGAGCGGCTCTTCTACCTCGGCTCGGCGCTCGAGTCGCTGCGCGGCACCTTCTTCCGCCAGGCGATGTTCGCCGAGTTCGAGCGCGAGGTGCATGCGCGCGTGGATCGCGGCGAGTCGCTCTCCGGCAAACGCCTGAGCGAGATCTACGGCGCGATCCTGCGCCGTTACCACGGCGAGCGCGAGGGCGTGGTGAAGATCGACGAGCCGTACACCGTGGAATGGGCCTACATCCCGCACTTCTATCACTCGTTCTACGTCTTCCAGTACGCGACGTCGATCGCGGCGAGCTCGCTGCTGGCCGACGCGCTGCTGAAAGGCGAGCCGGGCGCACGCGAGCGCTATCTGAAGCTGATCAGCGCCGGCGGCTCGGACTATCCCTACGAGCTCGTGAAGGCCGCCGGCGTCGACCTGGCGAGCCCGGCCCCGTACCGGGCGGTCATCGCGCGCATGGACCGCATCATGGACGCGATCGATGCCCTGGAGGCACGCCGCGGCCGCAAGTAGCGGCGCAGTGCCAACAATGTTCTTTCACCCAACCGCCGGGCGCGGTCAAATACGCGTTCGATGCGCCCACAACTAAAAGAACTTACGCGCGCAGAGAAAGAGCGCCTGCTCGAGGCGAAGCGGGAAGAGCTGCAGGAAATCTGGCGCACCCCGCCCAGCCCGCCGCCCGACAGCGCCGGCTTGAGCGACGAGCGCCTGGATGAGCTTCTGGCCGAAACGAGGAGGAAGATCCGCGTCGAGAAGCTGGTTCGCGCCTTCATCTTCGGCACTTCCGCGGCAGCGCTGCTCGTCGGCGTGCTGGGCGTGCTGAGCCTGCTCGTGTTCGGCATCAAGCAGCTCTTCTTCAGGCACTAGCAACGATAGCCGCGCCTAGTCTTGGCTTTTCGCCGGCCTGCTCGCAAGAGTGACCAGAACGTCCGCGAGATTCAGCAAGTGGGCGGGCGGAATCACGGCGCGCCCCGCGATCCAGGAATCGAGGACCGACTCGCTTACCTGCAGGCCGGCCGCGAGCTCTCGATGCCCCATCAGCTGCGCAGCTTGAGCCAGTAGACGTTGTTCCCGGCTTGGCTCGGCGCGTCTCGCGTCAGCGCCGACCGTCTCGCTCGAGACCAGCGGCGCGAGCAGCGCCAGCAGCTCGTCCGTCGAGTAGGGTTTCGTCACGTAGTGATGGAAGCCGACGATCTGGCCCAGCAGCCGCTCCGAGGTTTTCTTCCAGGCCGTGATCGCGATGAGCAACGGACAGTTGTCCGCGTAGCGCTCGCGCAGCGTTCTCGCGACCTCATAGCCGCTCATTCCCGGCATATTGATGTCCAGAAGAACGGCGTGCGGCGCGAAGTCCCTGATCAGCCAGAGAACCGTGTCGCCTCGATAGACTTCGCGCACCGAGTGGCCTTCGTGCAGGAGCACCGTGGCGAGGGTGCGGACGGTGTCGACGTCGTCGTCCGCGACGACTATGCGCAGGCTTCGTCGGGCGGTAGAAGCGCCTTGGGCGAAGGACGGAAGTTCGCGTTGCGCGACCACGCCCGATTCTACGGCTCGCCTTAAGGGGACGCCCGGCGAAAGAAGGCCGTGATGTCGGGACTTTCCCGACAGGCAGACTGGCAATGTCACGCTGTTTATGCAAGTTTTGGCTTGGTGCTCTCCCTCGCGCCACGCCCGCTGCGCATCGTTATCGTCGACGACGAGCCGGACACCGTCCTCATGCTTGGCGCGATACTCAAGCACGAGGGCCACGAGGTGTTCGGCGCGAGCAGCGGACGCGAAGGCTTGGCGCTCGCGCGACACAACAGCGCGCACGCGCTCATTGTGGATATCCAACTACCCGACATGAGCGGCTATGAAATCGCGCGCCGAGTTCGCGATTCGTATCCCTCCGAGCGTCCGCTGCTGATCGCCATTTCCGGGCGATGGAAGGGACAGACCGACCGGCTGCTTTCGGTCGTAGTCGGCTTCGACCACCACCTGATCAAGCCTTGTGATCCCGCCGACCTGGTCAAAGTGCTGAAAGACTGGAGCACCTCGAAGGCGCCCGGTCCCTCCTGATGCGATCGCGGGCACGAGAGTTGCGTCTGCCGCTCACCATGCCCGTGGTTGCGTTCCAGCGGCGGCTGCTCGAGCGAGCGATGGAAATCGCCGGCGGGCCCGCGCCCCTGAGCCTGCGCCTTGGCGTCCACGAGCACAGCGTGAAGCTCTGGCTCGAGGACCGAGCGACCGTTCCCGGGCGCGTCTTTCTCGCCCTGGCGGACCTGATCCTGGAGGACGACGTCGCGCGCGCGATGCAGGATCGCCGTGGGCAACCGCGCCTGGCTCCCGGGGCCCTGCCCGAGAACGTCCAGAAACCGGCGTCGCCCCCCGTCAGTCGCGGCTAAACGCGGCTGAGCGCGCGCATTACAATGCGCGCGAGAGGAAGAACAAGATGCTGAAGACAGCCACCGCGATCGTCGCGCTCGGCCTTGCCTCCGGTGGCTGCACGCACCTCCCCTCTCCGTCTTCGACCGCGCAGACGGTAATGCGCGAGGACCTGAAGGACGACGCGGGCCACGTAATCGGAACCAAGGCGGTCACCGTGTCCGACGCGGGCGAGCGCATCACGCTGCTTTCGCTCTTCGTGCCGCGGCTCGCCGAGGATGGCCGCATCGTCGGCTACGAGGAGCGGGTGCCGGGCGGCACGGTGCTGCGCGACTTGAATGGCAAGAAGATCGGCGGGCGCCTGGTCGATTTGCGCAGCCGCAGCAGCAATCCGCATAACAAGGGCCTGACGATCGTCGTCCTGCCGCGTGAGGACCGCGTCCGCCGCGCCGCTGCGCCGTCGATCGAGGAGCTCATCCGGCTCGCGCGGCTCGACGACTAGCCTCGACCTGAATCCGCACGCCGGCCGCATCTTCCTGACCTTCGTCCGCATCGGGCTGTCGAGCTTCGGCGGCGCGATGTTCTGGCTGCGCCGGGCGCTCGTGCGCCAAAAGCGCTGGCTCAGCGACGAGCAGTTCGTCGAGTTGCTCGGCGTAAGCCAGGTGCTGCCGGGGCCGGTCGCCTTCAACCTCACCCTGATGATCGGCCATCGCGTCGGCGGCTACCGCGGCGCGCTCGCCGCCGGTGCCGGGCTCATCGGCCCGCCGCTCGTCATCATCCTCGCCCTCGGCGTCGCCTACCGCTACGCGGGCACGCTGCCGCTCGTGCAGGCGGCGCTGCGCGGCATGAGCTTCGTCGCGACCGGCCTCGTGCTCGCCAATGCGCTCGGGCTCGCAACGGCGCTGCCGCGCCGCCCGGTGCCGTGGCTTTTCGTGCTCGCGGTTTTCGCGGCCGTGGCGCTGCTGCACCTTCCGCTGATCGCGGTCATGGCCGTGCTCGCGCCCTGCGCGATCGCCATCACATGGCTGGGACGGAAGCGATGATGGAAGCCGGCGGGCTGTTCCTGCGCTTCTTCATCCTCTGCACCCTCGCGGTGGGCGGCCTGAACACGGTCATGCCGGGCCTCTTCCGCTACGTGGTCGACGAGCAGGGCTGGCTCACCGCGCGCCAGTTCGCCGACCTCTATGCGCTCGGCCAGGCCTCTCCCGGCCCGAACGCGCTCTGGGTGACGCTGATCGGCTTCCAGGTGGCCTCGTGGTCGGGGGCATTCGCCGGCACGGCCGCAATGCTGCTGCCCGGGACTCTGTTCTCGCTCGGGATGGTGGCATTGCAGGCGCGCAATCCGCATGCGCCGTTCGCGGTCGCCTTCCGCCGCGGCCTCGCGCCGATCGCGATCGGTCTCATGTTCGCGAGCGGCTGGGTGCTGCTGCGATCGGTCGGCCACGACTGGGCGGGACTCGCCATTACGTTCGTCACAGTGGCGGCGCTCCTCCGCACGCGGCTAAATCCGCTCGCCCTGATCGCCATTGGCGCGCTCGCCGGGATGCTCGGGCTCGTCTAGGCGGACGGCCGCCGCGGCGCATTGAGCATCCTCAGCCAGCGCCGGTCGATCCAGTTCTTCCACCACCACACCCAGCGGCCCTGCGCGCTCCACTCGCCGCGCATGGCGATCGCATAGCGCGCGCCGCAGGTGATGATGAGCAGCGCCTTGCCGCGCGGCCGGTAGGACTGCAGCCGCGCGCCGCTCACCATGCAGCGCAGGTTGTCGGCGAGCGTCGCGCCCTGGCGCACCGCGTGCACTCCCGATTTGGCCTCGTCGAGCGCCGCGCAATCGCCGGCCGCCAGGATGTCCGGATGCGAGACGCTGCGCAGACATTCGTCGACGCGCACGAAGCCCCGCTCGTCGAGCGCGAGGCGCGAGTTCTGGAGGAAAGCGAGCGGCGCAGCGCCGCTGGCCCAAAGCACGAGGTCGAACGCCTGGCGCGAGCTGCCGGCGACGACCACCGGCCCCGGCTCGACCGCGTCGGCGCGCATGCCGGGCCGGTAATCGACGCGCCGGCGGCGCAGCATGCGCGCCACGCGGCGCGCCGCCTTGCCGGTGAACGCGTCGCGCTCGGAATAGATGGTCACCTCGGCGCCGCGGTAGCGGATCGCCATCGCGAGCTCGACGCCCGCCGCTCCGCCGCCGGCAATCGCGACGTGGCGCACGATTCCCAGCCGGGAAAGGAACTCGTCGAACGGCTTGACCGGCACCGTGTGCTCGGCGCTTCCGGGCGCCGAGGTATCGATGCGCGAGCCGACGTTGAGCGAGAGCAAGTCGTACGCGAGCTTTTTGCCGCTTTGCAGCCTGAGCGTCTTTCCCGCGGTATCGAGCGCGACGATCGAATCCTCGACGAACTCGGCATAAGCCCGCTCGGCGAGCCCGGCGACGTCGATCGTCGCCGCCGCCGGCCGGTAGTGGCCGGCGATCACGCCGGGCAGCATCGCGGAATACGTCTGCCGGGCGCGCGGCGAGACCAGGGTCACGGTCGCACCGTAAAGCGGATTGCGCGCGAGCGAGGCGAGCACGACGGCATGCGCATGACCCGCCCCGGCGAGAACGATGCGCTTCACTTCGCGTGCAGCTTGGCTTCTTCCAGCTTGCGCAGCTCCTTGCGCTGCACCTTGCCCGTGGTCGTCATCGGCAGCGCGGCGATGAACTCGATCTCGCGCGGGTACTCGTACGGCGCGAGGCGTCCGCGCACGTGCTTCTGAATCTCCTCCTTCAGGGCTTCGGAAGGAGGATGACCCGGTTGCAGCACGATGAACGCCTTGACGATCGCGCCGCGCGTCGCGTCGGGCTTGCCGATCACCGCGGCGTTCGCCACCGCGCCGTGCTTGACCAGGCAGCTCTCGATCTCGGCCGGGCCGATGCGATAGCCCGCGCTCTTGATCACGTCGTCGGAGCGGCCCTGGTACCAGAGATAGCCGTCGGCGTCGCGCTTCGCCTGGTCGCCGGTGCAGCCCCAGTCGCCGACGAACTTGTCGCGCGTGGCCTGGGGGTTCTTCCAGTACTCGAGGAAGAAAACAGGATCATCCTTTCTGTGCACCGCGATTTCGCCCAGCTGATCCGGCGGCAGCTCGTTGCCTTGCTCGTCGATCACCGCCACGCGATGGCCGGGATAGGGCCGGCCGATCGAGCCGGGCTTCACCGGCCAGGCCGACTGGCAGTTGCCGACCACGTAGTTGATCTCCGTCTGGCCGAACATCTCGTTGATCGTGACGCCGAGCTGCTCGCGCGCCCATTCGATCACCGTCGCGCCGACCGCCTCGCCCGCCGACATGACGGAACGCAGGTTCAGCGAATACTTCTTTCTCGGCTCGGGCACCGCCTTCATCATCAGCTTCAGCGCCGTAGGGAAGAGGAACGAGTTGCGTACGCCGTACTTGTCGAGCAGGTAATAGGCGCGCTCGGCGTCGAAGCGGCCGCGGTACCCGACGATCGGCAGGCCGAACAGCCATGCCGGCAGCAGCGCGTCCATCAGCCCGCCGGTCCACGCCCAGTCGGCCGGCGACCAGAAGATATCGCCGCGCTGCGGGAAGAAATCGTGCGAATGCACGAAGCCCGGCACGTTGCCGATCAGCACCCGATGCGCCTTCAGCGCGCCCTTCGGCGGCCCGGTCGTGCCGCTCGTGTAGATGATGAGCGCCGGGTCGTCCGCTGCCGTGTCCAGCGCATTGAATCGGGCGCTGGAACGGGAAAGAAGGTCTTCGTAGACGTGCACGCCGCTCTCCCGGGCCCCGCCGACGCCGATCACGTGGCGCAGCGCCGGGAGCTTCTCCTTGACCGCCCAGAAACTCGCGAGCGTCGTCGGCTCGACCAGCGCGGCGCTCGCTTCCGCGTGCGCGAGCCGGTACTCGAGCGCGTCGGGACCGAAAAGATGCGAGAGCGGCAGCGCGATCGCCCCCATCTGGAAGATCGCCATGTAGGCGATCGCGGTCTCGGGCCGCTGCGGCAGGATGATCGCGATGCGATCGCCGCGCTTCACGCCCAGGCCGGCGAGCGCGTTGGAGAGACGGTTCGCCGCCTTCTGCACGTCCCAGAAGGAATAGGCCGCCTGCGCGCCCGACTCGTCCTCCCAGTAAAGCGCGAAGCGGCTTCGCTCCTCGGCCCATGCGCCGCAGCAGGCCTGCGCGATGTTGTAGCGCGGCGGCACGTTCCAGCGGAAAGCGCGGTAGAGCTCGTCGTACCGGTCGACCATGGTTTAATCGAGTTTACATGGATGCGTTGGTGTTTGACGCGTACGGCACGCTGTACGACGTGCATTCGGTCGTGCAGCGCTGCGAGGGCTTCTTCCCGGGCGCGGGCGCTCGCCTGTCGCAGCTGTGGCGCGCCAAGCAGCTCGAGTACACGTGGCTGCGCAGCCTGATGCGGCGCTACGCGCCCTTCTCCACGGTGACGCGCGAGGCGCTCGCGCATTCCTGCGAGGCGCTGTCGCTCAGGCTCGGCGTCACGCAGATGGAAGCGCTGATGGCCGAGTACAACATGCTCGCGCCTTTTCCGGATGTCGCGCCGGCGTTTTCCCAAATGGGCCGGATAAAGAAAGCAATCCTGTCGAACGGCTCGCGCGACATGCTCGAGCCCCTGGTGCGCCATTCCCGGCTCGAGCTCGACGCGGTGCTGAGCGTCGACGAGGTGAAGGTCTTCAAGCCGGCGCCCGAGGTCTACGAGCTGGCGGTGCGGCGGCTCAACGTGCCGAAGGAGCGCATCGGCTTCGTCTCGTCGAACTGCTGGGATGCGCTCGGCGCCAAATCGTTCGGCTTCACCGTGTTCTGGATCAATCGCTCGGGCGCGCCGCTCGACCGGCTGGGGTTGCCGCTCGAGCGGACGATTTTCAGCCTCGCCGAGCTCAAGGTCGCGTGAGATGAAGTTCTGCGCCAACTGCGGCGCGCCGCTCGCCCGCCGGGTGCCGCCCGGCGATACGCTGGCGCGCTGGGTGTGCGACGCCTGCGGCGAGATCCACTACCAGAATCCGAAGCTCGTCATCGGCACCGTGCCCGAGCACGAGGGCCGCATCCTCCTTTGCCGGCGGGCGATCGAGCCACGCTACGGCTACTGGACCCTGCCGGCCGGCTTCATGGAAAACGACGAGACCGCCGGCCAGGCGGCGCTGCGCGAGACGCTCGAGGAAGCCGGGGCAGCGGTCCAGCTCGGCGCGCCTTTTACGCTCATCTCGGTGCCGCGCGTAAACCAGGTGCATCTCTTCTATCGCGCCCGTCTGGGCACTCTGGAATTCAAGCCGGGCGAGGAAACCCTGGAGGTCGGACTGTTCGACGAGGCGGCGATCCCCTGGAAGGACATTGCCTTCCGCACCGTCGCCGCGACGCTCAAGCACTGGTTCGCGGACCGGGCCCGGGGCAGCTTCGCTTTCCACGCCGAAGACATCTCGTAGCAAAAGCCCCTAAAGCAGGGAGAGACCACGTTTTTTCCAGCCTGTCCCTGATTTTTGCGGCTATGCTTTGTTCCGGTGCGTCCATGCACCACGACGAATAAAGAGGGGGAGGACTGCATGGAACGGCGTAATCCTGTCGCGCCCGTTTTCGGATTGATCATCCTCTTGTCGGTGCAGGCGCCGCTGGCGCTCGCCGCCGAGCCGCCCAAGCTGGACGCGGCGGACACGGCGTGGATGCTGACCTCGGCCTGCCTGGTGCTGTTCATGACGCTGCCCGGGCTTGCGCTCTTCTACGGCGGGCTGGTGCGCGCGAAGAACGTGCTCTCGGTCCTCATGCAGTGCTTTGCCATCACCTGCGTAGTGACGCTCGCCTGGGTGATCGTCGGCTACAGCATGGCGTTCGGCGACGGCGGCACGGCGAATGCCTGGTGGGGCGGCCTGGGCAAGAGCTTCCTCGCCGGCATCGACGCGAAGACGGTCAAGGGCACGATCCCCGAGACGGTGTTCGCGATGTACCAGATGACCTTCGCGATCATCACGCCGGCGCTCGTCATCGGCGCCTACGCCGAGCGCGTGCGCTTCGCCGGAATGCTGCTCTTCAGCGTGCTTTGGCTGCTCGTCGTCTACGTGCCGATCGCGCATTGGGTCTGGGGCGACGGCTGGCTCGCCAAGATGGGCCTCATGGACTTCGCCGGCGGCACGGTGGTGCACGCCAACGCCGGCATCGCCGCGCTCGTCTGCGCGCTCGTGCTCGGCCGCCGGCGCGGCTTCCCGGATACGGCGATGCCGCCGCACAACATGACGATGACGGTTGCGGGCGCGTGCATGCTCTGGGTCGGCTGGTTCGGCTTCAATGCCGGCAGCGCGCTCGGCGCCAACGGCACGGCCGGCATGGCGATGCTCGTGACGCACATCGCCGCCGCGACCGGCTCGCTCGCCTGGGTGATTTGCGAGTGGAGCCGCTTCGGCAAGCCCTCGGTGCTCGGCATCGTCACCGGCATGGTCGCCGGCCTCGGCACGATTACGCCCGCCTCCGGTTTCGTGGGGCCGATCGGCGCGCTCGCCATAGGCGCGGCGGCCGGAGTCGTGTGCTTCTTCGCGACGAACTACATGAAGCGCGCGCTCGGCGTCGACGACTCGCTCGACGTGTTCCCCGTGCATGGCGTGGGCGGCGTCATGGGCACCACGCTCACCGGCGTCTTCGTGTCGAGCTTCTTCGGCGGCGCCGGCTATCCCGAGAACCAGGGCATGGGCGGCCAGGTGCTGGTGCAGATCATCGGCGTGCTGGCGACGCTCGTCTGGTCAGGCGTTCTTACCTGGGTGCTGCTCAAGACCACGGATGCCCTCGCCCGCCTGCGCGTGGCGGGCGATGAAGAGACCGAAGGACTGGACACGGTCCTGCACAACGAAAAAGGCTACAACCTGTAGCCGTCACAGCCGATAGGCCGTCACGAGCGGATCGTGCTCGAACGCGGCCTGGAAGAAGTCCGCGCAGGCTTTTACCTTCGCCGAATTGCGCCGATTCTCCGGTGACAGCGCGTGGATCGGCAGCGGTCTTGGCCGATAGTCGGAAAGGACCAGCTTTAGCCACCCCCTGCGGATGTCGTCGCCGAACAGCCAGACCGGCGCGAGGGCTATCCCGATGCCGGCAAGAGTCGCTGCACGAACCGCCTCGCCACTATTGGTCTGGAAGCTTCCCGAGACCCGAACCGGGTGAGCGCGGCCTTCGCGCACGTAGGGCCATGTGTCCTGAGAGGCGAGGCCCGTATAGACAATGCAGTTGTGTTCCTTGAGATCCTCGGGGCGCTGGGGTTCGCCGTTTCGCCTGAAGTAGTCGGGGCTGCCCACGGTGACGCGCTGCGTCGTGCCGACGCGCCGGGCGATGAGGTTGCTGTCCTTCAGCTCGCCGACGCGAAACGCGATATCGATACCTTCCTCCACGAGGTCGACGAAGCGATCCTTCAGCTGCAGGGCGATCCGTAAGGCCGGAAAGCGCTGCATGAAACCATGCATGTGGCGCATCAGCTGTATCCGGCCGAAGCTTACCGACGAGGCGACGTGCAGGACCCCGGCGATCTCCTGTCGGCCGGTCTTGAACGAGGCTTCCGCCGTCGCCACGGCGTCGATGATCGTCCTGCATTGCTCGTAGAAACGCTCGCCTTCCGCGCTCAGCGCCACGTGACGCGCGGAGCGTGCGAACAGTCTCCCGCCGAGGTGCCGTTCGAGCGAGGCGATGAGCTTGCTCACGGTCGGCTGCGTCAGCTGCATTTCACGTCCGACCGCCGAAAAGCTGCCTCGCTCGACGCAGCGGACGAAAGCGGTCATCGCCGTCAGTCGATCCATCGGGCGCCTGCCTTCCATTCCAAAACGGAATAGCCACTATACGGCTTCTCGTCTTCCGCGGCCGCCAGTGCCGGCGTAACGTGCCGTTCCCCGTGATGAAGCTCGCCACGGGCATGCAACCAAACCACTACGATATAGGGAGAATGGTATGAAGCACGCAAATGCATTGCACGATCACATCATCCGTCGCATCACTTTTGCCGGCTACGCCACTGCTTTCGCCATTGCGGCGACGGTCCTGGCGCCGCAGCCGGCCCACGCCGAACGTGTCACGCCACCGCCGGTGCCCACCGACGTGGCAGTGCCGGAAGGCAACACCGCATTCCTGGTGGGTCACGCGACCGGCACGCAGAACTATGTCTGCCTGCCCTCCGGTTCGGGCTTCGCGTACGTGCTTTTCACACCCGAGGCCACGCTGTTCGACGAGCATGGCAGGCAACTCATCACCCACTTCTTCAGTCCCGACCTCGCCCCGTCCGACCCGAGCGAGGTCGTGCGCACGATTCGCGCGACTTGGCAGGACTCCGACGACACGAGCACCGTTTGGGCCAAGGCGACCGGCACTGCTACGCATGCTTCCGATCCTGAGTTCGTTGCCGCCGGCGCCGTCGCGTGGCTCAGGCTTGCGGTGGTTGGAGCCAAGGACGGCCCGCGCCACGGCGACACGCTGTCGGACGCGTCCTTCGTCCAGCGCCTGAACACCGCCGGAGGTCTTGCACCGGCGGACTGCACCTCGCCGGCCGACGTTGGCAAGGAGGCGTTCGTGCCTTACACGGCCGACTACTTCTTCTACTCGACCGACGAAGGTGACGATCAGGACCGGCGCTAAGGCCGGAGGCGTGGCGCGATGTGTTCGGGGAGGAATCCCACCCCGACCATCCTTGCCGGGATGCGCCGCAACACCGGCAGCCACTGCAGCAGCTTGAGCGCGAGCGGCGGTCGCAGCCGCTCGCGCGAGCCGAGCACGCGCCGGATGATGCGGTTCTGGACGAAGACCTGCACCGCTTGGGTCCGCCGCGTCGGCGGCTCCCGGCGCGTTTGCACCGCGGCGAGGTCTTCCTCGCGAAGGGGGCCGGCGCGCAGCGGCTCCGCCAGCCGGTTGGCCGCCGCAACCGCGTCCTGGATCGCCAAGTTGATGCCGACTCCGCCGATCGGCGACATGGCGTGCGCCGCATCGCCGATGCAAAGGAGTCCCGGCCGATGCCATCGGCGCAGGCGATCGACCGCCACGGTGAGCAGCTTCACGTCGTCCCAGCCGAGCGCCTCGAGGCGCCGCCCGAGGAAGGGCGAGAGCCCGATCACCGAGCGGCGAAACCGCTCGATTCCGGCGCGCCGCAACTCGTCGAACCCGTCCTTCGGGATCACGTAGGCGCACTGCCAGTAGTCGCCGCGGTTGAGCATGATGAAGATGCGCCCGGCGTCGGCATGGCCGAAGGTCGCCTGCGGATCGTCGGCGAAGCGCGGCAGTCGAAGCCAGAGCACGTCCATCGGCGCGCCGAGCGTGTCGCCCTGCAGGCCGGCGAGCTTGCGCACCGTGGAATGCCGGCCGTCGGCGCCAACCACGAGGTCGGCACGCACCTCTAGCGTCCCCTCGGGTGTGCTTGCGTGGACGCCGGCGATCCTGCCGCCCTCCTCGATCAGCCCGGTCGCTTCCGCCTGCATGCGCAGGTCGAACGCGGCATGGCGGCGGCCGTGCTGCGCGAGAAAGTCGAGGAAGTCCCACTGCGGCATCAGGACGAGAAACTTGCAGCGCGCCGGCACGTGGCGGAAATCGGCGAGCACCATCCGCTCCTCGCCCACTTGCGCGACCAGCTCGAGCAGCTCGTCGTGCGGGCGGCGCAGGAATTCCTCCAGCAGCCCGAGCTCGCCGATCACGTCGAGCGTCGACGGGTGGATCGTGTCGCCGCGGAAATCGCGCAGGAAATCGGCATGCTTCTCGAGCACCACGACCTCGATGCCGGCGCGCGCGAGCAGCACCCCGAGCATCATCCCGGCCGGGCCGCCGCCGGCGATGCAGCAGCGCGCGCGAAGTTCGCGGCTCATGCGGTATGCTAGCTCCGCCCCATGGAGCGCCGCGACTTCGTGAAGCTGTGCGCCGCCGGCGCCGCGGCGCTCGCCGCGCCCGGAGCTCGCGCCGATGCGCGGCCGCGGTTCTACGCCAAGGCGCGGCTCGTGGACGAGAAAGGCGCGCTGCTCCTTGCGCGCGCCATCCCGGCGAACCGCAACCTGATTTTCCATTACCCCTACGCGGCGACGCCGTGCTTCCTCCTGAACCTCGGCCATGCCGTGCAGGCGCCGGCGAAGCTGAAGACGGCGGACCAGACCCCTTATGAATGGTCGGGCGGCATCGGCCCCGGCCGCTCGATCGTCGCGTACTCGGCGATCTGCGCGCACAAGCTCACCTACCCGACGCGCGACATCAGCTTCATCAGCTACCGTGCGGAGAAGACGCCCGGCAACCGCTTCGCCTCGGTGATCCATTGCTGCTCGGAGCACAGCCAGTACGACCCTGCCGAGGGCGCGCGCGTGGTCGCCGGGCCCGCGCCGCAGCCGCTCGCCGCGATCCTGCTCGAGCACGACGCGGCCTCGGACGAGATCCAGGCCGTCGGCACCCTGGGCGGGGAGCTCTTCAACGAGTTCTTCGAGAAATACGCCTTCCGGCTGCAGATGGAGCTCGGCGCCGGCGCTCACGCGGCGGTGGCCGGCACCTGCGCCGTGCACCCGCTCGAGAACTACTGCCGCCAGCAAGTGATGTGCTAGCGTGGCTCGAGGGCTCGGACCCGTTCCCGCCGGTCGAGCGCGCGCTGAAGAATCCCAACGGCCTGCTGGCCGCCGGCGGTGAGCTTACCGTCGCGCGGCTGCTCGAGGCTTACCGCCGCGGCATCTTTCCCTGGTACTCGAGCGCCGAGCCGGTGCTCTGGTGGTCGCCCGACCCGCGCATGGTGCTCCGCTGCGACGAGCTCAAGGTCTCGCGCTCGCTTGCCAAGAGCGTGCGCAACAAAGGCTATGTCGTGCGCGTGGACAGCGCCTTCGAAGCGGTGCTTGGCGGCTGCGCCGACCGGCCGGAGGGCACCTGGCTCGGCCGGCCGATGCGCGCCGCCTACCTCGCCCTGCATCGCGCCGGTTACGCGCACTCGTTCGAGACCTGGCGCGGCAATGATCTCGTCGGCGGGCTCTATGGGGTGGCGCTGGGGCGCATGTTCTACGGAGAATCGATGTTCTCGAGAGCGACCGACGCCTCGAAAGTCGCCCTGGTCAGGCTCGTCGAGACGCTGCAGGGGCGCGGCTTCCCACTGATCGACTGCCAGATGCACACCGAGCTCCTCGCCTCGCTCGGAGCGAGAGAAATTCCACGCCGGACGTTTTTGCGCGCGCTCGCGCCCTTGGTAAACTACCCCGAGACTCCTGCAAAATGGAGCGCGAGCGAAGCTTCGGGAAAGTGAATGTCGCGACTTAACGACCTGCCGCATGCCGTACTGCAGTTCTACGTGACGGCGCCCTATCCGTGCAGCTACCTGCCCGACCGCATGGCGCGCTCGCAGGTCGCGACGCCGAGCCATCTCATCAACACCGAGCTGTACGGCGATCTCGTCAAGGCCGGCTTCCGCCGCAGCGGCATCTTCACCTACCGCCCGCATTGCGACGCCTGCCGCGCCTGCGTGCCGGTGCGCATCCCGGTCGAGGATTTCCAGCCCAACCGCTCGCAGCGGCGCGCCTGGAAGCAGCATTCGGCGCTCGCCGCGCACGCCCAGCCGCTCAAGTTCCGGCTCGAGCACTACGCGCTGTACCTGCGCTACCAGTCGCAGCGCCACTCGGGCGGCGGCATGGACAACGACAGCCGCGACCAGTACTCGCACTTTCTCCTGCAGAGCCGGGTCGACACCCGGCTGATCGAGTTCCGCGATTCCGGCCAGCTCGTCATGGTGTCGATCGTCGACTACCTGCCCGACGGCCTGTCCTCGGTGTACACCTTCTACGAGCCCGAGCGGCGCGGCGCTAGCTACGGCACGTATAACGTGCTCTGGCAGATCGAGCAGTGCCGCAGGCTCGGCCTGCCCTACCTCTACCTCGGCTACTGGATCCGCGAGAGCCCGAAGATGGCCTACAAGTCGAAGTTCGAGCCGATCGAGGGCTTCAGCGGCGGCACCTGGCGGCGCCTCGGCCGCCGGTCGAGCGACGGGAACCGGATCTGACGCTTTACCGGCTCGCCCGGCCCTTCCTTTTCTCGCTCGATCCGGAAAACGCGCACGAATTTGCGCTGCGTGCTTCGGCCTTGGCCTCCCTGTTCGTTCCGAGAGTGGAGGCTTGCGAGGTCCATGCCATGGGCCTGCGCTTTCCGAACCCGGTCGGCCTCGCGGCAGGACTCGACAAGAACGCCGCGCACATCGACGGCCTCGCCGCGCTCGGGTTCGGCTTCATCGAGGTCGGCACGGTCACCCCGCTACCGCAGCCCGGCAATCCGCCGCCGCGGCTTTTTCGCCTGCCCGAGCGCGAGGCGCTGATCAACCGCTTCGGCTTCAACAACGTCGGCCTCGAAGCATTCATCGCCAACGTGCAGCGCGCGCGCTGGAAGGGAATCCTCGGCATCAACATCGGCAAGAATGCCCTCACGCCCGCCGAGCGCGCGATCGATGATTACGAGACCGGGCTGCGCGGCGTCTATGCGCACGCCTCCTACGTCACGATCAACATCTCCTCGCCGAACACGAAGGGGCTGCGCACGCTCCAGGAGGCGGACCGGCTGGAGCAGCTGCTGCGCCGCCTCGCGGCCGTTCGCCAAGAATTGGCAGCCACGAATGAGAAACGCATACCCCTCGCGCTGAAAGTCGCCCCGGACCTTGGCGACGCCGAGATCGAGGCGATTGCCGACGCCGTGCGCCGGCACGGCATCGACGGCTTGATCGCGACTAACACGTCGACGTCGCGCGAAGGCGTGGCAGGCCGGCGCCATGCGAACGAGGCCGGCGGGCTTTCCGGAGCGCCGATCCTCGCGCGCTCGACGCACGTGCTCGCGCAGCTCGCGCGCCTTCTGGGCGGGAAGGTGGCGCTGATCGGCTGCGGCGGCATCCTTTCGCGGGACGACGCGCGAGAGAAGATCGCCGCGGGCGCGACGCTGGTGCAGCTTTATACCGGCCTCGTCTACCGCGGCCCGGGGCTGGTATCCGAGTGCGTATCGGCATTCCGCGCGAGATAAAGGACGGCGAGTTCCGTGTCGCGCTGACGCCGGCCGCCGTTCGGATGCTCGCGAATGTCGTCGTCGAGCCGGGCGCCGGCGGCGGCGCCGGCTTCAGCGACGAGGAATACCTGAGCGCGGGCGCGGCGCTCGGCGATCCGTGGCAGTGCGAGCTCGTCGTCAAGGTGAAGGAGCTTCAGGAGCTCGAGTACGGGCGTCCGCGCGCGGGCCAGAGCGTCTTCGGCTTCCAGCATTTCGGTCCGCATCGCGAGCTGCTCGAGGCGGCGCTCGCCTCGGGCGCCACCTTCGTCGCTTTCGAGACCGTCGGCGAGGCCGACGGGCGCCTGCCGATCCTCGCGCCGATGTCGGCGATCGCGGGCCGGCTCGCGGTGCAGGCCGGCGCCTGGTGCCTGCAGAAGCAGAACGGCGGCAGCGGCGTGCTGCTCCCGGGGCTGGAGGGCGTGCCGCCGGGCAAGGTGCTGATCCTTGGCGCCGGCAACGTCGGCGGCAACGCGCTGGCCGTTGCCTACGGCATGGGGGCGAGCGTGACGGTCTGCGCGCGATCCGAGCGACGCCTGGCCAGGCTGCGCAAGGCGTTTCCGCACGCGCATTTCGAGCTCGGCGTGGATCGCGCGCGAATCGTCGATGCCGATCTCATAATTGCCGGCGTGCTCACCCCGGGACAGATGTCGCCGAAGCTGGTCGACCGCGGCATGCTCGCCGCCATGCGGCGTGGCTCGGCGCTGGTCGATGTCGGCATCGACCAGGGCGGCATCGCCGAGACTTCGCGCCCCACGTCGCACAGCGCGCCGATCTACATCGAGGAAGGCATCGTGCACTATTGCGTGCCCAACATGCCCGCCGCATGCGCGCGGAGCGCGAGCCTCGCGCTTTCGCGGGCGGTATTGCCATTCGTGCAACTTCTGGTGAAGGAGCAAATGAGCCCGGCGCTTGCAACGGGTATCCAGGTGCGATCGGGGAAGGTGGTGCACGAGAAGCTCGCACGGGATACCGGCCGATGAAGCGGCGCACCGTCATCCTCGTCGACGAGGCGCGCTGCATCGGCTGCGCGCGCTGCCTCGACGCGTGCCCGGTCGATGCGATCGTCGGCGCGCAAGGGTTGATGCACACCGTGGTCGAGCCGTGGTGCATCGGCTGCGACCTCTGCCTGCCGGCCTGCCCGGTGGACTGCATGGAAGTCGTCGCGCCGCGCGAGCGCTGGAGCGACGCCGAGCGGCGTGCCGCGGGTGCGAGGGGCAAGCGCCGCCGGCAGCGGCTCGCTGCGCGGAAGGTCTCCTCCTACGAGGGCGACCGCAAGGCGCTGCTGAGCGAGCTCCTCGCCGGCAAGCCGCGCGCATGAATCCGCAGAAGCGCCGCCGGATCTTCGAGCGCTTCCGCGCCGCGAATCCGAACCCGACGACCGAGCTGCACTACGGCACGCCGTACGAGCTGCTGGTCGCGGTCGTCCTCTCCGCGCAGGCGACCGACAAGTCGGTGAACCAGGCGACGGCGAAGCTCTATCCGGCGACGCCGGAGAAGATCGTCAAGCTCGGCGTCGCCGGGCTCGAGCCCTACATCAAGTCGATCGGCCTCTATCCGACCAAGGCGAAGAACGTCGTCGCGCTGTCGAAGATCCTGCTCGAGGAGCACGGCGGCCAGGTTCCCGCGGAGCGCGCGGCGCTCGAGCGCCTGCCGGGCGTCGGCCGCAAGACCGCCAACGTGGTGCTGAACACCGCGTTCGGCCAGCCGACCGTCGCAGTCGACACGCACATCTTCCGCGTCGCCAATCGCACCAGGATTGCGCCGGGCAAGGATCCGCGCGAGGTGGAAGACAAGCTCATCAAGTTCACGCCGCCCGAGTTCCTGAAGAACGCGCA
>CAYZFN010000118.1:0-35360 GCA_964477695.1 uncultured Enterobacteriaceae bacterium | reverse complement strand
GAACGACATCACTTCCCGGTCGCTCGACATCACGAGCGGCGGATTGAGGCCCTCGCGGAACGACTTGCGCACCCAGAGCGACGTGTAGCGCTGCTCGTTCATCGACAGCACCTTGGCGAGGAACGCCGCCTGCGCGGCCTGGTTGTCGACCGGAACCAGCCGCAGCGGGCCGCTGAACTCCTTTTCTCCCAGGTAAATCTCGCGCACGTCGGTCGCCGAGAGGTCGCTGCCGTTCGTCACGACGTAGATGTCGCCCGCCTCGGCGAGGCCGCAGGAGAGCCACAGCGCGACGAACACGAGCCAGCGGCGCCGGCGGCGCCGGGCACCTAGAAGCGGATGGCCCATTGCAGCAGCAGCCGCTCGAAGCTCTCCGTCAGCGGATCGTCGGTGCGTGTCCGGTTGAGCTCGGCCTTGAGCGCGGCGTTGCCGCTCAAGTCGTAGCGCACGCCGAGCGCGCCCAGGGTGTAGGGGCGTCCCCCCGAGAGCGCCGCGAAGTACGGATCCGAGGGATCGAGCGCCGCCTTCTCGGCGCGCACGTACGGCGTCCACGCCTCGATGCGCCGGCCGAGCTGCACGAAGCCCGCCCAGCTGCCGAAATGGCCGCGTCCCCCGGACAGGTCTTCGTTGCGGAAGCGGTAGTACTCGGCGATGCATTCCCAGGCCGTCGAATCGAGCGCGTAGTAGCCGCCGAGGATGTTGAGCCGGGTGACGTTGGTGAGAACGGCGTCGTCGCGCACGTCGCCGCGATAGCCGTGGACGCCGACCTTCGGCGCATCAAGGCTCTCGCCGAAGCGATAGCCGACGTTGAAGCCGACGCTGTAGCCGGGATGTTCCCGGCCCACGGTATTGGGATCGAGCAGGCCGCCGTCGATGGACGGCGCGTTGCCCGCGTACAGGTCGTAGGTAATCCGTCCGCTGCCCATTCGCGTGGCGCCCGTGCCGAGCACCCCCACCGTATGGACGGGCAGCACGCCGCCGTCGTCCTCGAAATCGATCATGTGCGGCCGCAGCACCGCGGTCTGCAGCTGCTTGCCGTGGTGGAACGCGGTGTTCCAATAGCCGAGCGGGGTGTGGAAGCGGCCGACCCAGACGATCGCCTTGTCGCCGAACGTGTAGCCGATCTGCATGCGCTCGAGATCCGACTTCGAGTCGCCGGTCCTCACGTGCTCGAAGACCAGCTCGACCACGGCCTTGATGTTGGTCGTGAGCTGCGGCGTGAGGTAGAAGTCGAGCGAGCCGAGCGCAAAGCCCTTGTTCTCGCCGTCGTGGTTCGAAAAGTCTGCGCCGACGTCGAGAAAGGCGCGCAGCGGCGTGGGCGGCTGGATCGCGCCCGCGCCCGGCATGCGGTGCTCGTGCTCTTCCGCCGCTGGCGGGGCCGCCTGCGCGGCGCGACCCTGCTCGGCCTTCAGCTCCTCGAGCGCCCGGTTGGTTTCATCGAGCCGGCGCTCGAGCTCGCGCAGGCGGGCGTCGTCGGTCTGGGCGCGCGCGCCGCCGCAAGCCATGGCCGCGAGCAGCGCCGTGGCAGTCGCAAGACATCTCGAGGCTTTGCCCCCCATTCCCATCCCCTTGCGAGCGTTCTGGTTTTTCGCGCCATCTTAGTCGCATGCAGCGAGACGTGCAGGAGCCGGCGCGCCGCTGCGGACCGGCCGAACAAAGGATTACGGAATACCGCCCTAGGCGGCGGCGATGCGCCGCTGCAGCCCCGAATCGGTGCCGCGGCGAAGCAGCCCCTCGACGCCCTCGGCGGGCAGCGGGCGGGAGGCGTAGAAGCCCTGGATCTGGTCGCAGCCGAGCTCCTTCAGGAGGTGCACCTGGCTGTCCTCCTCGACGCCTTCGGCGATGACCTTGAGGCCGAGCGTGTGCGCGAGCGAGACGATCATCGCCACGATGTTGCGCGGGTAGCCGGCGTCGCGCATGCGCACCACGAAGCTGCGGTCGATCTTCAGCGTGTCGACCGGCAGGCGCGCGAGATAGCTGAGCGAGCAATACCCCGTGCCGAAGTCGTCGACCGAGATCTCGATGCCGGCGCGGCGCAGCGTCTGCAGCTTGCGCGTGCTCTCCTCGATGTCCTCGACCAGCACGCTCTCGGTGATCTCGAGGTCGAGCAGCGGCCGGTCGCTCGCGCTGAGCGCCTGCAGCACCGACTCGACGAAATCCTTCTGCCGCAGCTGGATCGCGGAGACGTTGACCGAGACGCGCGGCACGGCGATGCCGAGCGAGCGCCAGTGGCGGATGTCGCGCGCCGCCTGGCGCAGTGCCCAGCGCCCGGCCGCGAGGATCATGCCGGTCTCCTCCATCAGCGTCACGAACTTGGCCGGCGGCACGGCGCCGAGCTCGGGATCGGTCCAGCGGATCAGCGCTTCCAGGCCCGCCACCGCGCCGCTCTTGACGTCGATCTTCGGCTGGTAATGGAGCGACAGCCGGCCGTCCTCGAGCGCGCGGCGCAGCCGGTTTTCCATCGCCAGCGACTCGGCGACGCGCGCGTTCATCTCCGGCGCGTAGAAGAGATAGCGCTGGTTGGTCTGCTTCGCCTTGGAGAGCGCGGTCTCGGCGTTGCCGCACAGCGACTCGGTGGATTCGCCATCGGCCGGAAACACCGCGACGCCGGCCTTGAGCAGCACGCGCAGCTCCATGCCGTCGATGACGATCGGCTCGGCGAATGCCTTCTCCAGGCGCTCGATGAACTCGTGCGTGGTGTCGCCCGGCCGGTCGAACGGTGCGACCGCGATCGCGAAGTGATCGGCGCCCACGCGCGCCACCGTGTCCTGCTCGCGCGCCCCCGCGCTCAGGCGGGCGGCGATGCGCCGCAGGAGGTCGTCGCCCGCCTTGCGGCCGAAGGTCTCGTTCACCATGCGGAAGCGCTCGACGTCGAGGAACACCGCGGCGGCGAAGCGCTTCTCGCGCCGCGCGGCATTCAGCGCCTGGGTCATCCGGTCGGTGAAGAGGCTGCGGTTCGGCAGGTCGGTGAGCGAGTCGTGGTAGGCGAGGTAGTCCATGTGCGCCTTCTGCTCGAGGTGGTGCAGCGCGAACGACACGTCGCCCGCCAGCTCCTCGAGCAGGCGCATCTCCTCGGCGTCGAAGAAATCGGGCGAGCGTGCATAGAGAAGCAGCATGCCCGCCGGGTCGCCGTTCAGGAGCAGCGGCAGCGCGACGAAAGGACCGCTTTCGCTGTCGTTCCACACCACCGCCTCGGTGCCCGGCCGCAGCCGCTGCAGGTCGCGCTCGGCGGCGCCCTCGCCCGCGGCCGCCGCGCGCTTCAGGCTGCCGTCGCGCGGGTCGGCAAGCCCGATCGCAGCGAGCCGGAAGCCGCCCTTGTCCACGGCGATGCGGCACGCCTCGTCGAGCAGCGCCTGCCGGTCCGACGCGCGCACGATCAGGGCGTTGACCGCGGAGAGCATCTCGAGCGTGCGGTTGAGCCGCTCGATGCGCAGCTGCTGCGCCTCGAGCACGCCGGTCTTCTCGAGCAGCTGGTCGACCATCAGGCGCAGGTGCTCGCGGTCGAGGTCTTCGCCGGCGTGCGGCGACTCGCTCGGCATGCGCGCGAGCAGCTCATCGACCGCGGCGAGGATCACGTCGTTGGGCGATGGCTTGACCAGGACACGCGCCACGCCGAGCGCCTGCGCCAGGTCCTGCGCGTCCTGTCCGCCGAAATACGCGGTGTAAAACATCACGCTGATGCCCGCGGTAGCGGGGTCGAGCTTGAGCCGCCGCGCGAGCTCGTAGCCGTCCATCTCGGGCATGAGCACGTCGGAGATGACGAGCTGCGGCGGCGTCTGGCGCGCCTGGGCCAGCGCCGCGCGGCCGTTGTCCGCGGTCACGGTGTCATGACCGGCCGTTTCCAGGAGCGCTGCGAGCGCGGTGCGGTTGGCGCGATGATCGTCGGCGATGAGGATTTTCGCCACAAGCTAGAGACCGGACCCGGGCAGGATTGTTCCGCCGCCAGTAGAATGCGCGCATGGGAGAAGAAGCCGCGGCATACCGGCGTTTTAGTGAGTTTTATCCGTTTTATCTAGCGCAGCATGCCAACCGGACCTGTCGCCGCCTGCATTTCGCCGGCACCACGCTCGGACTGGCGGCTTTGCTGCACGCCTTCTCGACGCTGAACTTCTGGTGGCTGCTGGCCGGCATCGCGGCGGGCTACCTGCTCGCCTGGGTGGGCCATTTCTTCTTCGAGAAAAACCGGCCCGCCACCTTCACGTACCCGTTGTACAGCCTGCTCGGCGACTGGGTGATGTGGAAGGACATGCTGCGCGGGCGCATTCCCTTCTAGGCCGTGTTCGAGTCCACGCTCGCGGCGATGATGCGTTCCGAGGTGCCGTGGCTCGCGCTGCTGGCACTCGTCGTCACGGGGCTGCTGCTGCGCTTCCGGCCGCACGAGCGCGCGGTATTCCTCAACACCTTGTGGCTGTTCCTTTTCGGCGTCGTTGGCCAGGCGGTGGCATGGGCGCTCGAGCTGCTTGCCGTGCCGGGCGCGGGCAACGTCGTGCACACGGTATTCCGCATCGTCGCGTCGATCGCGCTCATCCGCCTGCTCGGCTTCGCGCTGTTTCGCCTGCTGCTGCCGCTCGTGCGCCGCGAGCCGCCGCGCATCATCGAGGACCTGTCGCTCGCCGCGGTGTATGTGGTCTACGCCTTCGCCCAGCTGCGCGGCGCGGGCGTCGATCTCTCGAGCATCGTCACCACGTCGGCGATCCTCACCGCCGTGGTCGCCTTCGCCATGCAGGACACGCTGGGCAACGTGATCGGCGGCCTCGCCATCCACATCGACAACAGCGTGCAGGTCGGCGACTGGGTGCGGGTCGACAATCTCACCGGGCGCGTGCGCGACATCGGCTGGCGCTCGACCACGCTCGAGACGACGAGCTGGGAGACGGTCGTCGTGCCGAACAGCACCATGATGAAGGGGCGCGTCGCCATCCTCGGCAAGCGGGAGGGCAGCCCGCTGCAATGGCGGCGCACGCTTTCGTTCATGGTCGACCCCGGCGTGCCGCCGGCGCGCGTCATCGCCACGGTCAACGAGGAGATGCGCGACGTGCCGATCGCCAACGTTGCGCGCACGCCGGCGCCGAGCACCGTGGTGCACGGCTTCGAGGCCGGCAACCTTACCTATCACCTGCGTTACTTCCTGACCGAGCTCGGCGAGGACGACATGACCGACTCGATGGTCCGGATGCATCTCTTCGCCTCGCTGCAGCGCGCCGGCATCCGCATCGCCGAGGAGCAGCGCACCGTGCATTCGGTGGCGCGCGACGAGGCGCACGCCGATGCGGTGCGCAAGCGCGAGATCAGCCGCCGGCTGGAGATGCTGCGCGGCGTCGATCTGTTCTCGGTGCTCTCGGAAGACGAGATCGGCGAGGTCGCCGAGCGGCTGCAGTATGCGCCGTTCGCGCGCGGCGACGTGATCACCAAGCAGGGCAACGTCGCGCACTGGCTGTATATCGTCGCCTTCGGCGAGGTGCAAGTGCGCTACGAGCCGGAGGCCGGCGAGGCGCAGGCGCTCGCCACGCTGCGCGCCGGGCAGTTCTTCGGAGAAATGGCGCTCCTCACCGGCGACGCGAGGAGCGCCACGGTGGTGGCGAAGAGCGACGTCGAATGCTATCGCCTCGACCGTGCGGCGTTCCAGGGCCTGCTGCTTTCGCGCCCGGAGATCGCCGAAGGCATGAGCCGGGTGATCGGCTCGCGCAAGCCCGAGCTCGAGAAAGTTCGCGAGGCGTTCGCCACGCAGCAGGTCGTCGCGCCGGCGGAGTCGGCCGACCTGCTCGGAAGGATCCAGCGCTTCTTCGGTTTGCGCCGCTAGGCGGCGAGGAACTGCTCTTCGGTAAGCGCCATGGCATCGGCGCCGCCCTTGACGACAGTGTCGCGCAGGCCCGGCGCCTGGACGAGGACGTGGTCGCCGTAGAAGCGCGCGGTGGCGATTTTCGCCGTGAGGAAATCGCGGTCACCCGAGCTCAGCTTTTTCTCCGCGGCGAGCGCGGCACGCGCCATCTGCCAGCCGCCGGCGACGATGCCCATCAGCTTGAGGAACGGCACGGCGCCGGCAAAGGTCGCGTGCGGATCCTTGCTCTCGACGATGAAGCTGACGCAGTCGGCCACCGCCTGGGCGCCGCTCGCGAGCTGCGCGCGCAGCGCCTTGACGTCGGCGTTCGCCGATCTGCCGAGCTCGGCGTCGAGCGATTTGAGCGAGGTCAGCCAGGCCTTCGCGGTAGCGCCGCCTTCCCGCGCGATCTTGCGCCCGACGAGGTCCATTGCCTGGATGCCGGTGGTGCCTTCGTAGATGGTGGTGATGCGCGCGTCGCGCAGGTACTGCGCGGCCCCGGTCTCCTCGATGAAGCCCATGCCGCCGTGCACCTGCACACCGAGCGAGGCGATGTCGATGCCGGTCTCGGTCGACCATCCCTTGACCACCGGGATCATCAGGTCGACGTACGCCTGGTGGCGCTTGCGCGCCTCCGCATCGGGCGCCTTGCGCGCGAAGTCCATGGCGGCGGCGGTCGTGTAGGCCAGCGCGCGCATCGCCTCGGTCTGCGACTTCATCAGCATCAGCATGCGGCGCACATCCGGATGCCGGATGATCGGCACCGCCGCATTTCTACCCTGAGCGCCCTGCACCAGCTCGCGGCCCTGGACTCGCTCCCTGGCGAATGCCAGCGCGCGCTGGAAAGCGCGCTCGGCAATCGCCACGCCTTCGAGGCCGACCGCGAAGCGCGCCGCGTTCATCATGATGAACATGTACTCGAGGCCGCGGTTTTCCTCGCCGACGAGATAGCCGAGCGCTTTCTCGTACACCATCACCGCCGTCGGGCTCGCGTGGATGCCGAGCTTGTGCTCGATCGACGCGCAGCGCGCCGTGTTGCGCTTGCCCGGCGTGCCGTCCGCGTTCGGGATGAACTTCGGCACGACGAACAGCGAGATGCCCTTCACGCCTTGCGGCGCCTCGGGCGTGCGCGCGAGCACCAGGTGCACGATGTTCTCCGCAAGGTCGTGCTCGCCGTACGTGATGAAGATCTTCTGGCCGGAGACGAGGTAATGGCCGCCCTGCCGCTCGGCGCGCGTGCGCACCAGAGACAGGTCCGAGCCGGCTTGCGGCTCGGTGAGGTTCATCGTGCCCGTCCAGCGTCCCTCGACCATCTTCGGCAGGTAAGCGCGCTGCAGTTCTGCGCTGCCGCTCAGCAGCAGCGCCTCGATCGCCCCCTGGGTGAGCAGCGGGCAGAGCGAAAAGCTCAGGTTCGCGCTCTTCCACATCTCCTGCACCGGCGTGGAGAGGAGCTTCGGCAGGCCCTGCCCGCCCCACTCGGGCTCGAACGGCAGCGCGTTCCAGCCGCCTTGGCAGAACTGCTCGTACGCGGCGCGGAAGCCTTTCGGCGTGCGCACCGCGCCGTCGTTCCACTGCGAGCCTTCCTGGTCGCCGGACAGGTTGAGCGGATCGAGGACGCCGGAAGCGAACTTCGCTGCTTCCTCGAGGATGGCATCGACCGTGTCCGGCGTAGCCTCCTCGTAGCCCGGCAGCTGCGCGACTTCGGCAAGGCCGGAGAGCTCGCGCAGCACGAAGCGCATGTCCTTGAGCGGCGCCCGGTAGGTGCTCATTTCTTCAGCTCCTCGACGAGCTGCGGCACGACCTGGAACAGATCGCCGACCAGGCCGTAGTCGGCAACCTGGAAGATCGGCGCCTCTTCGTCCTTGTTGATGGCGACGATGACCCGGCTGTCCTTCATGCCCGCGAGGTGCTGGATGGCGCCGGAGATGCCGACCGCGACGTAGAGGTCGGGCGCGACGATCTTGCCGGTCTGTCCGACCTGCCAGTCGTTCGGCACGAAGCCGGCGTCGACCGCCGCGCGTGAGGCGCCCATGGCCGCGCCCAGCCGGTCGGCCAGCGGCTCGAGCACCTTCTTGAAGTTCTCGCCCGACGCCATGCCGCGGCCGCCGGAGACGATGATCTTGGCCGCCGTGAGCTCCGGCCGCTCGGACTTCGACACCTCGCGGCTCACGAACTGCGCGAGGCCCGAATCGGGCGGCGGCGCGAGCGTCTCGAGCGCAGCATTGCCGCCGCTCGCCGGCGCGGCGTCGAAGGCCGTGGTGCGTACCGTGACGACCTTGATCGGATCGCGCGACTTCACCGTGGCGAGCGCGTTACCGGCGTAGATCGGCCGCACGAACGTATCCGGCGCCTCGACCGCGACGATGTCCGATATCGGCTGCACGTCGAGCAGAGCGGCGGCGCGCGGCAGCACGTTCTTGCCGTTCGACGTGGCGGGCGCGAGCACATGGCCGTACGACTTCGCCAGGCTCACCACCAGCGCGGCGACGTTCTCCGCGAGGAAAGCACCGAGCTGCGGCGCGTCGGCATGCAGGACCTTCGCGATGCCCGGCACCTGCGCGGCCGCCTTTGCCGCCGGCTGCGCCTGGTAGCCGGCCACCAGGATGTGCAGCTCGCCGCCGATCTTTTGTGCCGCGCTGACCGCGTGGAGCGTCGCCTTGCGCAGCGAACTATTGTCGTGCTCGGCGATGATGAGTACGGCCATCAGATCACCTTGGCTTCGTTGCGCAGCTTGTCGACCAGCGCTCTCGGATCGGCCACCTTGACGCCGGCCTTGCGCTTGGCCGGCTCGGCGACCTTGAGCGTCGCAAGGCGCGGTGCGACGTCGACGCCGAGCGCGTCGGGCTTCAGCGCTTCGAGCGTCTTCTTCTTCGCCTTCATGATGTTCGGCAGCGTCACGTAGCGCGGCTCGTTCAGCCGCAGATCGGTGGTGACCAGTGCGGGAAGCTTGAGCGCGACGGTCTCCAGGCCGCCGTCCACCTCGCGGGTGACCTGGATGCGGTCGTTCTCCATCTTTATCTTCGAGGCGAACGTGGCCTGCGGCCAGCCGAGCAGCGCCGCGAGCATCTGCCCGGTCTGGTTGGAATCGTCGTCGATCGCCTGTTTGCCGAGGATCACCAGGCGCGGGTTCTCCTTCGCGCAGATCGCCTTCAGCAGCTTCGCGACGGCGAGCGGCTGCAGGTCTTCGCCGGACTCGACCAGGATCGCCCGGTCGGCGCCGATCGCGAGCGCCGTGCGCAGCGTCTCCTGGCAGGCCTGCACGCCGCACGACACGGCGATGATCTCGCTCGCCACGCCGGCCTCCTTCAGCCGCACCGCCTCCTCGACGGCGATTTCGTCGAACGGGTTCATCGACATCTTGACGTTCGCGGTTTCCACGCCGCTGCCGTCCGCCTTGACGCGCACCTTGACGTTGAAGTCGACGACGCGCTTGACGCTAACGAGCACTTTCATCGTCAAAAATTATACTTTCGGCCAGTGCGTCGAGCGCCACGGCGCCCGTTTCAAACACCGCTACCGGGTTGATGTCGATCAAGCCGACCCGGCCGTCCCATCCCAGCATCGCATCGCCCAGCCGCACCGCCATGCGCGCGAACGCGGCGAGGTCGCGCGGCGCCTCGCCGCGCACTCCGTGCAGCAATGGCCCAATGCGCAGCTCGTTCAGCCGGTCGATCACCTGGCGCTCGCCGAACGGCGGCAACAGCAGGCGAAAGTCGCGCAACGCCTCGAGATAGAGGCCGCCGTCGCCCACCAGGACGACCGGCCCGAACTGCGGGTCGAGGCGCGCGCCCAGGGCGAGCTCCCGCGCCTTCGGCGCCTTGCGTGCGACGATCACGCCGTCGAACCAGGCGCCGAGCTCGCCGATGCGGCGGCGCAGGCGGTGGAACTCGGCCGGCGCGTCGTGCACGTCCAGCACGACGAGCCCGGCTTCGCTTTTGTGCGCGACGTCCCGCGAGCAGCCTTTGAGAACGACCGGCGGGCCGAGCGCCTGGCACGCCGTGCGGACCTCGTCTTCATGCTTGCACACGAAATGCTCGACGACCGGCAAGCCGGCCTCGGCGAGCAGCGCGAGGCTGCGCGCCTCGTCGAGCACCTTGTAGTCGCGCAGCGGAACCGGCCGCGGCCGAGGCGCCGCCGGACGGCGCAGCAATGCGGCATGGTCGGCGAGCTGCACGAGCGCATCCATCGCTTCACGCTCGCGTGCAAACGTGGCGACGCCGGCGCGGGCGAAGGCCTCGCGCACGGACGGCTGCGGCGTCGCTACGGCCGCCGTCGCGCCGTAGCGTGCCTCGAAGGCAGCAAGATCGCGGGCAAAGCCCTCCACATCGTAGCCGGCGCCAGCCACCGGCAGGCCGACCAGCACCAGATCGCTCTGCGCATCTTCGCCAACGACGGGCAGCACGTCGGCGAGAAGCCGCGGGTTGCCGAGCAGCGCGCCCGTGACGTCGATCGGGTTGTCCGCCGCCGCGAAGGCCGGCAGCACCGCGCGCAGGCGCTCCCGAGGGACCGGCGCGAGCGGAATGGCGCGCTGCTCGGCGTAATCGGCCGCCATGACGCAGCTCGCGCCCGAATTGCTGATGAACACCAGCCGCCGGCCGCGCGGCCGATGGCCGCGAGCGTAGAGCTCGGCGGCGGCGACGAGCTCGTGCGGATCGGCCACGCGCCAGAGCGCGTGGCGCTCGAAGAATGCATCGACCACGCGGTCCTCCGTTGCGAGCGCGCCGGTATGCGAGGCCGCGGCCTTCTGCCCGCGCGCTGTGCGCCCCGCCTTCAGCGCGACGATCGGCAGGTCGCGCTCGCGGGCGGCTTCGGCGGCCTCGGCGAGCCGCGAGGGGTCCTTGATCGCTTCCAGGTAAAGGAGGAGCAGCCGCACGCCGGGGTCGGCGACCACCGCCGCGGCCAGCTCGGCGACCGTCACGTCGGCTTCGTTGCCCGTCGTGTGCACGTGGCGCACGCCGAGCCCCTTGTCGCGCACGAGATGGTAGATCGCCTGGGAGTTGGCGCCGCTCTGGCTGACGATCGCGACCGGACCGTCGCGCCCCTCGAGCTCGTGGAACACGGTGGAGAAATTCGCCACCGCGCCGGTCGCGAAGTTCGCTATGCCCTGGCAGTTCGGCCCGATCAGCCGCATGCCGGCGTGCCTTGCCGCGACGGCCATCCGCTCCTGCTTCGCAAGGCCTGCGGCGCCGGTTTCGCCGAAGCCCGAGGTCATCACCACCGCGATCTTCACGCCGCGCGCGGCACAGGCCTCTACCGCGCGCACCGCCTCGTCGCCCGCGACCGCGACGATAGCGAGGTCCGGCGGCCGGGGTGTTTCCTCGATCGCGGCAAAGGCGCGCAGACCCTGGACGCTCGCGCGCCCGGGGTTGATCGGGTAGATCGCTCCGCGGTAGCCGTAGCGCTTCAGATACAGCAGCGGCCGGCCGCCGACCTTGTGCGGGTTGTCGGAGGCGCCGATGACCGCGATCGACTCCGGGTCCAGCGCGGTGCGCAGCATCGGCTGGGATAATAAGGCCATGCTGGAAGGCAAAGTCGTCCTCGTCACCGGCGCCGGCGGCGGCATCGGCCGTGATTTCGCGCTCGCCATGGCGGCCGCCGGCGCAGCCGTGCTGGTGAACGATCTCGGCACCTCGGTCGGCGGCGAGGGCACGAGCGCCGGCCCGGCGCAAAAGGTGGTCGACGAAATCCGCGCCGCAGGCGGGCGCGCCGCGGCGAGCGGCGACAGCGTCGCCGAGTGGGTTTCGGCCAACCGCATCGTGCAGGCCGCCCTCGACGCGTTCGGCCGCCTCGACGTCGTGGTCAACAACGCCGGCATCCTGCGCGACCGCTTCTTCTTCAACATGTCACCGGAGGAGTGGCGCGCCGTGATCGACGTGCACCTGAACGGCTCGTTCTACGTCGCGCGGGCGGCCGCGCCGCACTTCCGGGCGCAGCAGTCGGGCTGCTACGTGCACATGACGTCGACCTCGGGCCTGGTCGGCAATCTCGGCCAGGCGAACTACGCCGCGGCGAAGCTCGGCATCGTCGGCCTGTCCAAGTCGATCGCGCTCGACATGGCGCGCTACCAGGTGCGCTCGAACTGCATCGCGCCGTTCGCGTGGAGCCGCATGATCGGCTCGATTCCGACCGAGACGCCGGATCAGCAGGCGCGCGTCGAGAAGATGAAGAGCATGCACACGGCGAAGATCGCGCCGCTCGCGGTGTGCCTGGCGGCCGATGCGGCGCGCGAGGTCAGCGGCCAGGTGTTCGCCGTGCGCGGCAACGAAATCTTTCTCATGTCGCAGAGCCGGCCGTTGCGCTCGGTGCACCGCTCGGAAGGCTGGACGCCCGAGACGGTGGCGGCGCACGCTCTGCCTGCGCTGCGGGCGGATTTCTACCCGCTCGAGCGCTCGCAGGATGTCTTCAGCTGGGATCCGCTCTAAGCCGCTTCGGCGAGCCGCTGATTCGAGTATTCGAGGCGCTCGATCAGCACGCGCATGCACGCTTTGTTGAAGGCGGCCTGGAGGGCGTCGCTGGCCGCGCGCATGGCTTCGGCCTTGAGCTCGAGCACGCTGATGTCGCTGCGCGCGGTGGCCGTGGTCGTGCGGCGCTGCGTCTGCGTGGCGAAGTAGAGCATTTCGCCGAAGCAGCGCCCCGCCTTGAGGGTGGCGAGGAGCTTGCCCGAAAGCGTCACCTCGACCTCGCCATCGGCGAGGAAGTAGAGCGCGTCGCCGACTTCCGCCTCGCGGATGACGGTCGTGCCGGCGGGCAGCGTTTTCCAGGCGCCGATGCGTACCAGCTCCCACAGGGCGACGTCATTGAAGTCGGTGAAGAACGGCGACTCGCGCAGCTTGTTGAACCGCTCCGAGTCCGAGAGCGCACCGCTGGTCACGCGCAGCGAAGCGAACGCCTGCGACAAGTCCTTGCCGAAGTCGAGCCACGAGGCGTAGCGCGCGGCGAGATCCTTGTCGATCGCCTTCATGACCACCGCGTCGAGCAGGCCGGGCAGCTCGGGACGCAGCTTCGCCGGGCGCTGCGCATCGGTGTTGAGGATGGCGTAGGTGAGGCCCGCCTGCGTCGAGGCGCTGAATGGCAGCCGGCCGGTGAGCAGCCGGTACATCGTCACGCCGAGCGAATAGATGTCGGTCTGGTGCGTGAGCGGCTCGACGCGGATCTGCTCGGGCGACATGTACGCGGGCGAGCCGACCGCGCTGATCTGCGTGGTGTGGTCGAGCTTCTGCTGGAACGAGGCGCCGAAATCCCCGACCTTGGTCTCGCCGCTCTCCGAAAGCAGGATGTTGCCCGGCTTGATGTCGCGGTGGATGATGCCGTGCCGGCACGCGTACTCCAGCGCGCGCACGCACTTGAAGATGATTTCGACCACCTTGCCGACGGGCAGCAGGGTCGCCGGGTCGGCGTGCGCCTCGAGCGTCGCTCCCGGCACGTACTCCATGACGAGGTAGCTGCGGCCGGGCTCCACCACCGCGTCGAAGATGTCGACGATGTGCGGGTGGTTCAGCTTGCCGGCGAGCGACGCTTCGGCCACGAAGGCCTTGTGCACCATGCGCTCCTCGTGCTCGTCGGCGTGCTTGTCGAACAGGAACACCTTGATCGCGACGTCGCGGTTGGCGAAAGGATCGCGCGCGAGGTACACCTTGCTCGTCGCGCCGGCGCCGATCGCGCGCAGCACCGGGTATTTGCCGATGTGCTCGGGAAGCGCCATCCCTATCTCGGCGCCAACGCGGCGATCTGCCGCACCAGCTCGGCTTCCTCATAGGGCTTGCCGAGGAACGCGTTGACGCCGAGCGAGGCGGCGCGGCTGCGGTGCTTGGGCGCCGTGCGAGACGAGATGACGATGATCGGGATCTCCATGGTGCGCGGATCGCCGCGCACGTTGCGCGCCAGGTCGAAGCCGTCCATGCGCGGCATCTCTATATCGACCAGCATGACCGCCGGCAGCTCGCCCTTGAGCTGCTCCAGCGCGTCGATGCCGTCCTTGGCGGTCAGGACCCGGTAGCCCTCCCGCTCGAGCAGGCGTCCGGTGATCTTGCGCACCGTGATCGAGTCGTCGACCACCATGATGAGCGGCGCGCTGCGCGCGCTCGCTTCGCGCAAGTCCGGCACGGCGGTGCGCGCGGCCGGCGCCGCGCCGCGCAGCGCGAGCTGGGCCGGATTGACGATCAGCACAATGCCGCCGTCGGGCAGCACGGTGGCCCCGGCCACTCCTGCGATGCGGGCGAGCTGCGGACCGATGTTCTTCACCACCATCTCGCGGCCGCCGACCAGCTCGTCCACGTGCACGGCGAGCCGCTGCGCGCCGCTGCGCAGGAGCAGCACGGCGTTATGGTCGCGGATCTGGGTGGCGGCGCGGCTGCCGAGCAGCTGACGCAGATAGACGAGCGGGTAATCGCGTCCCTGGAAGGCGATCACCCCTTTCTCATAGAGCGCGACCAGCTCGTCGGACGGCACGCGCAGCACCTGCTCGACGGTGGCGGACGGTATCGCGAAACTCGCCGCTGCCGCGCGCACCATGAGCGTCTGCGTGACGGCGAGCGTGAGCGGCAGGTAGATCGTGAACGTGGTGCCGCGGCCGGCGACGGTCGCCGCGTCGACGCGTCCGCCGATCGCGTTCACCTCGTTGCGCACCACGTCCATGCCGACGCCGCGCCCGGCGAGCTCGTTCACCGCTTCGGCGGTGGAAAGGCCGGAGAGGAAGACGAGCTGCACCTGCTCGGCTCCGGAGAGCGTCTGCTCGGCCGAGACCAGCCCTTTCGCGAGCGCCTTGTCGTGCAGCCGCGCGGCATCGATGCCGCGTCCGTCGTCCGAGACGGTGAGCACGATCTCGTTCGCCTCCTGACGCAGCGCGATCGCGATGCGCCCGGCCTCGGGCTTGCCGGCAGCGCTGCGTGCCGCCGGCTGCTCGATGCCGTGCACCAGCGCATTGCGCAGCATGTGCTCGAGCGGCGCGGCGATGCGCTCGAGCACCCCGCGATCGAGCTCGACCTGGCCGCCCTCGATGGCGAGCTCGGCCTTCCTTCCCAGGTCGCGCGCCGTCTGGCGCACCACGCGGTGCAGCCGCTCCGCGAGGCTGGCGAAGGGCACCGCGCGCATGCGCATCAGGTCCTGCTGCAGCTCGCGACCGATGCGCGCCTGCTGGAGCAGCGCGGCATCGGTCTCGCCGAGGCTCTTGAGCAGCGCCTGCTGGATCGCGGCGGCGTCGCTCAGGCCTTCCGCCATCATGCGCGTGAGCTCCTGCAGGCGGGTATAGCGGTCGAACTCCAGCGGATCGAACTCGCCCTCGCGCTCGTCGAGCATCGCGCGGCGCGACTGCAGCTGGCTGTCGGCCTGGATCTCGACCTCGCGCAGCTGCGTACGCAAGCGCGCGATGCTCTCGCTCAGCTCGCCGAGCGCCTGCTTGATCTGGCGCAGCTCCGCTTCGATGCGCGAGCGCGCGATGGCGGCCTCGCCGGCTTCGGTGATGAGCCGATCGAGCCGCTCCGCGTTGACGCGCAGCATGGCCGCCGGCGCGGCCGGAGCGGGTACCGCTGCGCTTGTGGCGATCCCGCTCAAGGTCGCCTCCGCTCCCGGCTGCGGCGCCTGCGGCGCCCGGCCGAGCTTCTCCAGGTCCGCCGACAAGCGGTCCAGCTTCGCTTCCAGGTCCTCGAACAGCTCCGCGGTCAGCTCGCCCGCCTCGAGCGCGTATTCGATGCGGCTCTCCATCAGGTGGGTGAGCTCGCCGAGCCGGATCGCGCCGGCCATGCGGGCGCTTCCCTTCAGCGTGTGCAGCGCCCGCTTCACCGCATCGGCGGCGTTGCGGTCCTGCGGCGAGACCTTCCAGTCGCGCAGATCGCTGCCCATCTGCGGGAGCAGCTCGCGCGCCTCGTCGAGGAACACGGGAAGGAGATCGGCGTCGATGTCGTCGCGCACGACGCGCTTCTCCCGGGGCCGCGCCGGCACGTGCAAACGGTCCTTCAGCGCCTGCAGCGCGCGGCTCGCCTCCTGTGCGCCGCGCCGGGCCTCGCCACGGCCGGCCGCCGCGACGAGCGAGGCGAGAGTTTCGACGCAGTCGGAGATCACGGCGACGTCGGCGCTTTCCGTGGTCCGGCTCGCGAGCGGGATCCACTGCTCGAGGCCCGCCGCCACGGCGGCGATATCGGGAAAGCCGGCCGTGCGCGAGCTGCTGGCGAGCGTATGCGCCGCGCGCATGAATTCCGCAGTCGCATCGCCGCCCGGCTTCTGCCGCCAAGCCGCGCATTCGCCCTTCAGGGTCGCGACGTGAACCGCCGCCTCCTTGAAATAGATCTCGACGACTCGGGCGGCGGCGACCTCCTGGCCGCGCAGCCGTCCGGCGATCTCGGCGATCGGCCGGACATCCACCACCAGCGGCTCGCCGTCGCGCAGCTGCGCGATCCATGCGGAAAAGCGGCCGTGCGCCACGGTGACCAGCTCGAGCAGCTCGGCCGAAGCCGGCTGCTTCTGCTCGAGCCACTGGTTCATCGTCCGCTCGACCTCCCAGGCGGCGTCGCCGAGCTCGGCAAGCCCGACCATGCGGCCGCTGCCCTTAAGGGTATGGAAGCCGCGGCGGATGGCGGCCAGCGTCTCGAGCTTGTCGGGATCGGCGCGGCACACGCCCAGCCCGGCCTCTATGGCCGAGAGCACCTCGACCGCTTCCTCGAGGAATACTTCGAGCAGCTCGTCGGAAGGCGCCGCACGGGCCGCTTTTGCCGGCTGCGCGGGCGCCGGGCGATCGGCGAGGCGCTCGAGAAAAAGCTCGAGGGCCGCCTGGCGCGGCTCCCGCCCATGAATGCACGGCGCGATGAAGAGCGCAAGGCTGCTCAATCCCTCCGCGACCCAATCGATCTGCTCGCTTCCGGGCAGCAGGTTCGGGATCAGCCCCTCGCAGCGCTCGAGCACGGCGATCGCGCGCTCCCAGCCCAGCACAGTGAGGGCGCCATGAATCTGCCGCAGCTGCGGCAGCACGGCCTGCAAGGCATCCGCACCGCCGTGTCCGCGGGCGAATCCATCCAGCACCTGCTCCACCTGCTGCAGGTTGGCGAGGATTTCCTTCGCGACCTGCGAGCGAAGCTGCAGCGAGCTGACATACTGCGTGAATTCGGCGCGCAGCCCAGCCGGCGCAGCCACCTTGGCGCCGCCCGCGGCCGCCTGCAGCCAGCCGCAAATGATGCGCGTCTGCTCGTCCAGGTCGGCGGCGGGCTGGCTAAGACCATCCAGGATGCTGCCGCCGAGCAGGAAGGCGGACGCCATCTCGGCGAGCATGGCATCGCTCTCCGCGGGGCGCGCCTCCGGCAGGCCGGCGGCCGCGGCGAGCAGCGTGTCGACCAGCTTCAGCAGCGGGGCGCTGCGCAGCTGGCCGGCCCGGTGCTTGAGCGCGGCGAGCCGCGTGTGCAGCACGGCTGCGCTGTTGACCTCGCCCTCGAGATACTTGTGCCAGGTCTGCTGCGCAGCCTCCAGCTGCGCGCGCGCGTCTTCGAGCGCCGGCTGCAGCGTGTCCATGTCGAGCGCCGGCGCCGCATGGTCGGGAAGCAGGGCATCGAGACCATATAGCCGCTTGATATCGCGCAGGCGCTGCGTGAGCGGCGGGCAGCAGGCAATGGTGTAGAGCAGCTCGCGCAGCAGCGGCTCGTTCTCGGGCGGCGCGCCGCCGGGCGGCCGGGCGAGGTCGCGGATGTGTATGTCGATCTTGTTCCACAGCGAACGCGCGTGCGCGAGCCGCTGCGCATCGGCGACGTCGAGCAAAGCATCGACCAGCCCGCCGGCCACCCACCACAGCGCGCGCCGCTCGGGCAGCCGATGCGCCACCGAATGGATCGCGTCGAGCGTCTCGCGCATGTCCTCGAGGGCGTGCGGCTGGCGGCGGATCCAGGCGAGGATGCCGCGCTGCCAGCGCGTGCGCTGCGACTGCAGGAAAGCCGGCAGATCGCCGTCCTCGATCGCGCGCGGCCGCGGATGCGAAGGCGCGGGCGGCGTGAGGTCCGGGAAGAAGAGCTCGATCTCCGAGGTATTGTCGCGGCCCTGAAGCTGGGCGAGCTCCCGGTACATCGGGTAGAGACGCGTCGGCACGTTGGGCTGCCCGCGCGCCACGTCATCGACGAACTGCTTGAGCTCGAGCACCGCGCGATCGACGAGCGCCGCGGCCTTTGCCCCGCTGCCCTCGAGCCCCGTGAGGCTGGTCTCGAGCGCCTCGCAGAAGCGCGTCGCGCCGCTCAAGCCCACCATGTTGAGCGCGCCGCTCACCTGGTGCAGGTGCTCGGGGCAGGCCGCGAGAGGTGAGACATCGGACGGCGCGGTGCGGTACGTGGCGAGCTGGCGACGCACGCGCTCCAGCGCCTGGTCCACCTCCGCGGTGATCCAGGAAAGAATGGTCGTATCGGCCATCAGGCCCGGCATCGGACCCTCACGCGAGCCTGAATCCGGCGACCGACTTCTTCAGCCCCTCCGCGAGCTCGGTGAGCTTGGTCGCCGAGACGGCGGTCTTCTTCGTGCCATCGGTGGTGAGCTGGGTGATTCCCAGGATGATCTTCATCTTGCCGGCGACTTCGGCGGCCGAGGCCGCCTGATGCTCGGTGGCGTGGGAGATCGAGCCGATCAGCTCGGCCAGGCGGTTCGAGATCTTGCCGATCTCGCGCAGCGCCTGATCGGCCTCGTCCGCGGTGCGCGTGCCTTCCACCACACCGCGCGTGCTGCGCTCCATAGCCTCGACGGCGTCCTGCGTGTCGCGCTGAATGCTCCTGACAATTGCGCCGATGTGCTTGGTGGCCTCTCCCGAGCGCTCGGCGAGGCGCTGCACCTCCTCGGCCACGACCGTGAAGCCGCGCCCCGCCTCGCCCGCGGAGGCGGCCTGGATGGCGGCGTTCAGCGCCAGCACGTTGGTCTGCTCCGTGATGTCCGAGATGAGCTGCACGATCTCGCCGATCTCCTGCGAGCTTTCGCCCAGCCGCTTGATGCGCTTCGAGGTTTCCTGGATCTGGTCGCGAATGTCGTTCATGCCGCGAATCGCGTTCTGCACCGCCTGCGCGCCCTTGCCCGCGGCGAGCAGCGACGTCTCCGCGACCTTCGCCGAATCGACCGCGTTCGCGGAGACCTGCTTCATCGATACCGCCATGTGACCGACCGACTGGCCGGTCGCCTGGATCTCCACCGCCTGCTTTTGCGTCGCCTGCAGGAGCTGCGTCGATACCGTCTGCGCTTCCTGCGTCGCCGAGGTCACCTGCTGCGCGGCGTTGGTGATGCCGGCCACCAGGCGACGCAGCTCGTCGATCGTGTAGTTGATCGAATCGGCGATGGCGCCGGTCATGTGCTCGGTGACTTTGGCGCGCACGGTCAGGTCGCCGCTCGCCAGGTTGCCGATCTCGTCGAGCAGGCGCAGGATCGCTTCCTGGTTGTCGCGGTTTTGCCGCTCGCTCTGCTCCGCGCGCCTGCGGCTTTCGTCGATGTAGGTCTTGCCGATCAGCAGGAACACGACGAACGCGAGCAGCGAGGCGACGCCCATCGCCACGAAATGCAGCTTGCGTGCATCGAGCAGCCCGTCGTAGCCGGCGGCGAGCTGCTCCGCGGCGCCGAGCAGCCGCTCGCTGTCGTTGAAGATATCGCGCGTGGCGCGCTTGGCGTTCACCAGCTTCTGCATGTTGCCGAGGATCTGGCTCACGCCGGTCTGGTACTCCTTGAAGCCGGTCTGCAGGTCGGCCAGCTTGCCGCGGATCTGTGCATCCTCGACGCGCTGGATGCGCAGCGCCTCGTTGCCCTGCAGCAGGCCCTGCACGAGATCGCGGAAAGTATTCGTATCCTTGCCGAGGAGGAACGCGACCTCGGGGTCGACCACGTCGGACGCGAGCATGGTGTTGGCATTCTTCGCCATCCGCTGCGTCAGCATGACGAGCTGCGCCGTCACGGCGTTCTGGTGCGCCGTCCCGCCCTGCTGCACGCTCAGCGCGGCGACCTCCTCCGCGTTCTCGAGCAGCGCAGGGTTGTTCTGGTTGATCGTGCGCACCGCCGAGGCGAGCGCCACCAGGTTCGGCTCCTCGCGGATCACCAGGCCGGCGTTGCGCTCGGTCTTCTGCCACTCGCCTTCGAGGCCGCCGAGCATCGGACGAACCGAGACCGGCGTGGGCGGAAGGTCGACGCCGCCGGCCGCCGCGCCGCCGCTCGCCAGCAGCTTCACGAGCGCGGCGAACTCGTCGCGGCTGTCACGCAGCTGCTTGAACGCTTCGCGGTTACCTTGCGATGCCTGCTGCGCGGCCTTGGCGAGCCGCTGCGAAAGCATGCGCAGCTTGCCGACCGTCGCCACGTAGAGCGTATCGAAGGTCGCCTGCCGCGCGTCGTAAACCACGACCGCGGCATCGAACGAGACCAGCGCGACGAGCAGCACGACGAGGAACTGCAGCCGTCGGCCGGTGACGCGACCTTTCAGCGTCGGCAGCGCGCCAAGCGCGCCTGCGGCGCCGCCGGGCGCCGCAGCGTCACGCGCCATGAACGGTATCTTGAGCACTTCGAGTCTGTTTCCCATTTGCCGTCCCCCTAGCGCAGGAACCTGCCGTCGCGAGCGATGATCGTCAGGTCGACGAACCTCGACGCGTTGTGATTGCTCGGTGTGAATCCGACGTAGAACCCGCCCAGGTCGACGTCGCTCATCTTCTCCAGCGCGCCGATCAGCCGCTCGCGGGTGAGGTCGCGGCCCGCGCGGCGCAGCCCTTCCACGAATACTTTCGCGGCGATGAAGCCCTCGACGGTCGTGAAAGTGAATTCCTTGTGGCCGGCGCGCAGCATCAACGACTGGTACTCGCGCACGATCGGCACCGCGCTGCCCCACGGGAAGGGCATCACCTGGGAGATCGCCACGCCGACGCCATCGTTGCCGAGATCGTCGGCGAGCGCCTTGCTGCCGACGAACGAGACGTTGTAGAACTGCGCCGCGCTACCCTGCTTCTTCATCTGACGGATGAACTCGCCGCACGACTTGTAGGCGCTGATCATGACGACGGCATCGGGCTGCGCGCCATTGATGCTCTTGACCGCCTGGCCGACCTTCACGGTGTTGCGTTCCACTGTGCCCAGGGTCGTGATCTTGAGGTTGCGCCGGGCCATGGCGAGCTCCACGCCCTTCAGGCCGGCCTGGCCGTAGGCATCGTCCTGGTAGAAGACGGCGATGCTCTTCGAGCCCGTCGACACCAGCTGCTCGACGATCTTCTCGGTCTCGTCGTAGTAGCTGGCGCGCACGTTGAAGATGTAGCGGTTGAAGGGCTGGCGCAGCAGCTCGGCGCCGGTGAACGCGCCGAAGAACGGCACTTTTGCCTCGGTGAACAGCGGCAGCGCCGCCGAGGAGGTCGGCGTGCCGACATAGCCGAACAGCGCGAATACCTTGTTCTCCTCGATCAGCCTCTTGGTGTTCGGCACCGTGCGTGCCGGCTCGTATCCGTCGTCGAGCGTGATCAGCTCGATCTTGCGGCCGTGCACGCCGCCCTTCGCGTTCACGTAATCGAAGTAGACCTTGGCGCCGTTGCGCATCTCGATCCCGAGCGCCGACGCGGGGCCGGTCAGCGCGACCGACTGCCCGAGCACGATGGTGTCCGGCGTCACGCCGTTCTCGGCGAGGCAGCCGGACGAGCAAAAGACTGCCGCGAAGAGCAGGCATGCAGCATGGCGCTTCATAGGCTCGCCTCCAGAAAGGCTTCGTGGTGGATCAGCGCCGCGACATCGAGCTCCTTCCAGCGCTTGCCGCTCGCATCCCCATAGAGCGCGCGCACGAAGGACGGACGGGGCGCGGCGTCCTGCAGCGGCTCGAGCTCGCCCGGGTCGCGCAGTCCGAGCGAGCGCTCGACGAGCAGCGCGGCGCCGGAGCGGAAGCGCTCGTTGATGAGAAGCAGGCGCGCCTGCTCGCCGAGGTTCGTCGGCGCACCGCCGAGGAAGGCGGAAAAATCCGTGACGCTATAGAGGTTGCCTCGTACGTTCGTCAGCCCCTTGAACCAGGGTCGGGCGAGCGGCACGGCGAAAATGGCGGGCGGCGGAATGAGCTCGCCCGCTTCCCTCAGGTCGACGAGCCATGCTTCGTCGCCGACCTGCAGGCCGAGCCGGGAGGCGACGCGCAGGCCGGCTTCGGCGCTCTGCAGCCGCTCCGAAAGCGCGAGCTGATACTCGCGCAGCGATCCCGGTCGGGAGGCCGGCGCCGCCATCAGCCCAGCGCGGCGATCTTCGCCAGCAGATCGGCCGCATTCACGGGCTTCACCACGTAGTCGCGCGCGCCCTGGCGCAGTCCCCAGACCTTGTCGGTTTCCTGCCCCTTGCTGCTGCACAGGATGACCGGGATGTTCTTCGTGCTCTCGTCCTTGCTGAGCGCGCGGGTCGCCTGGAATCCGTTCTGTCCCGGCATCACGACGTCCATCAGGACGAGGTCGGGACGCGACTGCTTCAGCTTCGCCATGGCGTCCTCGGCACTCTCAGCGGTGGAGACCTTGAAGCCGTTCTTGGACAGCATCTCGGACAAGTGCTGCCGGTCGGTGGGCGAGTCGTCGACGATGAGGATCTTGCTGATGGCCATGGCTTTGCCTTTCATTCAGTTGGCGACGGAAGGTTTGACGTACTCGTTGACGGCTTCGACGAGACCTTCCTTCGTGAACGGCTTGGTGAGATAGCGGTCGGACCCGGCGAGCCGCCCGCGCGCGCGATCGAACACGCCGTCCTTGCTGGAGAGCATGATCACCGGCGTCGCTTTGAGCCTGGGGTTCTGCTTGATCAGCGCGCAGGTCTGGTAACCGTCGAGGCGCGGCATCATGATGTCGACGAAAATGACGCGCGGCTGATGGTCGGAAATCTTGGCCAGCGCATCGAAGCCGTCTTCGGCGAGAATGACTTCGTAGCCGGCTTGGCGCAGGAACATTTCGGCGCTGCGCCGGATCGTGTTGCTGTCGTCGATAACGAGGACTTTGACCGGCCCCGATTCGGGTTCGACCGGTCTGGCTGTGGGCTCGTTGGCCACTCGGGACTCCTCCGTGAAACAGAGCTTCTTCTTATAAGTCTTGCACTTACTGACTATTCTTTAAGTGAAATAATCCATGTTTGGGAACAATTGGACAAGCAGACAAAACTGTCGCCTCAGCCCGACAGCATGAAAAAAAAGACGCTTCGCTCGGACCTCGGCTGGTCGACCGTCGACCGTATCGTCGTGCGCGGCAAGGATTTACCCGGCGAGATCTTGGGCCACCTGAACCTCGGCGACATGGCTTTTCTCGAGCTCACCGGCCGGGTCCCGGACGCCCGGGAATCCAAGGTTTTCAATGCGATGGTGGTAACGCTGGTCGAGCACGGCGTTACCCCGAGCGCCCTGGTCGCGCGCCTGACCTATCTCGGCGCACCCGAAGCCATGCAGGCCGCGGTGGCAGGCGGCCTCCTCGGTCTGGGCAGCGTCTTCGTGGGTTCCATGGAAGGCGTGGCGAAGCTGTGCAGCGAGGCTTTCGCCGGCGCCGCGCCCGACGTAGCCGCGATCCTGTCCCGCTACAAGCGGATTCCGGGGCTCGGCCATCCGCTCCACAAGCCCGTCGATCCCCGCACCGTGCGGCTGTTCGAGATCGCGCGCGAGACCGGCTTCTACGGAAAGTATTGCCGCCTGATGGAAGACATAGCGCGGGAAAAGAAGCTGACCCTGAATGCAACGGGCGCGATCGGCGCACTTGCCTGCGAGCTCGGCCTGGACTGGCGCTGCGTGCGCGGCCTGGGGGTCATGGCGCGTGCGGTCGGGCTCGTGGGCCATATCCTCGAGGAAGCGCGTGATCCGATGGCCGAGGAAATCTGGCTGCGCGTCGACGAAGAGGCCTCGGCGCACCTCAAGCCCAAGCGATGAATATCGGGCGCGGCAACCACCCGGAGCTGCGCGACGCGGTGCGCGCGCTTTGCAGCCAGTTCGACTCGCCGTACTGGCAGGGAGTCGACGAAAAGCGCGCCTACCCGGAGGCGTTCGTCGAAGCGCTGACCAAGGCCGGATGGATGTCGGCGCTGATCCCGGAGGAATATGGCGGCTCCGGGCTTTCGCTCACCGAGGCGACCGTGATCATGGAAGAGGTCACGCGCTCGGGCGGCAACGCCGGCTGCTGCCACGGGCAGATGTACAACATGAACACCCTGCTGCGGAACGGCTCGGCCGCGCAAAAAAAACAATATCTGCCGCGCATCGCATCCGGGGAGCTGCGCCTGCAAGCCATGGGCGTCACCGAGCCCGGCGCCGGAACCGACACCACCAGGATCAAGACGGTGGCGGTGAGGAAAGGCGACCGCTACGTCGTGAACGGCCAGAAGGTGTGGACCTCGCGCCTGCAGCACTCCGACCTGATGATCCTCCTGGCGCGGACCACGCCGCTCGCCGAAGTGAAGCGCAAGAGCGAAGGCATGTCGGTCTTCCTCGTCGACACGCGAAGCAAGGGGCTGGAAGTGCGGCCGATCCGCAACATGGTGAACCACGAGACCAACCAGGTGTTCATCGACAACCTGGAGATCCCGGCGGAGAACCTGATCGGCGAGGAGGGCAAGGGCTTCCGCTACATCCTGGATGGGCTCAACGCCGAGCGTATCCTGATCGCCGCCGAGTGCATCGGCGACGGCTACTGGTTCGTGGAGAAGGCGTCCCGCTATGCCTCCGATAGAGTCGTCTTCGAGCGGCCGATCGGCGAAAACCAGGGCATCCAGTTTCCGATCGCCGAGTGCTACATGGAGATCGAAGCGGCCAACCTGATGCGCTACAAGGCGGCCGCGCTCTACGACGATAAGCAGCCCTGCGGCGCGGAAGCGAACATGGCGAAGCATCTGTGCGCCAAGGCGTCGTGGGAAGCCGCCAACGTCTGCCTGCAGACGCACGGTGGCTTCGGCTTCGCCGCCGAGTACGACGTCGAGCGCAAGTTCCGCGAAAACCGGCTGTATCTCGTGGCGCCGATCTCCACCAACCTGATTCTCTCCTACCTCGCCGAGCACGTGCTCGGCCTGCCCCGCTCCTTCTAGACGCTAGCGCACCGTCTTGACCCCGGCTTCCCGCAGGATGGTGCGCATGCGCGCGGTGAACTCGTCGTAGAACTTGCTGAGATCCGCGGCGCTCTGGTAGCCGTCCTCGAACTGGTTGTCCTCGAGGAACTTTTTCCAGGAAGCGCTGCGCGTCAGCTTGCGGAATACATCCTCCCAGTAGGCGACGTTCTCCGCCGGAATTCCCGGCGGCGCGACTACGCCGCGGACCTGCGGCACGATCGGCACGTCGAACCCCGCCTCCTTCAGCGTCGGCACGTTGGGGAAGTGCGGCAGCCGGCTCTCCGACACCTGCGCGAGTACGCGCATGTTGCCCGCGCGGATGTGCTCGCCGGCCTCTTCCGGCTCGATCACCATCATGTCCACGTGCCCGCCGAGCAGCGCCGCGATGCGCTCCCCGCCGCCCGGGAAGGAGATGAAGGCCCAGCGCGCGCCCGTCGCTTTCTGCAGGAGCTCGCGCACCACATTGTCGCGGCTCGTGATCGAGCCACCCGATTGCTTCAGCTCGCCCGGCTTCTGCTTCGCCGCGGCGATGAAGTCCTGCAGCTTCTTGTACGGCGAATCGGCCTTCACGGCGATCAGCGCCGGCTCGAGCACCAGGCGCGCGATCGGCGTCAGGTCGCGCAGCGTGACCTTCGCCTTGTCGGCGGTGAGCGGCGTGGTGAGCCATACACCGGTGAAGAAGCCGATCGTGTTCGGGTCGCCCTTCTTCTCGGCGAGGTACGCGGCGGCGACGGCGCTGCCGCCGCCGGTCTTGTTGACGACTTGCATGCGCACCGGCAGCAGCTTTTCCTTCTCGATCATCGTCGCCACGGCGCGTGCGAGCAGATCGCTGCCGCCGCCCGGACCGGTGTGCACGACGACTTCCACGGGGCGCGTCGGCTTGAAGGCCGCCGCCTCGCCTGCGGCGAGCGCGCAAAGCGCCGCCGCCATCATCCAGACTTTCTTCATTTTTCCTCCTCCATGGCCTGCAGGCGCCAGGCATTGAGCCTGGCAAAGAGCGGAATCGCCAGGACCAGCAGCGCCAAACATAGCATCGCCGCTGCGATAGGCCTAGTGACCAGGATCGACAGGCTGCCGCCGGACATCATTAATGACTGCCGCAGCGCGCGCTCCATAGCGCCGCCGAGCACGAGGCCGAGCACGAGGGGCGCGGTGGGATAGTCGAGCTTGCGCATCAGGTAGCCGAGCAGGCCGAAGCCGACGAGCAGGCCGACGTCGAACCGGCTGGTCGACACGCTGTAGACGCCGACCATCGACACGCCGACGATCACCGGATAGAGCACGTAGGCCGGCGTGCGCAGCACCTGGGCGAACAGCGGCACGAGCGGCAGGTTGAGCAGGAGCAGCATGACGTTGCCGATGTACATGCTCGCCACCAGGCTCCAGAAGAGCGAGGGATTGTCCGAAAGAAACAGCGGGCCGGGCTTGAATCCCCAGAGCACGAGGGCGGCCAGGAGGATCGCCGTGGTGCCCGATCCCGGGATGCCGAGCGTGAGAAGCGGCACCAGCGCACCGCCGGTCTCGGCGTTGTTCGCCCCCTCCGGCGCGGCGACGCCTTCGATGACGCCGGTGCCGAACTGGTCGCGACGCCGCGAGACCGCTTTCTCGATGCCGTAGGAGACGAAGGACGCGATGGTCGAGCCTGCGCCGGGCAGCACGCCGACGAGAAACCCCACCACCGAGCCGTTCAGGAAAGCAAACCGGCAGTCGCGCAGGTCGCGCAGGGTCGGCATCAGGTTGCGCAATCCCTTGGGTACCGGCAACAGCCTGCCCTCTTCCGGCGCTTCGAGGTTGGCGAGCACCTCGCCGATCGCGAACACGCCGATCGCGACGACGACGAAGTCGATCCCGGACAAGAGCTCCAGCCGCCCGAAGGTGAAGCGCGACGTGGTCGTGAAGAGATCGGTGCCGATGCCGGCGAGCCACAGGCCAACGAGCATGGCGAGCAGCGCCTTGACGAGCGAGCGGCCGGCGAGCAGCACGACCATCGCCAGGCCGAGCGCCATGAGGCCGAAATACTCGGGAGAGCTGAAGGCGAGCGCGACGCGCGCGAGCGGCGGCGCGACGAGCATCAGGCCCACCACGCCGACCGTGCCGGCGACGAACGAGGCGATCGCCGCGATGCCGAGCGCCGGGCCGGCGCGCCCCTTGCGCGCCATCTGGTAGCCATCGAGGCACGTGACCACGGAAGCCGATTCCCCCGGCACGTTGAGCAGGATCGAGGTCGTCGAGCCGCCGTACTTGGCGCCGTAGTAGATGCCCGCGAGCATGATCATCGCGCTCGCCGGCTGCATGAGGAACGTGAGGGGCAGCAGCATCGCGATCGTCGCCGGCGGGCCAAGGCCGGGCATGATGCCGACCACGGTACCGAGGAACACGCCGACGAAGCACCACCAGAGGTTCATCGGCGCGAGCGCGATGGCGAACCCGTGCGCGAGTCCGTGCAGGACGTCCATTCGCTACGGAAGGGCCACGCCGAGCGCGAGCGGAAAGACGACGTAGAACGCCGCCGCGGTGGCCACGCCCACCACCAGCGCGGTCAGCCAGGAGCGGCGGTACATGACCGCCACCATGAAGATGGTGAGCGCGGCGAAGCTGACGACGAAGCCGAGGAGCTTGAAGAGCGCCGTCGCGACCGCGATTGCGCCCCAGCTCGCGAGCGCGCGCCCGGCGCCACGCCAGTCCACCTGCGTCTCCTGCGAGGAGAAGACCAGCACGAGCGACAGCGCGAGCATGGCGATGCCGTACCACAGCGGGAAGAAGCCCGGCCCCGGACCTTCCGGAGTCAGGTAATCCCAGCCGCGCGCCTCGACGACGATGTAGCCGCCGAGCGCGGCGAGCGCCAGCCCCGACCAAAAGTCCGCCGAGCGGCGGCACATTACTTCTTGCGCTTCTTCTTCGTAGCTCTTTTCGCCGGCGGCCGCTTCTTCGCCTTCGGCTTCCGGTAGCGCCCTTCAGGCACCAGCTCGCAAACCGTGCCTCCCGGCGCGCGGAACTTCACCGGCACGATGCCGGGGTCGCTGATGATCTCGCAGCCGAGCGCGCGGATGCGCTTCTCCGCCGCGGCAAGGTCCGGGACCTCGACCGCGAAATGATGAATGCAGGGACCCTCGCCGGCCGCCCTCGACTCGGCCGACTCGGTTCCCGCGTCGTACTCGATGAGCGCGAGGTCGATCGTCCCGTCGCTCAGGTGGCGCGAGGTGTGGTCGCGCACCTTGTCGGTGTTCATCTCGGCAAAGCCGAAGACCTCGCGGTAGAACTGCGTGGTGCGCTCGAGGTCGTCGACCTTGAGCGCCAGGTGCACGATACGGCTCATCGCTTCTCCTTTAGCAGCGTTCTCAGTTGCCGAACGTCGCGGATCGCCTCGGCGTTCAGGATGGTTTCGCACAGGCGGCGGGCGCGAACCGCGCCGAGCACCGGCGCCGCGAGGTCGTACGCCTTCGCGAGGACTTCGGCACGCGTCATGGGATTCTCGGCCGTGCCGCGCACCGCGGCGGTATGGTGCCGCAGCCGCCGTCCGTCGCGCAACCCGAGCTCGACGATGCCCTGGCGGCTCGGCATGGCGCGGGTGAGCTCGGCATCGCCGAGGAGCTCGACCTTCTTCCTCAAGGCGAGCACGCGCGGGTCGCGCATTCGCTTCTCGTCGTGCGCCGCCTTGAAGCTCACTGTGCCATCGAGCAGCATGACGGCGCACAAGTGCTGCATGCAGATGTCGGGCATCGCGCGGTTGTCGGTGGTATTCGCCCCCTGGTGGGCGACGCGGATGACGATCCGATCTATGTCTTCCCGCCGAAAGCGGTGCTTTTCCAGGAGCTCGGCCAGCGCGTCGAGCGGCGCCTGGATGGGCGAGCCGACCGACCAGCGCTTGATGTTGCTGTTCATCACCTCGTAGCGCTCGCCCAGCCCGGCGACCAGCTGCTCGGGCCCGGGCTTGCGACCGTAGGCGACAAAGAAACTCCGCTCGCCCGAGAACACGTCTTCGACCCCGGTGAAGCCTTGCGCCACCATGAGCGCGGCGGCGACCCCGTTCCTCGCCGGCATGCCGCCGAAATCGAACGCCTTCTCGATGTGCTCCTCGTCGCGCATCCAGCACGAGATGCCGGAGGCCTGCTGCGCGGTGTAGGACAGCAGGAACCTCATCTGCTCCTGCTTCAGGCCGACCAGCGCGCCGGCCGCCGCCGCCGCGCCGAACATCGGTCCGAAGCTGTGCGTTGAATGACCGTCCTCGCGAAACTGGTAGGCGTCGAGCGCCTGGGTCAGCCGGCAGCCGACGTCGTAGCCCAAAGCGACTGCGCGGAGCAGCGCCTGTCCGCCGGCGCCTTCGCGTTCCGCCATGGCGAGCGCCGCGGGCACGATGCCACAGCCCGGGTGCGTGAGCGAAGGGGCGTGCGAATCGTCGGTCTCGTCCGCGTGCGCCAGCATGCCGTTGGCAAGCGCAGCGCTTTCCACCGACGTAACGAGCCCGTCAGCAGCGACCATGGCCTCTTTTATGGCAGGTCGTGCGCGGGCAAAGGCGATCGCTTTTCTTCCCGGCAGCAGCCGCGCCCCGGAAATCATGGCGGCCAACGTGTCGAGCAGGTGGTGCTTGGTTTTCTCCGCGACCGCCGGCGGCAGCGGCTTGCGCAGTGCGCCGGCGATATAGGCGCTCAGGCGCTCCATGAGCGGAGAAACGGTCACGGCATGTATCCGCCGCCGTTCACGTGGATGGCCTGGCCGGTGACGTAGCGAGCATCGGGACCGGCGAGCATCCGCACCATGGCAGCCACCTCCTCCGGATCGCCGCGCCGGCCGATCGGCGGCGGCGTGCGGCGGTGCTCCGGCCGCTCCGGGACGCCGGGCAGGCCGCGCTGGCTTTCGATCGTCCCGGGCACGACGCAGTTCACCGTGATGGCCTGCGGCGCGAGATCGAGCGCGAGCGCCTTGGTCATTCCGGCAAGCCCGGCCTTCGCCGCGATCACGTGCGCGCGCCCGCTCGCGCCGCGATGGCCGGTCAGTCCGCCGATGTTGATGACCGCCCCGGCGCCGGACCGCGCGAGATGCGGCAGGCAGGCCTGCGTGCACAGGAATGCGCCGTCGAGCACGGTGGAAAGGACACGCCGCCAGTCCTCGAGCGTGATGTCGCCGAATGGCGTTTCCATGCGCACCGCCGCGTTGTTGACCAGCACGTCGAGGCGGCCGAAGCGCTCGACGGTCGCCTGCACCAGGGCCGCCACCTGGCCGGGATCGGTGACGTCGGCGATGTGCAGCGCCGACTTGCCGCCGGCTTTCTCGATCAGGGAAACCGTTTCCTCCGCCTGCGGCCGCGAAGTGCGCGCGTTCACCATGACCGCGGCGCCGCCGGCCGCCAGCGAGCGCGCGATGGCGCGGCCGATATTGCGCGCCGCGCCGGTGACGAGCGCCACGCGTCCTGCGAGCTCCGTGCCGGGAGTCATTCCAACCTCGCTGGCCAAGTCGCTTTCTCCTTCAGTGGCTGATCGCCGGCAGCCAGGTGGCGATCGGTGGAAAAACGATGATGAGGGCGATAAGCGCGATGACGCAGACGATGAACGGTGCCGCGGCGAGGTAGATCTCGCGCATGGTGGTTCCGGGCGGGGCAACGCCTTTCATGACGAAGAGCAGCAGCCCAAAGGGCGGCGTGGTGTAGCCGATCTCGAGCGACAGCAGCATGATCAGGCCGAACCAGGTGAGGTCGAAGCCGAGCGTCTTGGCGAGCGGGAAGAAAATCGGCGCCGTGAGCAGCATCATGGACAGCTGGTCCATGAAACAGCCGAGAAAGAAAATGATGCCGATCATGACAAGCAGCATGCCGAGCGCGCTCACGTCGAACTTCGTCGCCCAGGAAATGAGTCCGCTCGAAGCGCCCGAGAAAGCCAGGATCTGGCTGAAGGTCGCCGAGCCGAGGATGATCAGGAACGCCATAACCGTGACGCGCAACGCGGCGTCGACCGAGCGCCGGAACCTGTGCCAGTCGAGTGCCCGATAGCACGCTGCGAGGACCATGACGGCCAGGCAGCCGACGGCAGCAGCCTCCGTCGGCGTGGCGTACCCCGCCACCATGATGCCGATGACAATCACGATGACGGCGAACATCGGCAGGATGTCGACCAGGACCAGCCGCGCCTTCTCGCCCAGCGAGGCCGCTTGCACGGTATACGCCGGCGCCGCATCCGGCGCGACCACGGTCCAGACGAAAATCAGCGCCGCATACATTACGGCGAGCAGCACGCCAGGCACCACGCCGGCAAGCAGCAGCGCGCCGACATCGCTGCGCCCGAGCGTCGCGAGCAGCACGGCAAGCGCCGAGGGCGGGATGATCACGGCGAGGCCGCCGGTGCCCATGATCGGGCCCATGGACAGGTACTTGCTGTAGCCGCGGCGCATCATCTCCGGGACCATGAGCGAGCCGAGCAGCGCGGTCGATCCCATGCTCGACCCCGAAAGGGCGGCAAAGCCGGTGCCGCCGATCACCGTCACGTAGGCCAGCCGTCCGGGCACGTTGCCCATCAGCTTGTCGATCGCATTGAACATGCGTGCGGCAAGGCCGGTGTGATAGAAGAGATCGCCCATCAGCAGGAACATCGGAATGGGCACGAGCGCGAAGCTCGTCATTGCTCCGAAGCCGCTGTTCAGGATCTGCGCTATGCCGAGCGTGCCGCCCATGAAGAGATACGCGGCGACGATATTGGACGCAAGGAAGGCCATCGCGATCGGCATGCCGAGCAGCATGAGCGCCACGATGAGGCCGAACAGCAGCGCGATCGCCCAGTACCACTCCATGGCTAGTCGCCCTGCACCAGCCCGGAGCCGTAGGGGCTCTCGCCACGCACGAGCAGCCTCAGAAACTCGATGGCCATCATGCCAAACGAGAGCGGCATGAAAGCGATCAGCATCCAGCGCGGCATGTCGAAGGAGCGCACGTCCTTCTCGTTGCCGAGAAAATCCTGGAGCGTGATGACGCCACCGAACCAGGCGAGGATCGCAGCCACGGCAACGCACGCGACGACAATCGCCACGAGCAGCACACGTTGCGCCCGTTCCGGCAGCGCGGTCACCAGCAGCTCGATGTAGATATGCCCTTTCTCACGCACCAGCCAGGGCGCGCCGAGCAGCGGGATGAGCAGCAGAAAATACTCGGTGAACGTGAAGAAATGCGCCGAGCTCTGGAAGCCAAGGTTCCGCAGCGCGACGTCCACGACGATCATTGTCATCGTGGCGACCATCAGCACGCCAGCGAGCCACGCCATCCCGTAGAGGACGGCGCGGTACGCCTTTCCGATCAGCGCCAAACGCCGATTACTTCGGCAGCGGCCCCGGGGTGAAGAGCTGCACGATGCGCTCGAAGTTCTCCATGCCGCCCGACTTCTCCATGCGCTCCTTCATGCGGGCGAGGCTCGCCGAGCGGGCACCCTCGTAGAACCGCTTGGAAGCTTCGGGCGATTGCGCCACGGTCTTGATGCCGCGCCGCTTGAGCTCCGCCTCCTCCTTTTTCCACAGCTCCTGCAGCTCGTGCATGCTGGAGACCTCGTGCTCGATCGTCACGCGCTGCAGGATCTCGCGCGTCTGCGGCGAGAGCGAGTTCCACTTCTTCAGGTTGACCAGGATATGCAGGTCGGTGGAGAAGAAGTCGGGCAGGATCCGGTATTTGAGGAAGCGGTCCCAGTTCAGGTCCATCAGGCCGATCTGCGTCCAGGCGGTGATCTCGACCGTGCCGCGCTCGAGCGCGGTGTACAGGTCCGGCGAATTGACGTTGATCACCTGGGCGCCGAGGTAGTTGGTGAGGAAGGCGTTGTAGATCGGGTGGCCGCGTACCTTGAAGCCGCGGATGTCGATATGGCCCGTGCTGTCGAGCTTCGGCTCCTTGGTCGACCAGAGATTGAAGCGGATACCGCTGTCGACCCAGCCCAGGTTGTACACGCCGATGCGCTTCTGGTGGATCTGGTTCAGGAGGTCCATGCCGCCGTTCCTGCGCGCGGTCGGGCCATCGATGGTCGAGGCCGACACCGCGTCGCACTCCGGGACCTGCGCGGCGTAGAACGCGCAGGCGCTGTACACCATGTCGACGACACCGCTGCGCACCGCGCCCGGCTGCTCCATCATCGGGATCGCTTCCGGGCCGCCGCGCACCTGGATCGTGAACACGCCCTGGCCGGCGGCATTGGCTTTCTTGACGAACTCCAGGAAGCTGCGCGAATAGACGAGCGACGCCGGGAAAACGTGGGTCGCCGTGATCGTATCCGCGGCAAATGCCGACGCCGAGCACGCGATGCCGAGCGCCGCCGCAAAGCGCAATGCCTTCATCTCTCCCCTCCGGTTTTGGGCCCTCAGTTGTCCTGCGAGGGCGCGGCATCTTACCATCCCGTCCGGTGACGACGGTCTTTACGGCGTTCGAGCAGACTGCGCGCACGCACGGCGGCAAGCCCTTCCTGCAGGTCCCGGCCGAGAATGTCGAGCTCACATACGCGCAGGCCTACGCGCAGGTCGAGGAGATCGGCCGCCGCTATGCGAAGAAGGGCTACCGTGCCGGCCACCGGGTCGCTCTGAAGCTGCCCAACTGCGCTGCCTTCCTGCTCCATTTCCTGGCGCTCAATCGGGTCGGCGCCGCCGCCGTGCCGCTCAACCCGGACTACCGGCCCGCGGAGCTCGACTACGTCCTCGGGCATAGCGAAGCCGCGCTGGTCGTCGATCCCTCGACCTTAAGCAATTTCGATCCGCCGCCTGCGCCGGCGCCGGGCGAGGCGGGCGAATGCGCCCTGCTCTACACGTCCGGCACGACCGGCAAGCCGAAGGGCTGCCTGCTCGGCAATGCGTATTTTCTCGATGTCGGCCGGCGCTATGTGGCGGAAGGCGGCCTTTGCCAGCTCCGCTTCGGCGAGGAACGGCTCATCACGCCGCTGCCGCTTTTCCACATGAACGCGCTGGCCGTGTCGACCACCGCCATGATCCTGACCGCCGGATGCCTGGTGCAGCTCGACCGCTTCCATCCGCGAACCTGGTGGCGCGACGTCGTGCGCTCGCGCGCCACCATCGTCCACTACCTCGGCGTCATGCCCGCGATCCTGATGAAGCAGCCGCCCCTGCCCAACGAACGCGAGCACCAGGTTCGCTTCGGCTACGGCGCGAATGCGAATCCCGCCGACCACGCCGCGTTCGAGCAGCGCTTCGGATTCCCGCTCGTCGAGGCCTGGGCGATGACCGAAACCGGCGGCGGGGCGCTCATCGCCGCGAGCCGCGAGCCGCGGCACGTCGGTACGCGCTGCATCGGCTTCCCGAGGGATGATCTGGACTTCCGCCTCGAGGAGGATTCCGGAGAGCTGCTGGTCCGCCAGCGCGGCCCGGACCCGAGGCGGGGCTTCTTCTCGGGCTACCTCAAGGACGAAAAGGCGACCGCGGAAGCCTGGCGCGGTGGCTGGTTCCACACGGGGGACTGCGTGCGCCGCGGGGAGGACGGCGCGCTGCATTTCGTCGACCGGCGCAAAAACATCATCCGCCGCTCCGGCGAGAACATCGCCGCGCTGGAGGTCGAAGCCGCGCTCGCCGGCCATCCGGCCATAGGCCAGGTCGCCGTGATCGCCAAGCCCGACGAGATGCGCGACGAGGAAGTCATGGCCTGCGTCGTACTCGCGCCCGGCCACCGGCCGAGCGAAGCCACGGCGGTTTCGCTCCAGGACTGGTGCCTCGAGCGGCTCGCCTACTTCAAGGCGCCGGGCCACGTCGCCTTTCTCGCCGAGCTCCCCGTCACCTCGACGAACAAGGTCCAGAAGGCGCGCCTTGCCGACTTTGCGATCGCCCCGGAGCACTCCTTCGACTTGCGCAGCCGCAAACGCCGGAAATGAAACAGGGACAGACCACGTTTTTTCGCGTTCTCGATGAGTAGGCAAAGCTATGAGGGAGTGGCGGTCGCCGTTCCTGTGACCGTGCCGTACGTCCGCTACTCGGTGCGTGCCGCGCACTGGTGGCTCGCGCGCGCCCTCGCCGCTTTGCTGAAGGATTCCGGTCTGGCGAAAGAAGCGCTCGACGGCCTCGCGGTTTCCAGCTTCACGCTCGCACCCGACACCGCGATTGGCCTGACGCAGCACCTCGGGCTCTCGCCGCGCTGGCTGGACCATGTGCCCTTCGGCGGCGCGAGCGGGATCGTAATGCTGCGCCGCGCTGCGCGCGCCGTGCAGGCGGGGGACGCCGACGTTGTCGCCTGCATCGCCGGCGATACGAACCACGTCGACTCGTTTCGCCTCACGCTCGCCAACTTCAGCCAGTTCGCGCGCGACGCGGTCTATCCCTATGGCGCCGGCGGGCCGAATGCGAGCTTCGCGTTCCTGACCGCCTACTACATGCGCACCTACGGCGCGACGCGGGAAGACTTCGGCAAGCTGTGCGTCGCGCAGCGTGCCAACGCGCTCCGGTTTACCGATGCGCTCTTCAAGAAGCCGCTCACGCTCGAGGACTACCTCGCGGCGCGGGAAATCGCCGAGCCGCTTCATCTCTTCGACTGCGTGATGCCGTGCGCCGGCGCGGACGCTTTTCTGGTAATGAGCGAGGATCGCGCGCG
>CAYZFN010000117.1:0-4659 GCA_964477695.1 uncultured Enterobacteriaceae bacterium | reverse complement strand
CTTGTTCTCGTGGATGCTCGTGTTCGGGTCGCCGACCACGCTCGTGAGCAGGTTGGCGATGTCGCCGGTCGCGTAGCCCTTCCAGCCGAAGTGCCACGGCAGGCCGAGCTGGAAGATGCGCCGGCCGTCGATCTCGAGCGGACGAAGGCGCGAGGTGACGAGCGCGCGGGTCTCGATCTCGCCGCGCGCGGTGGAGAGGACGACCCAGTCGAGGTTGGCGATGCCGAGCTCGGCGGCGAGCTCGGGCGGGATCTCGGCGAAGGATTCGGGCTGCAGCTCCGCGGTGTGCGGCACCGAGCGCGTCGGCGTGCCGCCCGAATGATGCTCGGTCAGGCGATAGGTGGTGAGCGCATACGGGAAACGCGGATCGCCGAGCTCGTGGTAGGGGTTGAGCGGCGTCTCCCACTTCTTGGCCGTGGGATTGTCCTGCTGCCCGTAGAGCGGGTTCTTCACCGGCGACTCGACCGGCTCGTAGTGCGTCGGCAGCGGCGCGTCCTTGAGCCCCGAGGGCACGAACAGCGACGCACGTCCGTCGGCGATCATGATGAACGGATCGCCACCGGAGAGCGCATCCATGCCGGCGGGCTCCTTCGACCAGTCGGGCTTGTAATCGGGCCGCTTCTTCTTCTCGAAGTCGACCGCGTCGGTGCCCTCCCATTCGCCCTTCGCGGCGTTCCACCAGACGAGGCGCTTCTTCTCCGACCAGGGCCGGCCGTCGAGATCGGCCGAGGCGCGGTTGTACATCGTGCGGCGATTGGACGGCCACGCGAAACCCCAGCCGAGATGCGTTCCCGGACCGTCCGGGCCGTCGGGCTCGCGGGCGCGCGCGAGATTCTTGCCTTCCTCGGGGAAGACGCCGGTATACGCCCATCCGCCGCACGCGGTCGAGCCGTCGTCCTTCAGGTCTTGGTAGGTCGCGAGCTGCTTCCGGGACGGCCCGCCGTTCTCCCATTTGTATCCGTTGATCTCCTTCAGCACGGCTTCGGCAGAGGGCTCCTTGTGGCTGCCTTCGACCGGGTAGTCCCAGGTGAGGTTGCGCATCGGCGCGTCGGCGGCGCGCGAGCTCTTGCCGTAAAGCCGCTTGAGGACGCGCCCGAGGTGATAGACGAACCAGAGCTCGGAGCGGCTGTCGCCCGGCGCCTCGACCACCCTGTCGTGCCACTGCAGGAGGCGATGCGTGTTGGTGAAGCTGCCCGCCTTCTCGCCGGCGAGCGCGGCCGGCATGAGGAACACCTCGGTCTTGATGTCCTTCGGCGCCAGCTCGCCCGAGCGGACCGCCTGGCCCTGGTACCAGAACGAGGCGGTCTCGGTCTCGGCGAAGTCGCGCACCACGAGCCAGTCGAGGTTCGCGAGCGAGCGCTGGATCATCCCGGAGTTCGAGCCGCCGATCGCCGGGTTCTGGCCGAGCAGGAACAGGCCCCTCAGCACGCCGCGCTCGAGCGCGAGCGTCATCGGCAGCTGCGAGTGGTCGCCGACGATCTTCGGCAGCCAGTCGTAGCCCCAGCCGTTCTCCTTCCTCGCCGCGTCGCCATACCAGGCGCGCAGCAGGCTCACCGCGTACTTCGGGAAGTTGTGCCACCAGCCCGTCGGCGTGACTTCCGATTTCAGATACTCGTCAAGGGACGCATGAGGCTTGAACGCGTGCGGCTGCGGCAGGTACGTGGGCAGCAGGTTGTAGAGCGTCGGGATGTCGGTCGAGCCCTGGATGCTGCAATGGCCGCGCAGCGCGAGGATGCCGCCGCCGGGGCGGCCGGTATTGCCGAGCAGCGCCTGCACGATCGCCGCGGCGCGGATCATCTGTACGCCGGTCGTGTGGTGCGTCCAGCCGACCGCGTAGCAGATGGCGCCGGTCTTCTCGCGCCCGGAGTTGTCGGCCAGGGCTTTCGCCACCTTCAGGAAAACGTCCCTCGGGCAGCCGCTGACGCGCTCGACCATCTCGGGGGTGTAGGCGGCGTAATGGCGCTTGAGGATCTGGTAGACGCAGTTCGGGTGCTTGAGCGTGCGATCCTCGACGACCGCGCCGCGCTGCAGGCGCTTCGTCTTCTCCGACCACGACTCGGTCGTATTCACGTGGTGCTCGGCGAGCGACGAGGGCACCGTCGCGCCCTGGTACTGCCACGAGTCGTACTTGTATCGCTTGCCTTCCTCGTCCCAGCCCGAGAACAGGCCGTCGAGCTCGCTCGCGTCCTTGAAGCGCTCGTCGATCACGGTCGCGAGGTTCGTGTATTCCAGCGCGTACTCCCTGAACCAGAGATCGTTCTCGAGCAGGTAGCGGATGATCCCGCCGAGGAACGCGATGTCGCTCCCGGCGCGCACCGGCGCGTAGAGATCGGCGAGCGCGGAAGTGCGCGTGAAGCGCGGATCGGCGTGGATGATCGTCGCGCCGCGCGCCTTCGCCTGCATGGCGAAGCGGAAGGCGATCGGGTGGTTCTCCGCCATGTTCGATCCCATCACCAGGATCACGTCGGACCGGGCGAGGTCCCATTGCGGCATGGTGGCGGCGCCGCGGCCGTAGGTGGCGCCCAAACTGGGCACCGAGGAGCTATGTCATATCCGCGCCTGGTTCTCGATCCACACCATGCCCAGGCCGGCGCCGAACAGCTTCTTGATGAGGTAGTTCTCCTCGTTGTCGAGCGTCGCGCCGCCGAGCGAGCCGATGGCGAGCGTGTGGTTGACCCGCTTGCCGTCGGGCAGCCGCTCGACGAAGGTCTCGTCGCGCGTGCGCTTCGCCAGCTCGGCGATGCGCATCATCGCCCAACCGAGCGGCTTCTCTTGCCAGCGCTCCGAGTGCGGCGCGCGGTAGAGCACCTTGTTGAACCGCTGCTCGCTGGTGAGCAGGCCGAAGGTGGTCGCGCCCTTCGGGCAGAGCGTCCCCTGGTTGACCGGGCTCTGCGGATTGCCCTCGATGTGGATCGGCCGGCCGTTCTTCGCGTAGATCAGCACCGAGCAGCCGACCGCGCAGTACGGGCACACGCTCGTGCCGACACGGTCGGCTTCCTCGAGGCGCGGCCGCAGCCGCTTCGATGCCGTGCTCTGCGCCGCGTCCGACGTCGGGTCGCCGCCTTTCATCTGGCGCGGCAGCGACCAATCGCGCAGGAAGGCCTCGAAGCGCGAGCGGATCGGCTTAGTGACGGATCTCTTCACGGGGTGGCTCCTTGCGAAGGCGGTGCGCAGCGTGCGCAATCAGGCCCGGGCGATCGTCGTACTCGACTTCGACGCGCGCGCCGTCGTTCTTCAGCCGCGCCAGTTCGTCGCTCTCGAGCGGCGCGTCGTGCGAGAGCACGAACAGCCGCTTCCTGCCGTCGTCGCAGTCGAGCTGGAAGCGCTCTTCCTGGACGAGGGTGATCGTGCCCGTCGCTCGGTTCATTCCCGAGCGTTGTCAGCAATTGGCGTTCCTTAAGGACGCTACCGCGGGCTCAGACGCGCGCGCAGTCGACAAGTCCCATGGGCCCGCCGCCGAACGCCTCGTGGCGCACCGCGACGCGCAGGAACTCCGCCTCCTGGGTCTCGAGCATCAGCTTCTGCGAAAGCATGATGGCCGGAACCGGGATATACAGCGGCCGGGCGCACAGGCGGTAGAGCACTTCCCCCTTCGCGTCGAGAACGTCGATGTTCGCGGTCGCGCTGTAGCTGATGCGATAGCGCCGCCCGCTCTGCGAGCGCACGGTGAAAGCGCGCATGCGCCGGAACTCGGCGCGCTGCGCATCGTCCAGGCAGCGCACCAGCAGCGTGGCCGCGCGCTGCGCGCCGTGCGGCTCGCCCAGCCGCTCGAGGCGGTAGCGGGCCCTGTTCCGGAACAGCGCCCGGCCAAGGGCCGCGCCGAAGGCGCGCCAGAGGCCGGGCCGGCGCGCCGCCTCAGCCCGCATGGATCGGCGGCACGAAGACCATCGCGTCGTCGCGCGGATCGAAGCTGTGGCGGGGCGTGCCGGGGCTGCCGTCCCCGGCGATGCGGAAGGCGCGATAGCCGCGCCGGCGCATGTCCTCGAAGATGCGGCGCGCGCGCTCGACCTCCGCGGCGCTGTCCGGATCCCACATCGTGGTCGTGTGGCCGTTCGGGTCGAGGACGGTGAATTCGTTCATCATGCCCATGGCGCTCTCCTTTAGGTTGGTCGGTCTGCTGTCTCAGCCGCGAACGATGCCACGCGCGCATTGCGGCAGTCTGTCCATGGACCTGCAATTCCACCGTCGCGGTAACCCCTAACCGAGGTCACGCGCGGTGTCGCCGGCGCGTCGCTTGCAGGGTGGACCTGAAATGAGCGGCGAAAAAGAAGAACGGCAGGTCCGGCGGATCGAAGAGCGCTCCACGCCGCGCACCCCGGTCATCTACGAGGTCGTGCGCCGCTACGGCGACGAGGAGATGGCGCGCCCCGCGGCGTCGCTGTGGTGGTCGGCGCTTGCCGCCGGCCTGTCGATGAGCTTTTCGCTGTTCGCCGAGGCGATCCTGCGCCAGCATCTTCCGGAAGCACCGTGGCGCGAGCTGGTCGTCGCGCTCGGCTATCCGTTCGGCTTCCTCATGGTGGTGCTCGGGCGCCAGCAGCTTTTCACCGAGAACACCATCACCGTCGTGCTGCCGATCATCGCCGAGCCGACGCTGCGCAACTTCACGCGCGGGGCGCGCATGTGGGTCATCGTGCTGGTCGCCAACCTTGCCGGAACGCT
>CAYZFN010000116.1:0-4186 GCA_964477695.1 uncultured Enterobacteriaceae bacterium | reverse complement strand
CGAAGCCAACCTGAAAGCCTTCGAGTCACGCCGCGCCGAGCTGGAGAAGGCGCAGGCCGAGACGCTGACGGCGGCAAAGAGCCGCGGCGAAAAGCTCGACGGGCTGACAGTCCAGATCACGCAGAAGGCCGGCCCGGACGGGCGGCTCTTCGGCTCGGTCACCAACTACGACATCGTGGAAGCGCTGCAGAAGCAGGGCCACGAGGTGGAGCGCGCCAACATCCGCATGCCGCAGGGTCCGCTCAAGCAGGTGGGCGACTACCCGATCCAGGTTGCCCTGCACACCGACGTGACGGTAAGCATCACGGTCTCGGTGCTCGGCGAGAGCTGATCTCGCCCTTCGGCAACCGTCCCAAAGGGGCTCGCGCGAGCCCTTTTTTATGCCCGTTTGCCTGGACGTTTGTACAGTACTAGACTGGTTTGCCGCGCGGCTGCGCGCCGCAGCATTTCGCGGCAGGGTGTCAAGAAAATTAATTTGTATCTGTCCACCGCCATCCACAAAGTATCGACATCCTGCGCACAGGTAATCCACAGCCGCGCGCGGACGGGCGCTTCGGCTGCTCAAATTCGCGCCGGGGAAGCACCGCTGCCGCGACCGCGAGCGGGGTTTCGCAGAAATCCTTGCCTATCATCGCGGCCGGGGAGGTAGCCAAAAAGAGATGGCCGCACTGCAACCTGTCGCACGCCAGGACGGCGACCCGCAGCTCGTCGCGCTGCGCGTCCCGCCGCATTCCGTAGAAGCCGAGCAGTCGCTCCTCGGGGCGCTGCTCATCGACAACCAGGCCTTCGACCGCGTCGCCGACGTCGTCTCGGCGGAGGACTTCTATCGCGACGATCACCGGCGCATCTGGCGCCATATCCAGCGCCTTGTCGAGGCCTCGCGCCCGGCCGACGTGGTTACGCTCGCCGAGTCCATCGAGGCCAGCGAGGACAAGGACAAGACCGGCGGCGCGAGCTACCTCGCGGCGCTCGCGCAGAACACGCCGAGCTCGCTCAACGTGCGCCGCTACGCGGAGCTCGTGCGCGAGCGCGCCGTGCAGCGCCGCCTCGCGCAGGTCGCCACCGAGATCGCCGAGAGCGCGCTCGCGCCGACCGGCAAGGAGGTCGGGCAGCTGCTCGACGAGGCGGAGTCGAAGATCTTCCAGATCGCCGAGTCGGGCGCGCGCAAGGACCAGGGCCTGATCGGCATGAGCCCGATCCTCGCCGGGGTGTTCGAGCGCATCGACCACCTGCACAGCCAGGAGAACCCTTCCGACATCACCGGCGTGCCGACCGGCTTCATCGACCTCGACCAGAAGACCGCGGGGCTGCAGCCCGGCGACCTGATCATCGTCGCCGGCCGCCCGTCGATGGGCAAGACCGCATTCGCGCTCAACATCGCCGAGCACGTGGCCCTGCACCCGAGCGTGCGCATGCCGGTCGCCATCTTCAGCATGGAGATGAGCTCGAGCCAGCTCGCGCTGCGCATGCTCTCGTCGATCGCCAAGATCGACCAGCACAAGCTGCGCACCGGGCGGCTCACCAACGACGAGTGGCCGCACCTGACCGACGCGATCGACAAGCTGAACGACACCTCGATCCACGTCGATGAGACGCCGGCGCTCAACTCGCTCGAGGTGCGGGCGCGCGCGCGGCGCCTGAAGCGCGAGTACGGCAAGCTGGGGCTGGTCATCGTCGACTATCTGCAACTCATGTCGGCCTCCAGCCAGGGCGAGAACCGGGCGACCGAGATCTCCGAGATCTCGCGTTCGCTGAAGGCGCTCGCCAAGGAGCTCGAGGTGCCGGTGATCGCGCTCTCGCAGCTCTCGCGCGCGGTCGAGCAGCGGAACGACCGCCGGCCGATGATGTCGGACCTGCGCGAGTCGGGCGCCATCGAGCAGGACGCCGACGTGATCCTGTTCATCTACCGCGACGAGGTCTACTTCCCGGAGAAGGAGGAGGCCAAGGGGCGCGCCGAGGTCATCATCGGCAAGCAGCGAAACGGCCCGATCGGCCGCATAGAGCTCACCTTCCTCGGCCGCTTCACGCGCTTCGCCAACTTCCAGGATCCGAGCGCGTTCTAAGCGCCTGATCTGGATCAAGTTGCCGGGCAGGAAATGCGGTACGGTTGACGCGGATATGTGATGGACACGGGGGCCGGAATGCGCTCTACTGGCAACCCGGGGCGGCAGTGAACAGAAAACGCATTCTCGTCTGGGTAGGCGCGGCGGCCGTAGGGTCCGCGGCCCTCGCTCAGCTGTTGCCCGGCGAATCGCCGGTGACCTCGTCCACCCCCTCCAAAGCCTCCGCTTCGTCCGCCGAAACGGCAAAGCCAGGAAGTGAGCGCTTCGCCGCGCTGCCGTCGCGAGACGCGATCGGCAAGGCGCAAGGCGAGCTATTCGGCTCCCGCTCCTGGGCGCCGCATGCCGCCGTGGTGTCTCGCCGGCAAGCAGCGCCGGTGCCGGAGAAGCCGACCGCGCCACCGGTTCCGTATCGCATCGCCGGCCAGATCGTCGCCCAGGACGGAATGCGCGTCGTCCTCTCCAAGGGAGATCGCGTGTTCGAGGTGCGCCAGGGCGAGACGCTCGACGAAGGCTTCCGCGTCGACGCCATCTCGCCGCATTCGGTCACGTTGACGTACGTGCCGCTTGGCATCTCGCAGGAGCTGCCGGTCGCCGGTGCGGGACTCGACTTGCCGGCCATGCGCAGCGTGGCGAAAGGCCCTTCCTCCCAGGGAACGCCGGCGGCGGCCGGGTCGAGCGATGAAGCCGCCGCGCCGCGCCCCGCGCACCTGCGCTTCGAAGGGCCGGCGGAAGTGCGCGCCGGTACGCCGTTCGACGTCGCGCTCAAGCTCACCTCGCCACAGCCGGTGAGCGCGTTGCCGATGCAGCTCAGCTACGACGCGAAGCGTCTCGAGCCGCTCGCTGTGCGCGCCGGCGATCTCTTCGCCGGCGGCAGCTTCACGTATCGCGTGAACCGCAACGGCTCGATCTTCGTCGGTGCTTCGGGAGGCGGACGCGCCGCGTCCGACACCGATTTCCTGATCGTCACGTTCCGTCCGATCGCCTCGGGGCCGGCGGAGCTCAAGGTGTCCTCGCTGCTGCTGCAGGGCGCGGCCGGCCGCACCATCGTGCACGAGCCGCCGCAGGCGTTCCGCGCCGCGATCGTTCAGTAGTTCCTGCTGTAACTACTACGCTGCTTTCGGTTCCGCCGGGTGGCTGCCGTTGCCGTCGTGGCGGCCGTGCTCGAGCCCGGCGACGAAATCGCGCAGGTACGAGATGAACGTCTCGGCTCCCGGCGGCAGCTTGCGCGAGCGCTTCACCACCCAGTGGAGCATTCCCGTGACGACGGGCTCGACGAGCGAGTAAACGACGATGTTGCGCTTCGCGCAGGCCGAGCCGGCGAACGAGGGAACCACTGCCACGCCCGCGCCGACTTCCACCATCGCGATCTGCGTCTCGAGGTAATTGCACAGCACGTCGGGCGGCGCGCGCCGGCCCGCGGCGCGCAGCGCGTGATCGACGAGATGCTGCACCGGATTCTCGCTGCGATAGCCGACGAGGCGCATGCGCGCGACATCGGTCCAGCGCACCGGGTCCTCGATCGGCACCGAGGGCGCGGCCACGAGCATCAGGGGAAAGCTGACGAGCGGCGTCTTCTGCAGGCCCGCGAAGTTGTGCTCGCTCGCGGAGAGCGCGACATCGAGCTCGCCGGACTGCAGCATCTGCGTGAGCACCGGCAGCTCGGCATCGACGAGCCGCACGTCGAGCGGCGCGCCGGTCATGGCAAAGCTGGCGATCGCCTGCGGCAGGACGTCGGCGGCGACGAACGGCGTCGCGCCGAAGGTGAGCGTGCTGCCGGGGCTCGCGACCGAGCGGCCGATGCTCGAGGCGGCCGCCTCGAGCTCGAGCAGGCTGCGATCGGCGACCGGCAGGAAGCGCGAGCCGAACTCGGTGAGCACCACCTTGCGCGTCGTGCGCTCGAACAGGCGAAAGCCGAGCTGCTCCTCGAGCTCGCGCACGAGGACGCTCATTCCCGACTGCGTGATGAACAGCTGATCGGCTGCGCGCGAGAAGCTCTGATAGCGCGCCGTCAGCAAGAACGCCTTGAGCTGCCGCGAGGTGATATTCATGCTCAGTCGTGATGAATTGATGAGTGAATCGAATAGAACGCGTGCTTCATCACGTGTTAAATCGTATCAAGGAAA
>CAYZFN010000115.1:0-6799 GCA_964477695.1 uncultured Enterobacteriaceae bacterium | reverse complement strand
CTGCAGGCTCTCGAGGTCGCCCGCGTCGGGCAGCAGCAGGTCGGCGAAGTGATTGGTCTCGTCGCGCGTGTAGGCGAACGCGACGACGAACGGAAAGCGCGCCATGCGCTCGCCCAGCGCGTCGGTGTCCCAGAAGGAGATCGCCGGGTTGGTGCGATAGACGAACCACAGCTCGGGCGGCGTGACCTTGGGCAATCCCTGCGGCGTCTCGTCGAGGAAGAGCCAGGAGAAGTGCGTCGGACCGAGCGCCTGGCTCCACGGCCCGTCGCCGGCAAGCGGCACCATGCTGCGGTAGGCGTTGCGGATGTTCGGCCGCGCGCTCCAGTGCTCGGCGTCGGTCGGGTTGAGCGGGTAATGCATGAATCCGTCCGGCCCGGGCGTCACGCTCTTGTGCCGCTCGGCCATCGGGCGGTTCAGCCGCACCGTCGTGCCGAGGATGCCGCCCGGCACTTCCAGCGCGCCGACCAGCGCGGCGAGCAGCGTGCGCGCCCAGCAGCACTCGTAGCCGCCCCAGCCGTTGGTCACGGTTTTTCCAAGGCTCACCGCCACCGGGCGATAGGGCAGCGTCTGGCCTTCGATGTCGATCGTCTGTCCCACGCACGCCGCATCGAGATACTCGTGGGCGATGCGCCGGATCGTCCGCGCCGGCACGTCGCAGATCTTCTCCGCCCACTCGGGCGAGTAGGGCCGCATATGCACGAGCAGGCGCGAGAACGCGGTCACGCCGAGCAGCCGGCCGCGCGCCAGCACCTCGTCGTCCGCGCCGAGCTCCACCGCGTCGGCGACGAAGCCGCCTTCCAGCGCAGCGCCGAGTATCGGCTGCTTCGACTGAGGGTCGCGCAGGTAGAAGCCGTTCGGCCCGATGAGGTAGGGCGACGAGGTGTGGCTGAAAAGGAACGGGCGGTCGAGCCGCTCGCGCTGCGCTTCGTGCAGCAGCACGTGGATCAGCGCGTAGAGAAACGCCGCATCGGTCTTCGGCTTGATCGGCAGCCATTCCGCCGAGCACGCGCCGGTCACCGAGAGGTGGGGCTCGACCTGCACCCGCTTCATGCCGCGCACGCGCGCTTCGGCATGCCGCCATACGCCCGCGACGCCGCCGGACGCCTCGACGTTCGCGCCGCAGGAGATCAGGTACTTCGTGAGCGGCGTATCGGGCGAGACCGTGAAGCCGCGATGCCAGAACTCTCCGTACAGGTGCTCCGAGTGATAGCACTTCACGCCCTGGCCCGAGCCGAAGCCCATGTCGACCGGTCCCCACGCGGCGAGGAACGCCGGGAACGAGCCCATGTAGAACTGCGGCGTGCCGCCGCCGCCGAAGCTCGCCGCGACGCGCGGATAGCCCGACTCATCGAGCAATCCTTTGTTCCGGATGGAAAGCAATTTTTCGGAAACCAGCGTGAGCGCCTCGTCCCACGAGATCGGCGCGAATCGCGGATCCTCGTCGCGCCCCTTCTTCGGATTCGTGCGCTTCATCGGCTGCAGCACGCGGTTCGGGTTGTAGGTCTTCTGCACGAGCCCGTAGGCCTTGACGCAGACCTTGCCGCCGCCGGGATGGATCGCCGCCGCCGCGAAGTTCGGCTCGACCTCGCTCGCCACGCCGTCGCACACCTTGACCGTCAGCAGGTCCGGCCCGGCGACGCACTGGTAGCAATAGGTGGGGACTTTCGCCATCGAAGCCCCATGACGCCACGCGGGGGGCACCCCCGCTTTGATCCAGGTTAAGAAGGGTCTGCGCCGCTAGGGCGAATGCCCCTGATCCTCAGGCGGCCAGGGTTTCCTGGCGTAATAGCGATCGCCATCCTCATAGGCGTAGGCATCGACGAGGCAGCCCGCCTCCGGGTCGCAGACATAGTTCAGCTCGAGCGCCGAATCCTTGCCGTGCGCGGACCAGGACCGGGAGCTCGAGGGGCGCCCTGAGCGACCTTGTTGAGATCGGCGAGCAATGGTCCAAGGTCGATCTTGTGGACACGCGCCGCATTGCGAACGCTCATGAGTCGGGCCATGAAGCTGAAAAACCCCCGGCGCATGTCGGGACAGCCACGCTCCAGAAAGACGTTGAACGTCTCGGGACAGCGGCGCAGGACGTCGGCGACTTTCATATCGCCCGTAATGTCTTCCATCGTGGTCTCCTGGCGGAATGCTTCTTCATGATGAGGGGCTCGAATTCACACCGCTCGCAGAGGCCGCGCATGAACAGAACGACAACGAGGGTGGTTGTTCGGCCACGCCAGTTATCCTAACGACGAGAGAAGCGGCGCGCTAGGCGGCGCGCTTCTGCCTGAGGCGCTCCCGGGTCTTCGCCACGTCGACGATGAAGCGCGAGTGGCGACCGCGGCAGATCGCTTCCTTGGCGTCCGAGGCGGTGATGTCGAACACCGCGGCGCGGCCGTTCAGCTCGGCGAGGGTGACGCTGATCGTCACGTCCGCGCCTTCCAACGTCGGCGCAAGGTGGTCGATCTCGACGCGCGTGCCGACCGAGTCTTCGCCGGCGTCGAGATGGCGCAGCAGCAGGTCGCGGCAGGTGATCTCGATGTCGCGCACGAGCATCGGCGTGGCGTAGACGCGCGCGTCGTCGCCCATGAAGCCGATCGTACTTTCGCGGTTGATGTGGAAGTTGCGCTGCACGGCTATGCCGCTCTTTAGCGACGCTTTCATTGCACTGACCTCAAGGTTGGGGCGCCGAGGTACGCGGCGCGGACGGCGGGGTTGGCGAGCAGCTCGCGCCCCGTCCCCGAGAGGGCGAGGCGCCCGGCTTCGAGCACGTAGGCGCGGGTGGCGATGGCGAGCGCAGCGGTGGCGTTCTGCTCGACGAGCAGGATCGCCGTGTCGGCGGCGCGCAATCGCTCGATGCAGGTGAAGATCTCGCCGACCAGCCGCGGCGCGAGCCCCATGCTCGGCTCGTCGAGCAATAGCAGGCGCGGCTGCGCCATGAGCGCGCGGCCGAGCGCGAGCATCTGCTGCTGTCCGCCGGACAGGCCGCCCGCCGCGTCGTCGCGCCGCTCGGCGAGCGCGGGAAAGAGGCTGTAGACGCGCTCGAGCGAGCGCGCCGTGTCGCGCCGCCCGCGCCGGTAGGCGCCGAGGCGCAGGTTGTCCTCCACCGAGAGCGGCGCGAAGATCTGGCGGCCCTCGGGCACCTGGACTATTCCCAGGGCGACGCGTTCAGCGACTGCGAGATGGCCGATCGGCGCGCCGTCGAAGAACAGGTCGCCCGAAGACCCGTGAACGCCGGAAATGGCGCGCAGCAGCGTCGTCTTGCCGGCGCCGTTCGCGCCGAGCAGCGCGACGAGCTCGCCCGCGTGCGCTTCGAGGTCGATGCCATGCAGCACCGGGATGCGGCCGTAGCCCGAGCGCAGGTTCGCGACCTTCAGCATGCGTGCGCCCCGGTGCCGAGGTAGGCCTCGATGACGCGTGGATTCGTGCTCACGGAGCGCGGATCGCCGTCGGCGAGCTTGCGCCCGTAGTCGAGCACCACGACGTGGTCGGATACGCCCATGACGAGCTGCATGTTGTGCTCGACCAGCACCACCGTGATGCCGCGTGCGGCAATGCCGCGGATCAGCTCGTCGATCTCCTGCGTCTCGCCGGCATTCAGCCCGGCCGCGGGCTCGTCGAGCAGCAGGAGCTTCGGCTCGGCGGCGAGCGCGCGCGCAAGCTCGAGGCGCTTGAGCGCCCCGTAGGGCAGGCTGTCCGCGCGCGCGTCGCGCCAGCGCGCGAGGCCGACCTCGTCGAGGAGCCGCTCGGCCGTGGCGCGGCATTGGCGCTCGACCGCGTGAAAATTGCCGAGATGAAAAAGCGTGCTCGCGAGGCTGCAGCCGCTGCGCAGCCAGCGGCCGGCCATCACGTTCTCGAGCGCGGTCATGTTGAAGAAGATCTGCAGGTTCTGGAACGTGCGCGCGATGCCGGCGGCGGCAAACTCGTGCGCGGCGCGGCCGGCGAGGCTTTCGTTCTCGAGCCAGATGCGGCCGCCGTCGGGGCGGTAGAGGCCGGAGAGGACGTTGAGCAGCGTGGTCTTGCCGGCGCCGTTGGGCCCGATCACCGCGTGCACCTTGCCGCGCGCGATCTCGAGGTCGATCGCGTCGAGCGCCGTGATGCCACCGAAGCGCCTAGAGAGATTTTCCGCGCGCAGCAGCAAGCGCTTTCTCCAGGGTTGGAACGATGCCGCGCGGCAGGAAGATCATCGTCGCCATCAGCACCGCGCCGAGGACCACCATCTCGTACTCCTTGAGCACCGTGAGGAGCTGCGGCAGCGTGGTGAGCGCCGCCGCGCCGACGAGCGCGCCGCCGGTCGACGCCATGCCGCCGAACACGACCATGGTGACCAGCTCGATCGAGTGCAGGAACGAGGCCTTCGCCGGCGTGACGAAGCCCGAGTAGTGCGCGGCCAGGCCGCCCGCCGTGGCCGCGAAGAGGGCCGAGAGCACGAACACGAAGAGCTTGTGCCGCGCCGCGTCGATGCCGAGCGAGGCGGCGGCGGTCTCCGAGCCGTGCAGCGCGCGCAGCGCGCGGCCGTGCGGCGAATCGACCAGGTTCTGCGCCAGCCAGACGGCGGCGAGCAGCGCTGCGGCGACGATCCAGTACCAGCTCCTCTCCCCGGCAATGATCCAGGGGCCGACCGCGAGCGGAGGAACCGGCATGCCGTCCGGACCGCCGGTGAAGCGATCCTCGATCGAGAGCACGATCGAGACGATGATGCCGAAGCCGAGCGTCGCCATCGCAAGGTAATGGCCTTTCAGCCGGAGGATCGGCCGGCCGATCGCCCAGGCGAGCGCGCCGACGCCGGCGACCGCCACGGGCAGAGCGAGCAGCGGCGGCCAGCCATAGCGCGCCGCGAGGAGCGCCGAGCCGTACGCTCCGAGCCCGAAGAAGCCGGCGTGGCCAAGCGAGATCTGTCCCGCGTAGCCGATGAGGAGGTTCAGCCCGACGCACGTGATGGCGTTCAGGCCGACGAGGATCGCCACGTCGTAGGTGTAGTTGTTCGGCAGGACGAGCGGCAGCGCCGCGACCAGCGCGACGAGGGCGACGAGCGCGGCCCTAGACCCGTTCGGCCGCGCGGCGGCCGAGGAAGCCCTGGGGAAGGAAGACGAGCGCCGCGAGGATGACGAGGAAAGCGAAAACATCCTTGTAGGCCGAAGAGACGTAGCCGGCGCCGAGCGCTTCGGCAAGGCCGAGCGCGAGTCCGCCCAGCACCGCGCCGGCGCTCGAGCCCAGGCCGCCGAGGATCGCCGCGGCAAAGCCCTTCAGGCCGAGCATCACGCCCGAGTCCCAGGCGGTGAAGGCAATCGGCGCGATAAGCACGCCGGCGAGCGAGCCGAGCGCCGCGGACAGCGCGAACGAGGCGAGCAGCGCGCGCCGCACGTTGATGCCCATCAGCTCGGCGGCGAGCCGGTTGTGCGAGACCGCGAGGATGGCCTTGCCGGCGAGCGTGCGGCGGAAGAACCCGCCGAGCGCGAGCATCGCCGCGGCGCTGGCGCCGAGCACCCAGAGCACCTGCGGCAGGAGCGTCGCGCCGCCGATCTGCAGCGGCAGCTCGCCGGAGAAGGCGGGCACGCTATGGATCTTCTTGTCCCAGACGAGCGTGGCGAGCCCGCGCAGCAGGATCGAGGCGCCGATCGTGATGATGATCAGCGTCACCACCGAGGCGTTGCGCGCCGGCTCGATGGCGAGCCTCTCGAGGAGCAGGCCGAGGCACGTTGCGGCGACGATTGAGATGATGACGGCGGGAAACAAAGGCATGCCGGCCTCGGTCAGCGCCGCCGCGGTCATGCCGCCGATCATCACGAACTCGCCCTGCGCGAAATTGATGACGTGGCTTGCGTTGTAGATGATCGAGAAGCCGAGCGCGACGAGGGCGTAGATGGCGCCGCTGGTCAGGCCCGAGAGGAGGTATTGCGTCAACATCGCGTCATTGCACGAGCTGCCAGTCGCCCTTGCGCACCTCGAGCATGCGGAACGCCGAGAGGTCGAGCCCCATGTGGTCCTGCGCGGTCATGTTGACCACGCCGCCGGTACCGATGTAGCCGCGCGTCTGCTCGAGCGCGTCGCGCACCTTGCCCTTGTCGGTCGATCCCGCGCGGCGCATCGCCTCCACCGCGAGCATCAATCCGTCGTAGGCGTGGCCGCCGAAGGTGGACACGTCCTGCTTGAAGCGGCCCTCGTAGTCGCGCTTGTAGGTGCCGACGATCTTCTTCTGCGGATCCTCGTCGGGCAGCGTGTCGGCGACGAGCAGCGCCGCCGCGGGCAGGCGCACGCCTTCGGCGGCGTCGCCCGAGAGCTTGACGTACTGCTTCGAGGCGACGCCGTGCGACTGGTAGAGCGGCGCGGCGATGCCGAGCTGGCGGTAGTTCTTGGTCACGATGGCGGGGCCCTGGCCGAAGCCCGCGTTCAGCACTGCCTGCACGCCGGGCGTGGCCTTGATCTTGGCGAGCTGCGCGGTCATGTCGGTGTCGGCCGCGCCGTACGTCTCGTCGGCGACGATGTCGACGCCGTGCTTCGCCGCCACCTTCAGGCACTCGGCGCGCATCGAGCGGTCGAAGCCGCCGGTGCCGGAGATGAGCGCCGCCTTCGTCGCGCCGCGCGCGCGCATGTCGACGAACACCTTCTCGCACGCCATGCGGTCGGTGTGCGGCGTCTTGAACACCCATTTCTTCACCGGCTCGACGATCACCACCGCGCCGGCGAGCGAGATGAAGGGCACCCCGGCGGCTTCGGCGAGCGGTACCGCGGCCATCGTCTCGCCGGTGGTCGAGCCGCCGACCAGCACGTCGACCTTGTCCTGCTCGATCAGGCGCTTCACGTAGCT
>CAYZFN010000114.1:0-4567 GCA_964477695.1 uncultured Enterobacteriaceae bacterium | reverse complement strand
TCGATGCGGCGGCGCGCCTCCTCGTCGCCGCCGAACAACTGCGCGCTTGCCTGTGTGGCAAAAGTTATGGCACAGAGCGCGAGCCCTAGACGATAAATATTTTCCGAACGGCCCATCAGTACTCGCCGTTATACAGCATGTCGTCGCGGCGGTTCTTCGCCCAGCACTCCTCGGCGTGCTCGCTGCACGTCGGCTTCTCCTCGCCGAGGCTCACCGACTCGATCTGGCTTTCCTTCACGCCGAGCAGCGTGAGCACCTTCTTCAGGCTCTCCGAGCGGCGCTGGCCGAGGCCGACGTTGTACTCGCGGCTGCCGCGCTCGTCGGCGTTGCCCTGGATGAGCATCTTCGCCGTCGGGTTGTCGCGCAGGAACTTGGCGTGCGCCTCGACCAGCGGGCGGTACTCGTCCTTGACGTCGAACTTGTCGTACTCGAAGTACACCGAGCGCTTGGAGAGCGGGCTGTTCGGGTCCTTGAGCGCGGCGAAGGCCGACGTGGCGCCGGGCCTGCCGGCCTCGACCGGCGCGACCGGCTTCGATTCGACGGCGCCCGGCTTGGCGCCGGGCTTGCCCTCTTCGACCGCGGCGGGTTTCTGCGTCTCGGTGGGTTGGCTGGCGCACGAGGCGAGGAGCACGCCGCCGGCAGCAAGCGTTGCGATGGCGATGGCACGCATGACTCTGTTCCTTTCTTTGCTTTAGTCTACGAACGGACCCCAGGCCGGCTCGCGCACGTCGCCGGGTTGGGTAGAGGTGAGGCGCTGCTTGACGCGGCCGTCGACCGACACGGCCGAGAGCACGCCGCGGCCGCCGATCACGGTGGCGTGCAGGATCATGCGGCCGTTGGGCGAGAAGCTCGGCGACTCGTCGCGATCGCTGTCGGTGAGGATCGTGACCTGCTTGTTCGAGAGGTCCATCAACGCCACCTGGAACTTGCCCTCGTTGCGCGCTATGTAGGCCAGCGTCTTGCCGTCCGGGCTGATCCGCGGCGTCACATTATAGCTACCCTCGAACGTGACGCGCTGCGGGTCGCCGCCGCTCGCCGGCATGCGGTAGATCTGCGGCGAGCCGCCGCGGTCGGAGGTGAAGTAGATCCACTGCCCGTCGGGCGAGAAGCGCGGCTCGGTGTCGATGGCGCTCGAGCTGGTGAGGCGCTTGAGCCCCGAGCCGTCGGGGTTCATGAGGAAGAGCTGCGAGCCGCCCTCGCGCGAGAGCGACACCGCGAGCTTGGTGCCGTCGGGCGACCAGGCGGGCGCCGAGTTCGAGCCCTTGAAGTTGGCCGCCACCGAGCGCTTGCCGTCGGCGATGGTGTGCACGTAGACCACCGGCTTCTTCGCCTCGAACGACACGTAGGCGAGCCGGTCGCCGCGCGGCGACCAGACCGGCGAGATGATCGGCTCGAAGGAGGCGAGCGCGGTCTGCGCGCCGGCGCCGTCGGCGTCGGCGATCTGCAGCTCGTAGCGGCTGCCGCGCTTGACGACGTAGGCGATGCGCGTCGAGAAGACGCCCTTCTCGCCGGTCAGCTTCTCGTACACGAAGTCGGCGATGCGGTGCGCCGTGGCGCGCACCTGCTCCTTGGCCATCGTGTAGGCGATGCCGCCGAGCGGCGCCTGCTTCACCACGTCGAACAGGCGGAAGCGCACCTCGTAGCGCCCGTCCGGGCGCGAGGCGACCGAGCCGAGCACCAGCGCGTCGGCGAGGCGCGCCTTCCATTCCGGGTAGGCGACCGGGGTCGCCTCGGTCGGCGCGGGATTGAGCGGCGGCACTTCCAGGCCGCGGAACTGCCCGCTGCGCTCGAGATCGCCGCGCACGATGCCGGTGAGCGTCTGGCCGTTCGACACGCCGAGCGCCTGCTCGCCGGGGAAAGGCGCGATCGCGATCGGGATGCGCTGCGCGCCGGCGCCGGTGATCTCGATGGAGAGCTGCGCCTTTGCGCTCAGGGCGACGCCGAGGCCGAGGACGAGAAATAGTGTTCTTCGGAACAAGCTGAATCCTCCGGGTCTATTGGTCCAGCGGATGGAAATGAAGTTCCAGCTGGCGGCGGAATACGCTCGCCGGCTCGGGGCGCGGCAGCGGCGAGGACTTGTAGATCGCCCGCTCGATCGCCTCGTCGTAGCCGGGGTTGCCGCTCGATTGTCGCTTGGTCACGTTGAGCACTTCCCCGGTCGGCAGCAGCGTGACGTCGAAGATCGCCTCCGGGTTCCCGGGTATCCGCGAGAGGTCGAAGATGATGTTGCCACGGATCTTTGCCCGGATCTTGTCCGTCCAGGTGGCGAGCGCCTTGGAGGCGGCCGCGGCCTGGTTGCGCGCTGCGAGCTCCTTCGCCTCGCGATCGCGCTGCGCTTTCTCCTGCGCCTGCAGATCGGCCTGCAGCTGCCTCTGCTCGAGCGCGAGCTGCTCCTTCATCTGCTTCTCGAACTGGACGTCGCGCTTGGGCGGCGGCGGCTTCTTCGGCTCGACCTTGGGCTCGGGCTTTGGCTTGGGCTTCGGCTTTTCCTGGATCGCGATGTCGGGCTTCTTGATCTCCGGCACCGGCTCTTCCTTGGGCGCGGGCGGCGGCGGCGGCGGCTTGGGCGCTTCGACGACCGGCTGCGGCTGCGGTTCCGGCTGCGGCTCCCAGAGCTCGACCGTCACCACTTCGGGCTCGCGGCTCGGGATGCGCACGCTGAAGACCAGCACGGCGACCAGCAGCACGTGCATGAGGCCCGCGAGCGTCGCCGAGCGCCAGATGGCCGGCTGCCGGCTGCCGTAGCGGTACAGCGTGTCTTCGAGGGCCGCCGCGGTGCCGGACATCGCTCTAGCGCGCGAGCTTCACCTGCAGGCCGACCTTGGTCACGCCCTGCTTGCGCAGCTCGTCCATCACCTGCAGCACCGCCTCGTAGCGCGCGTTCTTGTCGCCGCCGACCAGCACCGCCAGATCGCTGTCCTTTTTCACCGATTTCAGGAAAGAGCCGAGCTCCCCTTGCGACACGTTGCGCTCCGAGACGATCGCGCCCGAGCGGTCGCGCTGGCGCACGACCAGCGAGCGGTCCGACTTCACGTACACCTCGAGCGGCACGATGCGCGGCGCGCTCGCCTTGTCGACCGTCGGCAGGTCGATCACCGCCGGCGTGATGAGCGGCGCCGTGACCATGAAGATCACCAGCAGCACGAGCATCACGTCGACGTACGGCACGATGTTGATCTCGTGCATCGGGCCGCGTTTGCGCAGGGCGGGCATGGGTCGGGAATTCGGGGTCAGAGCCCTAATTACGGGGACGCGCAGCTTAAGGAATTAGGGCTCTGACCCCGAATTCCAGTCATTTGACCGCCTGGCGGTGCAGGATGTTGGAGAACTCTTCCATGAAGCTTTCGAAGCGGTTGCCGATCCGATCGACATCATGCGAGTAGCGGTTGTAGGCGACTACCGCGGGGATGGCGGCGAATAGGCCGATCGCAGTAGCCACGAGGGCCTCGGCGATGCCGGGGGCGACCTGCGCGAGGGTGGCCTGCTGCACGTTCGCGAGGCTCCTGAAGGCGTGCATGATCCCCCACACGGTGCCGAACAGGCCGACGTAAGGCGACACCGAGCCGGTCGAGGCGAGGAAGGAGAGATGGCGCTCGAGGTAGTCCATCTCGCGCTGGAAGGTGGCCTTCATCGCGCGGCGCGCGCCGTCCACCATGTCGGAAGGATCGGTGCCGCGCTGGCCGCGCAGCTTGGCGAACTCGCGGTAGCCGGCCTCGAAGATGCGCTCGAGCGAGCCGATCGAGTGGCGATGGTTGACCGCGCCCTGGTAGAGCGCCGAGAGCTCCTGGCCGCTCCAGAACTCGCGCTCGAACCTGATCGTCTGCGCCACTGCGCGGCGGATCACGAACCACTTCTGGAAGATGAACATCCAGGACATGAACGAGACGACGAGCAGGATCGCCATGACGACCTTGACGAGGAAGCTCGCGTGCGCGATGAGCGTCCAGATGTCGAGGTCCTGGGTGAAGGTCGGCATATCGGAAATTCTTTCGGCTTTAGTTCAACGCCTGTTCTAGTTCCGGCGGCATGCGCGCCGGCTTCATCCGGCTGCGATCGACGATCGCCACGCCGATCGTAGCCTCGACGAGCAGCTCGCCCGCGTGCTCGATGCGCTGCGCGAACACGAGGCTCGCCCGGCCGATTTTAACCACTTCGGCGCTCACCGATAGCAGCTCGTTAAGCTTCGCGGCGCGGTGATATTTCACGGCCAGCTCGTGCACCATGAATTGCACGTTGCGCTTGTCGGCGAGGTCGGCGAGGTCGACGCCCGCGGCGTTCAGAAGCTCCGTGCGCGCGCGCTCCATGAAGGAGAGGTACTGCGCGTGGTACACGACGCCGCCCGCGTCGGTGTCCTGGTAATAGACGCGGACCGGAATCTTCAGCTGTCGGATAGGAGGTCCCGCCCGGGCATCGACGACGGCGCCACGATTCCAAAATGGCGATAGGTGGTCAGTGTCACCATCCGTCCGCGCGGCGTGCGCTGCAGGTAGCCCTGCTGGATGAGATAGGGCTCGAGCACGTCCTCGATCGTCTCCGCGTCCTCGCCGATCGCGTGCGCGAGGTTCTC
>CAYZFN010000113.1:0-14232 GCA_964477695.1 uncultured Enterobacteriaceae bacterium | reverse complement strand
ATCTGATCGTAGTTCTTCGCCTCACCCCCAAACTTCTTCGCCAGAATGTGCGTCATCGCCGCCGTCAGCGTCGTCTTGCCGTGGTCCACATGCCCAATCGTGCCCACGTTCACGTGCGGTTTCGTACGCTCGAATTTACCTATGGCCATAGCGAGTTCCTACTTCTTTTCCTTCTCGTCCTTGTTGATGATCGCGTCCGCGACGTTCTTCGGCGCCTCGGCGTAGTGCTTGAATTCCATCGTGTAAGTGGCCCGGCCCTGCGTGAGCGAGCGGAGCTGCGTCGAGTAGCCGAACATCTCCATCAGCGGCACCTCGGCCTTGATGGCCTTGCTGCCCGGCAGGTCCTCCATGCCCTGGATCACGCCGCGCCGCGAGGACAGGTCGCCGATCACGTCGCCCATCTTCTCTTCCGGCGTCTCTACCTCGACGGCCATAATCGGCTCTAGCAGCACCGGCTGCGCGCTGCGCATGCCGTCCTTGAAAGCGAAGATCGCGGCCATCTTGAACGCGTTCTCGTTCGAATCGACCTCGTGGTAGGAGCCGTCGAACACCGTCACCTTCGCATCGACGACGGGGTAGCCCGCCAAGACGCCTTCCTGCAGCGCTTCCTTGACGCCCTTCTCCACCGCCGGGATGTATTCGCGCGGAATGCGGCCGCCCTTGATGGCGTCGACGAATTCGAAGCCCTTGCCGGGCTGCGGCTCGAGTTTGAGCCAGACGTCGCCATACTGGCCGCGCCCGCCCGACTGCTTCACGAACTTGCCCTGGTGCTCGACCGGCCTGCGGAACGTCTCGCGGTACGCAACCTGCGGCTTGCCCACCGAGGCCTCGACGCCGAACTCGCGCTTCATCCGGTCGACGATGATCTCGAGATGCAGCTCGCCCATGCCCGAGATGATCGTCTGGCCCGACTCCTCGTCGGTGCGCACGCGGAACGACGGGTCTTCCTGCGCGAGACGACCGAGCGCGACGCCCATCTTCTCCTGGTCGGCCTTGGTCCTCGGCTCCACCGCCTGCGAGATCACCGGCTCGGGGAATTCCATGCGCTCGAGCAGGATCACCTTTTCGACGTCGCACAGCGTCTCGCCTGTGGTGACGTCTTTCAGGCCGACCGCCGCAGCGATGTCGCCGGCGCGCACTTCCTTGATTTCCTTGCGCTCGTTGGCGTGCATCTGCAGCAGGCGGCCGATGCGGTCCTTCTTGCCGCGTACGGGGTTGTACACCGTGTCGCCCGACTTCAGCACGCCCGAGTAGCAGCGCACGAAGGTAAGCTGGCCCACATAAGGGTCGGTCATGATCTTGAACGCCAGGCCAGCGAACGGCTCGTCGTCCTTGGCGCTGCGGGTGATCGGTTCGCCCTTCTCGCTCTCGCCCTTGACCGGCGGAATGTCGATCGGCGACGGCAGGTAATCGATGACCGCATCGAGCATCGCCTGCACGCCCTTGTTCTTGAACGCCGAGCCGCACAGCATCGGCACGATCTCGTTGTTGATCGTGCGCACGCGCAGACCCTTCTTCACTTCCTCGGCCGACAGCTCGCCCGACTCGAGGTACTTGTTCATTAGCTCCTCGTTCGCCTCGGCGGCGACCTCGACCATCTTCTCGCGCCATTCCTTGGCCTGCGCGACGAGCTCGGCGGGGATCTCCTTGCGCTCGAACTTCATTCCCTGGGACGCCTCGTCCCAGTAGATCGCCTGCATGGTGACGAGGTCCACCACACCGACGAACTTGTCCTCTGCGCCGATCGGAATCTGCACCGGAACGGGGTTGCCTTTCAGGCGCGCCTTCATCTGCTCATAGACCTTGAAGAAGTTCGCGCCGACGCGGTCCATCTTGTTGACGAACGCGAGCCGCGGCACGCGGTACTTGTTCGCCTGCCGCCACACCGTCTCGGACTGCGGCTGCACGCCGCCCACGGCGCAGTACACCATGCACGCGCCGTCGAGCACGCGCAGGCTCCGCTCGACTTCGATCGTGAAGTCGACGTGCCCCGGCGTGTCGATGATGTTGATATGGTGCTCCGGATAGGACATGTCCATGCCCTTCCAGAAGCAGGTGGTCGCCGCAGAGGTGATGGTGATGCCGCGCTCCTGCTCCTGCTCCATCCAGTCCATGGTCGCGGCGCCGTCGTGAACCTCGCCGATCTTGTGGTTCACGCCGGTATAGAAAAGGATGCGCTCGGTCGTGGTCGTCTTCCCGGCGTCGATGTGCGCCGAGATGCCGATGTTCCGATAACGCTCGATAGGGGTTTTCCTGGGCACGGCCATTCCTCAGAACCTGTAATGCGAGAAAGCTTTGTTGGCCTCCGCCATACGATGAACTTCCTCGCGCCTCTTCATCGCACCGCCGCGGCCCTCGGCCGCCTCCTGCAGCTCGCCGGCAAGGCGAACCGTCATCGACTTCTCGCCGCGCTTCTGCGCCGCTTCGCGGATCCAGCGCATGGCGAGCGCAACGCGGCGAACGGGGCGCACTTCCACCGGTACCTGGTAGTTGGCGCCGCCGACCCGTCGGCTCTTCACCTCGACGATCGGCTTCACGTTCTGTACCGCCTGCGAGAACACTTCGAGCGGATCCTTGCCGGATTTCGACTTGATCGTATCGAGCGCGCCGTAAATGATGCGCTCGGCGACCGACTTCTTGCCGCGCGTCATCAGCACGTTGACGAACTTCGCGATCTCGACGTTGTTGAACTTCGGATCCGGCAGGATCTCGCGCTTGGGGACTTCTCTACGCCGCGGCATTCGTTGCTATCCCTTTAGGCAGACTTCGGCGCCTTGGCGCCATACTTCGAACGGCCCTGCTTGCGGTCCTTCACGCCTTGCGTGTCGAGCGAACCGCGCACGATGTGGTAGCGCACGCCCGGGAGGTCTTTCACGCGGCCGCCGCGGATGAGCACCACCGAGTGCTCCTGCAGGTTGTGTCCTTCGCCGCCGATGTAACCGATCACCTCGAAGCCGTTGGTCAGGCGAACCTTGGCCACCTTGCGCAGCGCCGAGTTCGGCTTCTTCGGCGTAGTCGTGTAGACGCGCGTGCACACGCCGCGCTTTTGCGGCGAGCCGGCGAGCGCCGGGACCTTCGATTTCGGGCGCTTGGCGACGCGTCCCGCACGCACTAACTGGTTGACGGTGGGCATGTTTTTGCTGTTCCAGAAACGAACCGGGCGGCAATCGCGATAAGCGGTATCGCCGCCCCGGGGCTGAAAAAGAGGCCGGATTATAAAGAGGAAAATCCGCCGGCGCAAGAAAACCAGCGCGCGGTTTGTCCTAACCCGGACGCGGCTCGCGCACGAATCCGAACCGGCGCTCGAGGTCGGCCCGCGCGACCCTCGGCAGGCGCTCGCCCTGTTCCGCGTAGCGGTCGAGGTCCCGGTCGTCGAGCAGGGCGATCGCAGCTCCGCCCTCGATAAGAACCGAGCCTTCCTCATCGACGTAGGTCGCCCGGGCGATGATGCTCCGCCCACAGTGATCTATCAGCGCGTCTCCCTCGTAGTGCACGACGAGCGGCGCATACGCAAGCGACACGAATACCCGCTGCGGGCCGTTTTGGAAGTACCAGCACCCGCGCGCGTCGGCCTGGTAGTTCCGCGCAATGAAGTCGCGCAGGCCGGCATGGGCGATCCGTTCGCCCTTGATACGCCACTGGCCGCGCCGGTCGAGGCCGAGCCAGCCGTAGACCGCCGGGACACCGGGCCACTTCGCCATGCTGCGCGCGACGAACGTATCCATGCGTTGCGAGGCATTCTAGCGAGCGCCTGCCGCGCGCTAGCATGCCGAATGAGCGCGCGAATCGAGCTCAACCACAAGATCCATGTGCTCACGCGCAAGGAGGAGCTCGACTCGGTCCGCGTCGCCGGCAAGATCGTCGTCGTGCTCGACATCCTGTTCGCGACGACCACCATGGTCACGGCGCTCGCGCACGGCGCGCTCGAAGTGGTTCCGGTGCTCGACGAGGCAGCGGCCCGCGCCGAAGGGCTGCGCTGCAAAGACGGCTGCTACGTGCTGGCCGGCGAGCTGTACGCCGATACGCTGCCCGGCTTCGCCCATCCTGCGCCGCTTTCGCTGCTCGCGCATGGCGTCGAAGGCAAGACGATCGTTTACTCGACGACCAACGGCACAGTGGCGATCGCTCTTGCCGCACCAGCGACGCGGGTCTATTGCGGAGCGTTGCTCAACGCGGGGCGCCTCGTGGACCACATCCTGGAGAAGCACGCCGGCGATACGATCCTGCTCGTCTGCGCGGGTTCCGGCGCGAATTTCAACTTCGAGGACTTTTGCGGCGCGGGCTGCTACGTCGAGCGGTTTGCCGAGCGGCTGGGCGTCACGGCCGACCTTTCGGATGCGGCGCGTGCCGCCCGCACGGTATTTCGCCACTCGTCGCTGCCACGGGCGCTGCTCGAGTGCCGGCTCGGGCGGATGATGGACAAACGCGGCCTGCGCCACGAGGTCGAATTCGCCGCACGCATCGACGCGCTTCCCGTGGTACCGGTGCTCGACACCGGCCGCCTGCGCCTCGTCGGCTAGCCGCGCTCGAGCTCGGCGCTGATCGCCAGGTGGTCCGACAGCCGCGACCACGGCTTGCCGCGGTGCACTTCAGACTGCACGACCGTGAAGCCGCGAACATAAATGCGGTCGAGCTGCAGGAGCGGCATCATCGCCGGGAAAGTTCGCGCCGCTTTTCCGAAGCGCGCGAGGGACACTTCGGTCATGCCGAGCCGCCGCTCGAGGATCGACGACGCGCGATGACGCCAGTCGTTGAAATCGCCGGCGACGATAATCGGCAGGTCGCGCGAGGCGAGCTCCTCCAGCCGGCCGGAGATCGCCTCGAGCTGGCGCGAGCGGCCGCGCTCGTGCAGCGACAGGTGCACGCATACGCAGTGCAGGTTGCGCCGCCAGCCCGGCACGGCGACCACGCTATGCAGAAGCCCGCGCCGCTCGTAGCGATGGTCCGACACGTCCTCGTTCTCGAACGACACGAAGCCGAAGCGCGACAGGATGGCATTGCCATGATGGCCGTGGTCGTAGACGGCGTTCTGGCCGTAGCAGTATTGCCATTCGTTGCCGGCGAGGAACTGATGCTGCGGCTCCTCCGGGTGCGCGGCGAAGCGCATGGCGAAGCGCTGGTTGAGGCCCTGCACTTCCTGAAGGAAGACCAGGTCGGGGTCGAGCGCACGCAGGCCATCGCGCAGGTCGTGTATCACCATGCGCCGATTGAAATGCGACAAGCCCTTGTGAATGTTCAGCGTCACGACGCGCAGGCGCTGGATCACGGGCGAGGCTCCGGCAGGTCGAAGGCGAAGCGCTGCTCGATGCGATCGGCGTCATCGAGCGCGGGGCGGCCGACCGCCGCGCGATTACGCCCGTCCAGCGTCGGCGCCGAGCGCAACTCGTCGTAGGGCCGCAACGCATACCGCGCAAGGCTCTCCGTACCGGAGACGACGCCGGATACCTCGCTGCGGTGCGTCGCGGCGGCGATACTGACGAGCGGCCGCTCGTCGTCACGCAGGCGCGGCAGCTCGTGCGGGGCCGGTAACGATGCGTCGCGCAGTCGGGCGCGGGGCGTGAGCGCAATCCAGTAGCAGCCGTCCGCGCCGCTCGCGTCGTAGGCGAGCGGCTCCCCATCGGGCGCGAGCGTCACGCGCCAAGTGATTCGGTCGTTCGGAAAAAGCAGCAGGTAGACGATTTGCAGCAAGCCGTACTCGCCATAGCGCGCATAGGCGGGGCGAACGTATACCGCCGGCTCCGTGGCATCGATTTCCGGGCGCGCCGCGCCGCGGCGCCAGCGCAGCGCCCCGAAGCGATCGGCATCCGACGCCACGGCGATCGCCAAGCCAGGCGCATAGCTCGCCGCCAGCGCTTCGAACTCGCGCGGGGGAATGAGCGCCTGGCCCAGCGGATCGAGCTCGGCGCGGAGCAGCCAACCCGCCGCTGCAGAGCGCGACAGGCCGCCGGGCGGCGGGCTGAAGCGCACAATTGCCCCTCCCCGCAAGGTCGAAGGCGGCTTGCACGCCGGACCGGCCGCGGGCGAGGGCGGCAGCACAACGCGCGCGAGAAGCGCAGAGCGCATTTCCGGTCTGGCGAGCTCCATTCCGCGAAGCAGGCGGCCGCATTGCACGCTCCTTCGCAGCGCGACCGCACGCGAATCCTCGAAGCGCATGCCCGACCATTTTTCCACGACTGCCGCAGGAAGGTTGTCGATCTCGTAGCGACGCGATTCCACGTCGTGGGAGAGCAGCCGGTCGGCCAGCGCGTCGAAGGCCGGCGCGTGCGCTGCCACGCGGCCGGCCGATCCCGCCAGGAAGCGATCGGCGCGCAGATAAGGAAAGCCGGGGATCGCTGCATACTGCAAGTCCCGCACGCCGGCGGCGGCCACCTCGGCATCGAGCGCACGGAACCATTCCGCGCACGAGGCGATTTCCGGCGACGAGGAAGCGATGCGCGCCTCGTCGAGCGATGGCGCCGTCGCGCAGCCTAGCAACGCGAAGAAGACGGCCCACGCGCAGCGCATCACGCGAAGCGCTCCCCGAGCATCATGATCGCATCGCGGTTCGACCACGAAAAGCATCTCGCCGCCGCCTGACGCCACGGTAGCCACGTGAAGGCGACATGCTCATCGGCGGCAAGGGTGACCGGCGCGCGTCCCGCAAGGCGCAGGCCGAAGACGTGCTCGACGTTGTACAGAACTCCCGGCGCGAAGCGGTGGCGCCATTGCGCGTAGATCTCGAACGTATTGGCAGTATTCCACCGCGACAGCGCGCTGCTGGCGCTAGGGATGCCGGTCTCTTCGAAAACCTCGCGCGCCGCTGCCGCCTCGAGCGGCTCATCGAGACGGTCCAGGGAGCCGGTCACGGATTGCCAGTACCCTGAGCGCGTGCGCCGCTCGAGCAGCAGCACCTGCAGGTCTGCCGTGTGCACCACGACGAGAACCGAGATCGGCAGCTTCGGCGTCACGCTTCGCGAAACAAGTTCGGCAGCGTCAGCTCACGCCGCGGGTCGATGAACACGGCGAAAAACGGGCGCGAGCGCTCTGCCCAGAATTGCGCGCTCGAGCGGAGCACGTCGATCAGCACGCCAAGGTCGTCGCCGTGCGGGAAGCCCGTGAACACCAGGACGTGGCCGCCGGGCCGCCAGGAAAGATCCCCGAGGCAGTCCTCCAGGGCGTCCCAGTTGCCGCCGAACCAGTCGGGAAAATCGAGCGCCTTGGCGATCGCCGTGAGCGGTTCGCGCCGGGCATCGATGCGTACGTTATCCAGCGTCGCGTCACGCGCCGCTTCGAGCACCTCGTCGGCACGCGTCGCCCGGTACACGCCCGAGCGCGACGCATCTTTCAATCGTCGGGCGAGCTTGCCCATCACTCAATAATGCGACGGAAACTGCGGTAGTGGTCGTCCGTGTAATAGAGCTCGCCGCCGCGCCCGGCCACGATGCGTCGCGGCCCGCGGCCCCGGATATCCGGCGTCGTCACCGTAAACTCGCGGTAATAGCCGCGGGGTCGTTTTGGCAACTGACCTTCGCGGTTGGCGAACGCGACGCCATCGCGGGCGTAGGGGAACGGTCCGCCGGCACGGATGAGCTGGAGCGTTGCGCGTGCCTGCAGCGGCAGCTCGCCGACCGCGATGTCGCCAGAGAGGGCGATCGCCGTGCCGAGCCATAGCGATAAGCAGGCTGCGGCCCACCCGCGCATCTAGCCCTTCGGATTGTCTCGCAGGCGGATACCGAGCTCGCGCAGCTGCTTCTCGTCGACCGGGCTCGGCGCCTGCACGAGCAGGTCCTGCGCGCGCTGGGTCTTCGGGAACGCGATCACGTCCCGGATCGAATCGGCGCCGGCCATCAGCGTCGTCAGCCGATCCAGGCCGAAGGCGATGCCGCCGTGCGGCGGCGCACCGTATTGAAGGTTGTCGAGCAGGAAGCCGAACTTCTCGCGCGCTTCCTGCGCCGAAATGCCCAGTGCCTCGAACACTTTGCTCTGGACGTCGGCGCGATGAATGCGCAGCGAGCCGCCCCCGATCTCCCAGCCGTTCAACACCACGTCGTAGGCCTTGGAGAGCGCGCGGCCCGGGTCGCTGGCGAGCAGATCCTCGTGGCCGTCGCGCGGCGCAGTGAACGGATGGTGCATCGCCGACCAGCGCTTGCCTTCCTCGTCCCATTCGAACATCGGGAAGTCGACTACCCACAGGGGACGCCATTCCTTGGCCACCAGGCCCTTGTCGTGACCGATCTTCACGCGCAGCGCGCCCAGGGCATCGTTAACGATCTTTGCCCTGTCTGCGCCGAAGAAGACTAGGTCGCCGTTTTTCGCGCCGCTGCGCTCCAGCACCTGACGCAACACCTCGGCAGGAAGGAATTTGACGATCGGCGATTGCAGGCCGTCCGGAACCCGCGCCGCGTCGTTGACCTTGATGTAGGCGAGACCCTTCGCTCCGTAGTTCGCGACGAACGGCGCGTAGTCGTCGATCTCCTTGCGCGTCAGCTCGCACGACACCTTCAAGGCGGCGACGCGTCCGCCAGGCGTCTCCGCCGCCTGCCGGAATACCTTGAAGTCCACCGTTTTCATGAGGTCGGTGAGCTCGGTCAGCTCGAGGGGGATGCGCAGGTCGGGCTTGTCCACGCCGTAGCGCGCCATCGCCTCGGCGAATGAAAGGCGCGGAAACGGTTCGGGCAGCTCGACGCCCCGCACGTCGCGGAAAACATGGCGCACCAGACCTTCCATCAGGTCCTGCACCGCTCGCTCGTCGAGAAACGAAGTCTCGATGTCGATCTGCGTGAATTCCGGCTGCCGATCGGCGCGCAGATCCTCGTCGCGAAAGCACCTGACGATCTGGTAGTAGCGATCGAAGCCCGCCACCATGAGCAGCTGCTTGAAGAGCTGCGGCGACTGCGGCAGGGCGAAGAATGCGCCCGGATGCACGCGGCTCGGCACCAGATAGTCGCGCGCGCCTTCCGGCGTCGAGCGCGTCAACATCGGGGTCTCGATGTCGATGAAGCCGTGCGCATCGAGGTAGCCGCGCGCCGCCATGGCGGCGCGATAGCGCAGCCGGAGGTTGCGTTGCATCGGCGCGCGACGCAGGTCGAGCACGCGATGCGTGAGGCGCGTGATCTCGGAGAGATTCTCGTCGTCGAGCTGGAAAGGCAGCGCCACCGAGGGATTGAGCACCTCGACCTCGTGCGCCAAGACCTCGATCTCGCCCGAGCGCAGCTCCGGGTTCACCGTACCCGCCGGCCGCCGGCGCACCTTGCCCGTGACCTTGAGGACGTATTCGTTTCTGACCCGCTCGGCAGTCTGGAACGCGGCCTTGCGGTCCGGATCGAAAACCACCTGGGCGAGACCTTCACGGTCGCGCAGATCCACGAAAATCACCCCGCCATGGTCGCGCCGTCGGTGCGCCCAGCCGCACAAGGTCACCGTGCGATCGACGAGCGCGGCGGTAAGCTCACCGCAATAATGCGTACGCATCTACTTGCCTAAGTTGGACTTCGGGAGCGGCGGCACCACGCCCATGGAGATGATGTACTTCAGCGCCTGGTCGACGCTCATGTCGAGCTCGATGATGTCGCTGCGGCGCACGATGATGAAGTAGCCGCCGGTGGGGTTCGGCGTGGTCGGCACATAGACGCTCAGGCAATCTTCGGGCACATAGTTGACCACGTCTCCGCCGGGTGTGCCGGTGAGAAAGGCGATCGTCCACATGCCCTGGTGCGGCCATTGCACGAGCAGCGCTTTGCGGAATGCCTGGCCGCTCGACGAGAACAGCGTGTCGGAGATCTGCTTCACGCTCGAGTAGATCGAGTTCACCACCGGAATGCGCTGCAGGATGTCGTGCCAGAGCTCGACCAGCCGCGCGCCGAAGAAGTTGGTGGCGAAGATGCCAGTGAGTAAGACGACCACGATCGTGAGGATCGCGCCCAGCCCGGGAATGTGAACCCCGAGCCAGTGCTCGGTCTGAAACGAGTCCGGCAGCAGGAGCAGCGACTGGTCGAGCGCGTCGAAGATGACCTTCAGGACCCAGATGGTGATGACCAGCGGGATCCAGATGAGAAGGCCGGTAATGAGATACTTTTTCACTGCTCCGGAAATGAAAAGGCCCGGCTATCGCCGGGCCGGTCAGCCAGCCCGCTCGTCTCTCAGACGGCGGCCTTCGATTCGCTGTTCGATTCGCTCTTCGTTTCGGTCTTGGTTTCAGGCTTCGATTCCGGCTTCGATTCCGGCTTGGATTCCGGCTTCGCATCGCCCTTCGAATCCGCCTTGCCTTCGCCCGATGACGCCGCTTTCTTGCTGCCGCCTTTGAAATCCGTCGCGTACCAGCCGCTTCCCTTGAGCTGGAAGCCGGCCGCGCTCAGCAGCTTCGTGAAGGTCGGCTTGCCGCACGCCGTGCAAACCGTCAAAGGCGGCTCCGAGATCTTCTGCAGATACTCGGCCTGATGGCCACACACCGTGCAGCGATATTCGTAAATGGGCATGTCATTCCCTTGCCGCGCGATTATATCCCTGATTTTGGGACGAAAACCCGCGCATTCAAGGGTAAAACAGGCTTGCGGTTCTCGTGATGACTCACCTCAGGACAACGCGCATCGAAGCCGCTCCGGCGAATGTCATGGCGATCGATCCGACGACATGCGCGACGATGAGCGCCGCGGCCCAGCCGTACTGGCTGCGGCCGAGCAAGGTGGCGGCCTCCGCGGAGAAAGTGGAGAAGGTGGTGAGTCCGCCGAGAAAACCGGTCACGAGAAGCAGGCGCACCTCCGGAGGTAGCGCCTCGAAGTGCGTGAGAAGGGCAAGCGCAATGCCGATCAGGTAGCCGCCGATGAGATTCGCGGCAAGCGTGCCGAGCGGCAAGGTCGGGAACAGAGGATTGAGCACGATCCCCAGCCACCATCGCAGCCAGGCGCCTACGGCCGCGCCGCCGCCGACTGCCAGCAAACCCGGGAAAGTCACGGCGCGGCTTCCCGTCTAAAAGGGAATGTCGTCCTCCATGTCGTCGAACTTGCCGGCCGGCTTCTTCGCACCGCTCGCCGCCTTCGGCTCGGCCGCTCGCGTGCCGACTGGTTCCGCGCGTGGCTCGCGCGGTTCGCCGCTGCCCGAGCGCGAGCCGAGCATCTGCATGCTATCGGCGACGATCTCGGTGCTATAGCGGTCCTGGCCGTCCTTGTCCTGCCACTTGCGGGTCCGGATTCGGCCTTCGATGTAGACCTGCGAGCCCTTCTTCAGGTACTCGCCGGCGATCTCCGCGACACGGCCGAAAAAGGCGATGCGATGCCACTCGGTTGCCTCCTTCATTTCGCCGCTCGCCTTGTCCTTCCACCGATCCGTCGTGGCGAGCCGGATGTTAGTGACCGCGTCGCCGCTCGGAAGGTACTTTGTTTCCGGGTCAGCGCCGAGATTGCCGACCAGGATCACCTTGTTCACTGAAGCCATATCACACCTCCCCGCTGACCAGTTGACGTACCCTGCCCTCGTCCCACTCGCCGCTGACCACCTTGAGGCGCGCGATGCGCTGCTCCCCGAGCACCTCGGCTTCGCGCACGCCGCGTACCGCAGCGAGCGCCCGGTCCAGTCCGTCGAGATTCACACCCGATGCGATGCTAAACGTGAGACTCGCAAGGTCGTTGACCGCTCGCCGCGCCGGCGGCCGCATGCCGAGCGCCGTGGCGAACCAAAGCCCGCATAGTACGGCAGACGTGCCGAACACGGCGGCCGGCCCGTAGTGCTTGGCCACGGCGCCGCCCACCAGGCCACCAAAGAAAACGCCGAGCGTCTGCGTCGTGTTGTACACGCCGATGGCAAGCCCCCGGCCATGCGCCGGCGCCATGCGCGAAATGAGCGCCGGCAACATCGCTTCCAATATGTTGAATCCGACGAAGAAGCCGAGCATTGCCGCGGCGAGCCCCAGGCTGCCCGAGCCGCTCGCGGCCAGCGCGGCCAGCGTGGCGCCGAGCAGGGCCACCGCGGCCAGCAGGACCGGCTTGGGCCGGTTTCGCCGGTCCGCGTAGAGGATCGCCGGCACCATGAGAACGAAAGAGACCGCAAGGGTCGGCAGGTAGATCTTCCAATGCGCGGCGAGCGGCCAGCCGGCACGCACGAGAAGCGGCGGCACGACCACGAACATCGCATAGAGCACGATGTGCAGCACGAAGATGCCCATGTTGAGCCGCAGCAGCTCGCGATCGAGCAGCCGCGACGGATGAGCAGCGACGCTCGGCTCGCTGCGTGGCCGTAGTGCCGCGTCGGGCACGAAGAATTTGACGACCGCCATGGCCGCGAGCGAGAGCGCGCCGGTCAGCGCAAAGATGCCGCCCATGCCGATGTAGCGGTAAAGCAGCGGCGCACCGACGAGCGACACGGCGAACATGAGGCCGATCGTCATGCCGATCATGGCCATGATCTTCGTGCGGTGCTGCTCGCGCGTCAGGTCGGCGGCAAGGGCCATGGCCACGGAGTTGATCGCCCCGGCGCCCTGGAGGATCCGCGCCGCGATGGCGGTCCAGATGTCGCCCGCCGCGACGCCGAGAAAGCTGCCTGCGGCAAACACCAGCAGGCCGACGTAGAGAAGCGGCTTGCGTCCCCAGCGATCGGAGGCCATGCCGAATGGAATCTGCAGGCAGCCCTGCGCAAGGCCGTAGCCGCCGATCGCGATGCCGACCAGGGTCAGATCCTGGCCGCCGCGCAGCGTCGACGCATGCACGGCGAACACCGGCAGGATGAAGAACAGCCCGAGCATGCGCAGGCCGTAGACGCCGGCAAGGCTCGCGCCGGCGCGCCATTCGGCCGCACTCATTCGATCGGCGTTCAAGGAAGACCGGAGAGAGGAGTCGAGCGGGAAAACGAGACGCGCTATAGTAGCAAGTTTCGCTTTTTCGGCTCGATGCCCTCCCTTTCCGAGTGAATCCCATCCGTATCCGCGGCGCACGCACGCACAACCTTAAGAACGTCAGCGTCGATCTGCCGCGCGAGCGGCTGGTCGTCATCACCGGGCTGTCCGGCTCGGGCAAGAGCTCGCTCGCGTTCGACACGCTCTACGCGGAAGGGCAGCGCCGCTACGTCGAATCGCTCTCGGCGTACGCGCGCCAGTTCCTCGAGCTCATGGAGAAGCCCGACGTAGACCTGATCGAGGGGCTCTCGCCCGCCATCGCCATCGAGCAGAAGGCAGCGAGCCACAATCCGCGCTCGACCGTCGGCACGGTGACCGAGATCCACGATTACCTGCGCCTCGCCTTCGCGCGCGCCGGTACGCCCTATTGCCCTCAGCACGGGCTCGCGCTCGAGGCTCATACCGTCGCGCAGATGGTCGACCACCTGCTCGCGCTGCCCGAGGGCACGCGCCTGATGGTCCTCGCGCCGGTGGTGGCCGAGCGCAAAGGCGAGCAGGCCAACCTGCTCGACGAGCTGCGCGCGCAGGGCTTTTCCCGGGTGCGCATCGACGGCGCCGTGCACGAGCTGGACGCCGCGCCGCGCCTCGCCAAGAACCGCAAGCACACGATCGACGTGGTGATCGACCGTGTGCGGGCGAGCCCCGATGCCCGGCAGCGGCTCGCCGAGTCGCTCGAGACGGCACTGCGGCATGCCGACGGCCGTGCCGCGGTCGCGGAGAGCGACTCGGGCAAGGAGCATCTGTTTTCGGCGCGCTACGCATGCCCGGCGCCGGGCTGCGATTACGCGCTGCCCGAGCTCGAGCCGCGGCTCTTCTCGTTCAACAATCCGGCCGGCGCCTGCCCGCGCTGCGACGGGCTGGGAACGGTCGAGTTCTTCGACGCGAAGCGCGTCGTCGCGCATCCGAACCTTTCGCTTGCGGGCGGCGCGATCCGCGGCTGGGACCGGCGCAACTCCTTTTACTACGCGATGCTGCAGGCGCTGGCGCGGCACTACAGCTTCGACCTCGAGCAGCCCTGGGAGATGCTCGAAGACGCCATCCAGCAGATTATTCTGTACGGCTCGGGGAAGGAGAGGATCGCCTTCCGCTATGCGACCGACCCGGGACGCGCCAGCGTGAAGGAGCATGCCTTCGAGGGCATCGTCCCGAGCCTCGAGCGGCGCTACCGCGAGACCGATTCGGCGGTCGTGCGCGAGGAGCTCGCCAAGCTGATCAACCGGCAGCCCTGCCCGGAATGCGGCGGCGCGCGCCTGCGCCGCGAAGCGCGGCATGTGCGGCTCGGCGAGGCGACGCTGCACGAGCTCGCGCGCTGGCCGCTCAAGCAGACGCTCGAGTTCTTCAAGGGATTGAACCTGGCCGGCGCCAAGGCG
>CAYZFN010000112.1:0-36004 GCA_964477695.1 uncultured Enterobacteriaceae bacterium | reverse complement strand
CTCGTCGACGCCTACTCCGGCGAAGAGCGTCGCCGGCGCTGGCCGGGCGAGTTCGACGGCGAAGAGCGTCGCGAGAAGCCGCTCGGCTGTCTCGAGACCGACCAGGAGCCGGACCAGTCGCCTCTGATGGATATCGTAGCTGGCACGGAGAGCGCCGCAAGGCCGATCGCCAGCTCGACCCGATGAGCGAGGGCCAGCAGGACGGCTAGGAAAGAAAGGTCAGCAGCGTCGCGTTGAACGCCTCGAGCACCGTCTCCGAGGCGCAGTGCCCGCCCTGCGGCATGAGCACGAGCTGCGCGCCCGGAATCATCTGCGCGAGCTGCTCCGAGAAGTAAGCCGGCGTGATGAAGTCGTCCTTCGCGCACAGGACCAGCGTCGGCGTCCTGATGCGCGACAGCTCGGCCGTGCGGTCGAAGGCGACGATCGCGTCGATGCGGCTCGCCACCACTTCGGGCGGCGCGAAGGCGGCGATAGTCAGGCTCTCGCGCTCCTCGATCATCCGCTCGTTCGCCTTGATCCACGACGGCGGATAAAGGAACAGCGTTCCGGCGCGCACGTAGGCTTCCTTTCCGACCTCCGTCAGCAGCGCGCGGCGAGCGGCGAATAGCTGGCGGAAGAACTTGTCGGCCTTGGTCCAGGTGGCGAAGAGCACCAGTTTCTTCAGCCGCTCGGGCCGCGTGACGGCCAGCGTCTGTCCGATGGCGCCGCCGGTCGAGTGGCCGACCAAATGCGCGCGCTCGATCTTCAGGTGGTCCATCAGCCGCACGAGGTCGTCGGTCATCTGGTCGACCGAGTAGCGGATCTTCGAGTGCGCGCTGTTTCCCGCGCCGCGGTGGTCGTGCACGATCACGCGGTACTTCGCGGCGAGCGCCGGCAGGTTCGGCTTCCAGTAGGCCGCCGTGCCGCCCAGACCGGACACCAGGAATAGCGGCTCGCCTGAGCCGTGCGCTTCGTAGTAAAGGTCGTTCGCCTTGGGCATTCCTCGCTCCGTCGATATCGGCCCCAGTGATTCTAGAATCGCAGGCGTGGTCTCCCTGAAAGCGGTTCGCCGGCCGAAAGCCATGTCCCTCGCGGCTGCTGCGATCGTCGCCGTGCTCACGGCCCTCGCCGTCCTGCATGTGCTCATCTATTTCGCCCAGGACCGGATGATTTTTTTCCCGCAGCCGCTCGTCGAAGGCATGCGCGCCGCCGTGTTCACGGCGCAGCCCGACGCCCGGGAGCTCGAGCTAGAGACTGCCGACGGCCAGCGCCTGCAGGGCTGGTTCATTCCCAACGGTTCGGCGGCGCGCGCGGCGCCGGTGCTCATCTACTTCGGCGGCAATGCCGAGGAGGTGTCGCACCTAGCGCTCGAGGCCGGGCAGCTGCGCGGCATCTCGCTCGTGTTCTTCAACTACCGCGGCTACGGGAAGAGCACCGGCACGCCCGGCGAGCAGGCGTTCTTCGGCGATGCGCTTGCGATCTACGACCAGGTGGCTTCGCTCCCCGGCGTCGACCGAAAGCGCATCATCGTGATGGGCCGCAGCCTCGGCTCGGGCGTCGCTACGTATCTCGCGTCGCAGCGTCCCGTGGCGGCGGTCGTCCTCGTCACGCCGTACGACAGCATGGCGGCCGTGGGACGCGGCCACTATCCGTTCCTGCTGGTCGGGCTGCTGCTGCGCCACCGCTTCGATTCGGCGAGCCGCGCGCGCACGATCGATGCGCCGATGCTCGCGCTCATCGCGGGCGCGGACACGATCGTTCCGCCCGAGCGCGGCAAGGCGCTGGCCAAGGCCTGGCGCGGTCCGGTCACGGCGGTGGTCGTGCCCAACGCGCGGCACAACGACATCGGTATCCACCCCGAGTATTGGCAGGCGATCCGTCAGTTCCTCGGCAGGACGGTGACCGCGCCGGCATTCCTCGCCTAGATGGACCGCCTCGAGCGCTTCTACAAGATCGACCGCCTGCTGAACGAGCGCAAGGTCGTCTCGTTCGCGACGCTGCAGGAGGCGCTCGGCACGTCGCGCGCCGGCGTCAAGCGCGATCTCGCATACATGCGCGACCGGTTCAACGCGCCGATCGAGTACGACCGCGAGGCGAACGGCTACCGGTTCGGAAGACCGCGCTCCGGCCCGCGCTACCAGCTGCCCGGCCTTTGGTTCGACTCCGCCGAGGTCCTCGCGCTCCTGACCACGCTGCGCATGCTCGGCGACCTGCAGCCCGGCATGCTGGATGGCCAGATCGAGCCGCTGCGCGAGCGCCTGCGCGGCATCCTTGGCTCGGGCGACCATTCCTGGGAGGAAGTGGCGAAGCGCATCCGCATCTTCCAGCCGGAGCGACGCGAGGCGGGCAGCGCACAATTCAGCACGATCGCCGCGGCAGTGCTCAAGCGCTCGCGGCTCTGGATCCGGCACTACAACCGCAAGCAGGACCGCGAGACCGAGCGCGAAGTGTCGCCGCAGCGGCTCGTGCACTACCGCGACAACTGGTACCTCGATGCGTGGTGCCACCTGCGCAACGACCTGCGCAGCTTCGCCGTCGACGCGATCCGCGACGCCGCGCTGCGCGACGGGCGCGCCAGGGAAATCCCGGCCACAGAGCTCGACGAGCACCTCGGCGCAGGCTACGGCATCTTCGCCGGTCGCGAGGTGCAGTGGGCGGGCCTCAAGTTCACGGCCGAAGCCGCGCGCTGGATATCGGCGCAGGAGTGGCATCCGAAGCAGCGCTCTCGCATCGACAACGACGGCAGCTACATTCTCGAGGTGCCTTACTCCGACGATCGCGAGCTGGTGATGGAGATCCTCAAGTTCGGGCGCGACGTGGAAGTGCTTTCGCCCGCGGCGTTGCGGGCCCGTGTCGGCGAGGCGCTCCGCGAGGCGGCGAAGCGCTATTGAGTGCTGGTGGTCTCGGCGCCTGCAGCGCCCTCAGTTGCTGTGCGTTCATGCGTGCGCCGTCCTCGCCAGGTCCGTTGCCGAGATGTTGTGAATGCGCCCGAAGCCGGCGACGAAGCGGGCGTCGCGCGGCGCGATTTTCCAGAACGAGAAATCGGCGAGCTCGAAATTGATCGCCTGCTCGGGGAAGCGCCTGAGCCATGCCTCTTTCATCGACAGATCATCCTTGAGATCCGCAGCGTCGCCGCGGATCGTGACGCGCATGAGCGTAAAGGGATCGCGCCGGCCATCATCGGTCTCGCTGATGGAGAGCGCCACGCGCGGGTCGTGCTGCATGTCCTGGGTATGCCAGGCAAGCCGGCTGACGTGCACCCAGAAGGCGCAATAGTCGGCGCCTGGCATGTAGAGCGTCATCGACGCCATGGGCGCGCCGCCACGCAGCGTGGCGAGATGGGCGATGCGCTCGTTCGCGATCAGCGCCTTAAGAAGCCGCGCGCTCTCGGCGTCCATCCGGGCGATTGTAGTATCCTCGCGCGACCTCATGCGATACGAGCTCCTTGTCGGCCTGCGCTACACGCGGGCACGGCGCCGCAATCGCTTCATCGGCATCAACTCCCTCGTCTCGATGATCGGCATCTTCGTCGGCGTGTGGGCGCTGATCGTCGTGCTCTCGGTGATGAACGGCTTCCAGAAGGAGGTACGCACGCGCATCCTCGGCGTCGCCTCGCACGTGCAGATCATCTCGCTCGACAATCGCCTGGCCGATTGGCCGGCGATAGCGAAGCTCGCCTCCGGCCGCCCGCACGTGCTCGCCGCTGCCCCATTCGTGCAGGCGCAGGCCATGCTCTCGGCCGGGCAGGCGGTGCGCGGCGCGATCGTGCGCGGCATCCTGCCCGAGGAAGAAGCGAAGGTCGCCGATCTCGGCAGCCACATGCGCACGGGATCGCTCGATGCGCTGCAGCCGGGCCAGTTCGGCGTGGTGCTCGGCGTCGATCTCGCGCGCGCGCTCGGCGTGCTGCCGGGCGACAAGGTCGCGCTGGTCGCGCCGCAGGGCCTGGTCACGCCCGCCGGCGTGATCCCGCGCCTCAAGCAGTTCACGCTGGTCGGCACGTTCGAGGCCGGCATCGCCGATGCCGACGCCGGGCTTGCTCTGATCCACCTGCAGGACGCGCAGACGCTCTATCAGCTCGGCGCCAACGTGACCGGCGTGCGCCTCAAGCTCGACGACCTCTTCGCCGCGCACGACGTGGCGGTCGACCTGCTGCGCGACCTGCCGCGCGAGCTGTACGCGACCGACTGGACCCGCACCCACGCCAACTTCTTCCGCGCCGTGGACATCGAGAAGCGCATGATGTTCATCATCCTCGGCCTGATCATCCTGGTCGCGGCCATCAACATCATCTCGACGCTGGTGCTCGCGGTGAAGGACAAGCAGTCCGACATCGCCATCCTGCGCACGCTCGGCGCGCGGCCGGCGTCGGTCATGCAGATCTTCATCGTGCAGGGCATGCTGATGGGCGTGATCGGCACGCTGGTGGGCGTGGTCGTCGGCGTCCTCACCGCGCTCAACATCGACGTCATCGTGCCGGCCATCGAGAGCCTCTTCCGCATCAAGTTCCTCTCGAAGGACGTGTACCTCATCCCCGAGCTGCCCTCGGACCTGCAATGGGCCGACGTGGTGCGAATCAGCCTGATGGCGCTCGGCCTGTCCTTCGCGGCGACCCTGTATCCGAGCTGGAGCGCCTCGCGCGTCAATCCCGCGGAAGCGCTAAGGTATGAATGAGGGTATTCGGGAGGCCATTCATGACCCGGTCATCGCCGCGCGCGGGCTGAAGAAGACGTACCAGGGCCCGCAGCCGGTGCCGGTGCTGCTCGGCGTCGACCTGGAGATTCACCGCGGCGAGCGTATCGCGATCATGGGCCGCTCGGGCTCGGGCAAGTCGACGCTGCTGCACGTCCTCGGCGGGCTCGACACGCCGAGCGCCGGGCAGGTGTTCATCCAGGGGCGCGCCTTCTCGGAGATGAGCGAGGGCGAGCGCGGCGCGGTGCGCAACCGCACGCTCGGCTTCGTCTACCAGTTCCACCACCTGCTGCCCGAGTTCACGGCGATCGAGAACGTCGCCATGCCGCTGCTCATCCGGCGCATGGAGCGCGCGGCCGCCTTCGAGAAGGCGAGACACTTTCTTGTCGAAGTGGGGCTCGGCGGGCGGCTCGAGCACCAGCCCGGCGAGCTCTCCGGCGGCGAGCGCCAGCGTTGCGCCTTCGCGCGCGCCATGGTGACCGAGCCGGCCTGCGTGCTGGCCGACGAGCCGACCGGCAACCTCGACTCGCACACCGCCGACGATGTCTTCGAGTCGATGCTGCGCCTTTCCGCCTCGCACGGCACCGCGTTCGTCATCGTCACGCACGATGCCGGGCTCGCGGCGCGCGCCGAGCGGGTCTACGAGCTGGTCGACGGCCGCCTGGAGCTACGCGGCGTGCCGGCGCGCGCGCTTGCGCCATAGCGCGGCTACGTAGGCGCGCCACGCGAAGTTCACGGCGAAGTAGCCGATCACCGCCAGCGTGAGGGCGAGCGCGACGAGCCCCACGCCGAGCGGCTTGCCGAGGCTCAGCGTCCACTGCCACAGGCCCTGCACCGAGCCGGCGAAGTCGTCCCAGTTCCACGCGAAGGGCTCGAGCGCGGATTCCCAGCCGCCGGGCAGCAGCAGGCGCCCGTAGCCGTAGGCCAGGAAATAGAGCGGCACGATGGTGAGGGGATTGGTATAGAAGGTCACCGCCAGCGCCACCGGAATGTTCCGCCGCAGAGGGATCGCGAGCAGCAGCGCGCCGAGCATCTGGAACGGCCCGGGAATCAGCCCGGCGAACAGGCCGATCGCCACCGCCCCCGCGACCGAGCGGCGGTTGAGATGCCAGAGGTTCGGATGCGACAGCCACGGCCGGAAAGGCGCGCACCACGGCCTGGCGAGCACGGCTTCGGGATTCGGGAGGTACTTGCGAAAGAGCTTGCGCGGCACGGTCAGCCGCAACGCCGGCGGCGCGTTCCATTGTAGATGACCTATGCCGCCTTCGCGTTCGCCGCCGGTGCCGCGCTCCTGCAGATCCAGGCGGCGCTGCCGCCGCTCGCGTGGGCGTGGCTCGTCCTGCCGCTCGCCGGCGCGGCGCTGCGCTGGAAGGCGCTGCGCGTTCCGGCGGCGCTCGCCGCCGGGTTCTTCTGGGCCGCGGCCTGCGCACAGTGGCGGATGAGCGATTGGCTGCCCGGCGGGCTCGAAGGGCGGGATATCGCCGTGGTCGGCGTGGTCTCCGGCCTTCCGGCCGTGGGCGAGCGCAGCCTGCGCTTCGATTTCGACGTCGAGTCGGCCGACGCGCGCTTGCCCAGGAAGGTCCTGCTCAGCTGGTACGACGCTCCTGCAGTGGTCCATCCAGGCGAGCGCTGGGCGTTCACGGTGCGGCTGCACCGCCCGCACGGCGTCGTGAACCCGCACGGCTTCGACTACGAGGCGTGGCTCCTCGAGCGGGGCATCGGCGCCACGGGCTACGTTCGTCCGGGCGACGGCCAGAAGCTCCTGGGCCTCAAGCGGAGCCCCTTGATGGAAATCGAGCGCATGCGCGAGTCCGTGCGCGAGCGTTTCCTCGCGGTGCTCGGGCCCTCGCCGGCGCAGGGCATCCTCGCCGCGCTCGCCGTCGGCGACCAGCGCGCGATCTCGCGCGAGGAATGGCAGCTCTTCAACCGCACCGGCGTAACGCACCTCATGAGCATCTCCGGTCTGCACGTGACGCTCGTGTCGGGCCTCGCCGCATGGCTCGTGGCCGCGTTCTGGCGCCGCGTGGCGCTCCTGGCGCTGCGCGCGCCGGCGAGGAAGGCGGCGGCTTTGGCGGCGATTCTCGCCGCGCTCGGCTATACGTTGCTTGCAGGTTGGGGCGTGCCCGCGCAGCGCACCTTCTGGATGGTGACGGTCTTCGCCGCCGCGCTTTGGTCGGGGCGCATCACTACGCCGTGGCGCACGCTGGCGCTCGCGCTGGCCGCCATAGTGCTCCTCGACCCTTGGGCGCCGCTCTCGCCGGGGCTCTGGCTATCCTTCGGCGCGGTCGTGCTCATCTTCTATGCAGTGGCCGGCTGGAACAGCGGCGAGTCGCGGGTCATGCAATGGGCAAGGATTCAATGGACGATCACGATCGGCCTCGCGCCCGCCGCGCTGCTGCTGTTCGCCCAGCTCTCGCTCGCCGGGCCGATCGCCAACGCGCTCGCCATTCCGCTCGTCTCTGTGGTCATCACGCCGCTGGCGCTGGTGGCGGCGCTCCTGCCCATTGATGCGCTTCTCCATCTGGCCGCGTGGCTCGTGCAATGGCTGCTCGAGTTTCTGGAATGGTGTGCCGCGCTTCCGGCGGCGCTGTGGCAGCAGCACGCGCCGCCGGTATGGGCGATCGGCTGCGCGCTGGCGGGCGCCGCCTGGCTGCTCGCGCCGCGCGGCGTGCCCTGGCGCAGTGTCGGGCTCGCGCTAATGGCGCCCGCGTTCCTCGCTCCGCCGCCCCGGCCTCCGTCCGGTGAAGCCTGGATCACGACCTTCGACGTCGGCCAGGGCCTCGCGGTCCTGGCGCGCACGGCCAACCACGCGCTCCTCTACGATACCGGGCCCGCGTTCGGCGCCGAATCGGACAGCGGTGCGCGAGTTCTCGTGCCGGCGCTGCGCGGCGAAGGCGTGGCAGCGCTCGACCTGCTCGTGCTCTCGCACGAGGACAACGACCACCTCGGCGGCGCGCTCACCGTACTCGAGACTTTCGAAGTGGCGGTGCTCGCTTCTTCGCTCGCCCCGACGCATCCCTTGCAGGCCCTTGCGGCGTCGGCGCATCGCTGCGCGCGGGGCGAGGGCTGGGAATGGGACGGCGTGCGCTTCGAGTTCCTGCATCCCGGCCCGGCACGCGCGTCGCGGCGAAACGACGGCAGCTGCGTGCTGCGAATCTCGGCCGGCGGGAAGACCGTGCTGCTCACCGGCGACATCCAGCGCGGCGCGGAGCTCGAGCTTCTGCAGAGCGAAACCGTAAAGAGCGACGTGCTGGTGGTGCCGCACCATGGCAGCCGGACGTCCTCGTCGCCGGAGTTCGTCGCCGCCGTCGCGCCGCGCTGGGCGATTGTGCCGGTCGGCTATCGCAGCCGCTTCGGCCATCCGCATCCGCAGGTGCTCGAGCGCTACCGAGCGGCGGGCGCCGAGATCCTGCGTACCGATCGCGACGGCGCCGTGCGCGTGCGACTCGGAGAGCAGACCGAGCTCGCGCTGGAGCGGCGGTTGCACGCGCGGTATTGGCTAGAATGATCCCGCGAGGGGACGTCCCTCGTTCCGAGAGGAGGCGGGTCATGGCCAGCAAGGGCGAGAATACGGTCTACCGTGTCACCGAAGTGATCGGCACGAGCAGCAACTCCTGGGAAGAGGCGGCGAGGAACGCGGTAAAGACGGCTGCGAGCACGCTGCGCGACCTGCGCATCGCCGAGATCGAGAAGCTCGATGTGAAGATCGAGGACGGCAAGATCGTGCAGTTCCGTGCCCGCGTCGCGCTTTCCTTCAAGTACGAGGCCTGAGCCGTCTGTTCACGGCCATAGTGCGCGTGAGCGGCGCCGGGCGCCTCGCCGATTTTCGTGAGCGGCTGCGCTGGCTCATGGTGCGCGACCCCGACGGCGAGGATTACACCGAGCACCACGACGGCGCGGCGCTCGAGTACCGCTTCACGCCGAGGCGCGGCATTCCGTTCCCCGCGTTCGCGGAGGCTTCGGGCGAGTTTCCCGAGCTGCGCATCGAGGCGCGCTGGGACCACGACGGCGTGCGCGGCAGCGTCGTGATCGAGGCGGGCCGCGTGCTGAAGGGCGACGAAGGCGCCGCGCCGTCGACCGCGGACGCCGCGGTCGAGCTCGCGGCGGACGGGCGGCTCGTCCTGGCCCTGGTCTGCGAGCGGCGCGGCGAGGAATGGCTCGGCTATGCGGCGACCAGCGAGCAGCACAGCTTCTTCCGCTACCGCGATTCGCTCGTCCTGATCGCGCCCGAGCAGGCCGACGAAGCGCTCGAGGAGATCGCGTTCCGCCTGGTCGACGAATGGCTTTGGTACGACGAGGAGGAGGCGCCCACCGAGCGCGCGCGCTACGCTCAATACGAGATGGCCGTGCGCGGCGCGAACTTGAAGTCCGACAAGCTCGCCTGGCTGCGGGAGAACGGCATGCGCTTCTCCAGCCTCGCTCCGGCGGCCGTGCCGGTGCGGCAGGCGCTGGAAAGGCTATGGCTGAAAGCGACCTGAGACGCCGCTCGGTGCTCTGCGCCTCGCCCAAGGGCCTGCATCGCATGGCCTACGTGGAGTGGGGCGATCCGCGCAACCGCGACGTGCTGATCTGCGTGCACGGCCTGACGCGCTCGGGGCGCGATTTCGACGACCTCGCGCGCGTGCTAAGCGGCACGTTTCGCGTCGTATGCCCGGACCTCGCCGGGCGCGGCGAGTCCGATCCGCTTCCCGATCCGATGCTCTACGGCGTGCCGCAGTACCTCGCCGACATGGTGACGCTGATCGCGCGCCTCGACTGCGAGGCGCCGAACTGGGTCGGCACGTCGCTCGGCGGCCTGGTCGGCATGGCGCTCGCCGCGCTGCCGGGCAATCCGGTGAAGAAGCTGGTGCTGAACGACGCGGGGCCGGTGGTGTCGCGCGTAGCGCTGCAGCGCATCGCCTCCTACGTCGGCGCCGTGCCGAAATTTCCGACCTTCGAAAAAGCCGAGGAGTACGTGCGCACGATCTCGGCGCCTTTCGGTCCGCACAGCGAAGCGCAATGGCGCACGCTCGCCGAGCACTGGGTGCGGCAGGCGCCGGACGGCAGCTGGCAGCCGCATTACGACGCGCGCCTGGCGGTGGCGTTCCGCGCCGGCATGCCGGAAAAAGGCGATCTCGAGCTCTGGCCGCTCTACGATGCGATCCGCTGCCCGGTGCTCGTGCTGCGCGGAGAGCAATCCGACCTGCTTAGCCGCGACACCGCGGCCGCCATGGCCCGGCGGGGGCCGAAAGCGAAAGTCGTGGAGATCCGCGGCGTGGGTCACGCGCCGACGCTCATGCACGCCGACCAGATCGCGCTGGTGCGCGATTTTCTGCTGCAGGGAGAAGGTTGATGAAGAGATGGGCATGGCTTCTCCTGCTGGCGGTGAGCCAAGCGGCGCTTGCTCAGTCGACCTTCGACGCCGTGCGCTCGCGCGGCTTCGTGCAGTGCGGCGTCAACACCGGGCTCGCCGGCTTCTCGCAGGCCGACTCGAAGGGCGTGTGGCGCGGCATCGACGTCGACGTCTGCCGCGCCGTCGCGGCGGCGCTATTCGGCGACGCCGGCAAGGTGCGCTACACGCCGCTCACGGCGCAGCAGCGCTTCACCGCGCTGCAGTCGGGCGAGATCGACGTGCTCTCGCGCAATACCACGTGGACGATCACGCGCGACACGAGCCTCGGGCTCAACTTCGTCGGCGTGAACTACTACGACGGCCAGGGCTTCATGGTGCCGAAGAAGCTGAACGTGACGAGCGCGAAGCAGCTGAACGGCGCCACGGTGTGCGTGCAGCCGGGCACGACGACCGAGCTCAGCCTCGCCGATTACTTCCGCGCCAACCGCATGACCTTCAAGCCGGTGGTGATCGAGAAGCTCGAGGAAGTCATGAGCGCCTATCTCTCCGGGCGCTGCGACGCGTTCACCACCGATCACTCCGGGCTCGTCGCCCTGCGCGCCTCGCGCGTGCCGAAGCCCGACGAGCACGTCATCCTGCCCGAGATCATCTCCAAGGAGCCGCTCGGCCCGGCGGTGCGCCACGGCGACGACCGCTGGTTCGACGTCGTGAAGTGGTCGCTGTTCGCGATGATCGAGGCGGAGGAGCTCGGCCTGAGCTCGAAGAACATCGACGCGCAGGCGAAAAGCCCGAATCCCGCGATCCAGCGCTTCGTCGGCGCGAGCGGCGACATCGGCAAAATGCTTTCGCTCGACAACCGCTGGGCCTATAACATCGTCAAGCAGGTCGGCAATTACGCCGAGAGCTTCGACGCGAATCTCAAGCCGCTCGGCTTCGAGCGCGGCCTCAACCGGCTGTGGAACCAGGGCGGCCTGATGTACGTGCCGCCGATTCGCTGATCGGAATAGCGGCATTTGGCACATCGGGATGTGGATAAGCGCGGCTCCTGTCTGGCCGCGGCGACACCTCGGTTCGCCGCCGACGGTGGCGCGTCAACGCGCGTTTCGCTACGTTCAGCGCATGCGCGTCTGGCTCAATGCGATCGGCATCTTCGTCGCGACGAGCTTCGTCATCTTCTATTTCCATCTCTCGCCGCTCTGGTACAGCGCCGGGCTGCTGGCGTGGATCGTGCGCCGGCAGGCCTTCTACCACGCGCGCTCCGCGGCGAAAGCCAAGGCGGAGGAAGCCGCCGGTGAAGGCGCAGGCCTATTACTGGCTGCACCTCCTGCCGGTCCTCATAGCCATGGCGCTGGCCGTGGCCTTGATGATCACTAGCGTCGTGCTCTCCGTCCCGGCGCGGAGCCGCGCAACGTGGCTGCCGCGGCTCTTGACCGGGCTCTTCGGCGGCCTGCTCTTCATGAGCCCGCCGTTTCGCGCCCTGGTGCATCCGCTCCCGGTCGGGATGAGCTGGGCGCAGCTGGACGAATCGGCGGCGCTGGTCCTGCGCGGCCACGTCCACCTCGACGGCGCCACGAGCGCATGGCTGCCCGAGTTCCTGGTCGGCTTCCTCGTCTTCGTGCTGGCGCGGATGCTGGTCGGCTGGCTGCGCCGCTAGTCGACCTTAGCCCCCGTCTCCCGAACGACCTTGGCCCACTTCTCCACTTCGGCCCGCACGTAGTCGCGCGTCTTGTCGAGCGGCGCGGCCGTCACTTCGAAGGCCAGCGCATCGAGGCGCTTCTTCATATCCGCGTCCTGCACCGCCTTCAGCACCGCGGCGTTGAGCTTCTGCGCGATGGCCTGCGGCGTCGCCGCGGGGACGAACAACCCAACCCACGTGTAGTCCTCCATGCCCGGGTAGCCGAGCTCGTCGAGCGTCGGCACGTCGGGAAGCTGCTCGAGCCGCTTCGCCGACGAGACGGCGAGGGCGCGAAACTTTCCGGCCTTGATGTTGGCCATCGGCCCCGAGCCGGCCATGCAGCCGATCGGCGGCTGGCTGGAGAGCATGCCGGTCACGGCCGGCCCGGCGCCCTTGAACGGGACGTGCGTCGCATCGGTCTTCCAGTGCACGTGGAAGAGGTTCTCGGCGGTCAGGTGAGGCGTGGTGCCGGTGCCCGGCGAGGCGAACGCGAGCTGGCCTTTCTGCATCGCCTGCTTCAGCTCTTCCAGCGTCTTTGCCGGGAAGGAAGCGTTGACGAGGATGAGGTTCGCCTGCTGCGCGACCACCGCCACCGCCGTCAAGTCCTTCGCCGGGTCGTAGCCCGCGTTGCTGAAGAGCGTCGGATTGACCGCGTAGGCCGACGAATGGATGAGCATGGTGTAGCCGTCGGGCGCAGCCTTCGCAACTTCCTGCGTTGCGAGGTTGCCGCTCGCGCCAACCTTGTTCTCCACCACTACCGGCTGGCCCAGCTGCTCCGAGAGCTGCTGCGAGAGCAGCCGCGCAATGATGTCGGTCGGGCCGCCGGGCGGGAAGGCGACGAGCATGTGCATCGGCTTGCTCGGGTAGTCCTGTGCCCAGGCAAGCGAGCAGCCGGCGAGCACGACGAGCGCAACGAATACTTTCTTCATCTGCCTTCCTCCTCTACGACGAAACGGCAATGGGCGCGATCGCCTCGATGTCGGTGACCACGTCGATGAGCGCCGGCTTGCCGCTCTGCAATGCTTTGTCCAGGGCCCGCGCAAAATCGGCCGCGCGTTCCACCCGCAGGCCGAGCGCCCCGATCTCGGTCGCGACGCGCGCGAAATCCACCATGCGATAGGTCCAGAGCTCGCGCGCCTGCGCGGTCTGCTCGCCGCCATAGGCGCGGTCGAAGCCGCGCTTCGACTGGTTGCCGCTCGCGTTGTTGTTCACCACGGTCACGGCGGCGATGTTCCAGCGCACCGCGGTCTCGAGCTCGCCGATGTGGTACCAGAGGCCTGCGTCGCCGGTAAAGGTGACGACCGGGCGCTTCGGCGCGGCGCACTTCGCGCCGAGCCCTGCCGGGAAGGCCCAGCCGAGATGCCCGGCGCTCCTCATGAAGCTCTGGCGCGCATCGCGCAGGTCGAACAGGCCGCCCATCCACATGCCGGCGTGGCCGGTGTCGGAGAGCACGATGGCATCGTCGGGCACGTGGCGCGAGAGCTCGGCGCAAACGCGCTCCGGGCGAATCGGTACCGCATCCGACGCGAGCGCCGGTCGATACTTCTCGCGCCATTCGGCGCAGATTGTCTTGACCTGCTGCAACCAGTTGGAACGCCGCTCGGCCGATCGCCCGTCGCAATGCTCGAGCATGAGAGAAAGGCAGGTTTTCGCATCGCCCAGCACCCCCGCCTTGAGCGGGTAATTGCGCCCGAGCGTCTCCGGCTCGATATCGATCTGCAGCGCCGGGACGCCGATCTTCGGTACCGCCCAGACATGCGTCGTCATCCCGCCCGCCGAAGTGCCGATGAAGCACACGAGCTCGGCGGCGGCGACCACGCGGTTCGCGCTTTCGCGCGAGTAGCTGCCGACCACGCCGACCGAGAGCGGATGCGAGGCCGGGATGCAGTCCTTGCCGTTGAGCGAGGTGGCGACCGGGATGCCGAGCGCCTCGGCGAGCCGCACCAGCTCGGGGCCCGCGCCCGACCAGCGCGCGCCGCCGCCGGCGACGATGACGGGCTTCTCCGCTCTTTCCAGGAAACCCAGCAATGTTTTCAGTGATGCAGGATCGGGTAGCGGCCGGAAGGGCGGCACGCGTGCGAACTGCGGCTCGACGAGCGGCTCGAGATCCGCTTCCTCCTGATCGATCTGGCCCTCGTTGCCGCGGAACTGCAGGTGTACCGGCCCGGGCGCGCCGCTCGTGGCGACGCGAAACGCCTGGCGCACCATGTCCGGGAAGCGCTCGACCGCATCCACGGTGGCGTTCCACTTGGTCACCGGCTCGAAGGCCGGGACGTCGTCGATCTCCTGGTAGACCTTGCGGAACTTGGTCTTCGCGTCGCGGCCGCCCGTGAACGCGATCACCGGCGAATGCGCCAGATACGCGTCGCGCAGGCCGGCCGCGAGGTTGAGCGCGCCCACGACCTGCGCCATGCAGACGCCCGGCTTGGCCGAAGCGCGTGCATAGCCGTCGGCCATATACGCCGCCGCTTTTTCCCCGTGACAGTGGATTCTGCTTATCGCCGTGCGGCGCTCCATTTCTGCGAAGGTGCGGCGCAGCACCGCGGGAACCATGAACACGTGCGAGACCTCGTAGCGGCCGAGCATGTCGGCCAGGCACTGCGCGCCGGTCATCTTCACTTGATCGCCAACGGATTGGTGGGCGAGCCGACCGCGCCCGTGATCGGGATCGCCGGCGCGACAAACAGGAACTCGTACATCTTGTCCGCCGCGCAGTCGTCCGCGAGGTCCTTCACGTAGAAGATCTCGCCCATGGTCATCCCCATGATCGGAATCGTGATCCAGTGCCAGGGCTGGTTGATGCCGGCTTCCGTCTCGTTCGGCCGCACCTCGCAGCCCCAGGTATCGGAAGCGAGCGCCGCCAGCTCGGTGCGCCGGATCCATTCCAGCGTCTCGAAGCCGAAGCCCGGCGCATCGCCGCCGGGATAGCCGTCCCAGCTTCCCGCCTCCAGCTTCGCTTCCATCTGACCGGTGCGCACGACGACGAAATCGCCTCGCCGTATCTCCACATTTTGCTTCCTGGCGGTCAAGTCCAGATCGGCGCAGGTGATGGCGTAGCCATCTTCGAGCCAGCGTTTTCCGAGCGCGCGCGGCACGTCGAGGAACACGCCGCGGCCGACCATCCGGCTCTTGGTCTTCTCGATGCCGCACTTCTGCGCGCCGTTCGAGGTGACCTCGCGGCAGTCGTAGCCGTTCCACATCGAGTTCTCGTAGAACACGTGGCCGAGGCCGTCCCATTGCGTGCCGCATTGCAGGGGCATCACCACCATGTCGTCCGCGGCGCGGATGCCGCGATGGTCGAGCACGCCCGAATACGCGTCGGTGCCGGTGCGCAGCATCGTGTGCACGGGATTGATGCGGCCCATGGCCGGATACTTGCTCTTCGCGCCCTGCGGCCCGTGCTGGTCGAAGTTGAGCGCGAGCGAGATCACCTTGCCTTTGCGCACCAGCCGCGCGGCGGCGACGATGTCCTCGGGCTGCGTGAAGTTGAGCGTGCCGATCTCGTCGTGCGGTCCCCATTTGCCCCAGTTCTTGTACTTCTCGGCGGCTTCGCGAAGGTCCTGGCGGGTAAGCTTGCGGGCGGTCATGGCGCAGGGGTCGAAAAAGGGAAGGCGCATAGCCTATCAGGCGGCGGCCGTGGCCGTGCTTATCGGCGCCGCGTGGTTTCTCATATCGAACACCGTGGCGAACCTCGAGGCGCGGCGCATCGCGAGCGGCTTCGGATTCCTCGGCCGCGAGGCCGGGTTCGAGATCGGCGAATCGTTCTTCCTGCGCTACCAAGCCGGCGAAAGCTACCTGCGCGCGCTCGCCGTGGGGCTCGTCAATACGCTCACGGTCTCGGCAATCGGCATCGTCCTCGCGAGCGTGCTCGGCGCGGCGGTAGGTCTGCTGCGCGTTTCCACTAATGCCGTCCTCAGGGCAGTGAGCGCAGCGTATGTCGAATTCATCCGCAATGTTCCGCTGCTCGTGCAGCTCTTCTTCTGGTACGCGGTGATCACCGACGTGCTGCCCGGGCCGCGCCAGGCGCTCGAGCCGCTGCCGCACGTCTTCCTCTCGAACCGCGGCATCTTCCTGCCGAGCTGGTCCGGCGTTCCGGCGCTGCAGGGATTCAATTTTTCCGGCGGCATCGCGATCAGCCCGGAATTCGGCGCGCTGCTGATCGGCCTTTCGATCTATACCGCCGCCTTCATCGCCGAGATCGTGCGCGCCGGCATCCTTGCCGTGCCGCGCGGCCAGCTCGACGCTGCCGGAGCATTGGGCCTTACGCGATCGCAGTCCATGCATAAGGTGGTCTTGCCGCAGGCGCTGCGCGTCATCGTGCCGCCGCTCGCCAGCCAATACCTCAATCTCACGAAGAACAGCTCGCTCGCGGTGGCGATCGGCTATCCCGACCTCGTGTCGATAGCCAACACGACAATGAACCAGACCGGCCAGGCGATCGAGGGCGTGGCGATCATCATGGCGGTCTACCTCACGATCAGCCTGACGATCTCGGCGCTGATGAACTGGTACAACGCGCGCATCGCGTCGCGATGAGGAAATACTTGAACTGGATCCTGGCGGCGGGACTGCTCGCGGCAGCGCTGCCGTTCCTGCGCTGGGCGATCCTCGACGCGGTGTGGCGCCCCGATCCTGCGGCCTGCCGCGCGGCGCACGGCGCGTGCTGGGGCTTCATCGTCGACAAGCATCGCTTCATACTCTTCGGCACGTATCCGTACGAGGAGCAGTGGCGGCCCGCCCTCGCGACGATGCTGCTGCTCGGCCTCTGGGTGCTCTCCGCCATGCGCCGCTTCTGGAAACCCGGGCTGATCGTCGCCTGGCTGGCGGGACTCGCTGCCATCGCTATCCTGATGTGGGGCGGGATGCCCGGCCTGCCGTACGTCGAGAACGAGCGTTGGGGCGGGCTCATCCTGACGCTGCTTCTCGCCACTTTCGGCCTCGCTGCGGCGTTCCCTCTGTCGATCGTGCTCGCGCTCGGCCGGCGCTCAAATCTGCCGGCGATCCGCGCCATCTGCATCGTCTACATCGAGCTCATCCGGGGCGTGCCGCTCATTTCGCTGCTGTTCATGGCCTCCGTGATGCTGCCGCTCTTCCTGCCGGGCGGCGTCTCGATCGACAAGCTGCTGCGCGCGCAGCTCGCGCTGGTGCTCTTCGCCGCCGCCTATCTCGCGGAAGTCGTGCGCGGCGGGCTGCAGGCCATCCCGCGCGGCCAGTACGACGCTTCATCGTCCCTGGGATTGGATTACTGGCGGCAAATGCGTTTCGTGGTGCTACCGCAAGCCCTGAGCATCGCGGTGCCAGCGCTCGCCAACACCTTTATCGGCTTCTTCAAGGACACGTCGCTGGTGCTGGTGATCGGGCTGTTCGATCTTCTCTCGACGATCAAGCTCGGCCTCACCGAGCCGGCGTGGAGCGGCTTCGGCGTCGAGGCGTACCTCTTCGCCGCGCTCGTCTACTTCGGCTTCTGCTTCGCTATCTCGCGCTACAGCCGGCGCTTCGAGCAGGGAAGAATTACGACCCTGACCCCGAGTTGAGGCGCCGTACGCCTGCGCCGCTCATGTCGTTCCAGGCCTTGGCGAGCGACCCCTCGAGGTCGATCGCGCGGCAGGCATCCGCGAAGACGCTCACCTCGAATCCCGCAGAACGGCCGTCGAGCGCACTCCAGGCGACGCAGAAGTCGGTGGCGAGGCCGCACACGAAGAGCTCGGTTATTTTTCTTTCCTTCAGATAGCCCGCCAGCCCGGTAGTCGTCTTGCGGTCGGCTTCGAGAAAGGCGGAGTAGCTGTCGATATCGCGGTGATGGCCCTTGCGGATGATGAGCTGCGCTTTATCGATGCGCAGCTCCGAATGCAGCGCCGCGCCGGGGGTACCCTGCACGCAATGCGACGGCCAGAGCACCTGCTCGCCGTACGAAAGGCGGATCGTCTCGAAGGCCTTGCGCCCGGCATGCGCGGTGGCGAACGAGGCGTGGTCGCGCGGATGCCAGTCCTGCGTCAGCACCACGTTCTCGAAGCGCGTCGCGAGCCGGTTGATGAGCGGCACGACCTCGTCGCCCTTCGGCACGGCGAGCGCGCCGCCGGGCATGAAGTCGTTCTGCACGTCGACGACGAGCAGGCAGGAAGCTATTTCTTCGCCTCCCGTACGATCTCGACCAGGGTGCGCAGGGCGGCGGTGTAGGAGCGCCAGCCGAGCCCCTGGATCGTGCCTTTGGCGGCCGACGAGATGATCGAGTGGTGCCGCCATTCCTCGCGCGCGGCGAGGTTGGAGAGGTGCACCTCGAGCACCGGGAAAGGCATTGCCTTGATGCAGTCGTGCAGCGACACGCTGTACTGGGTGAGCCCGGCGGGGTTGAGGATCGCGCCCTTCGCCTCGTCCATGTGCTCCTGCAGAGTGTCGACCAGCACGCCCTCGTGGTTCGACTGCACGATGGTGAGATCGACCTCGAGCTCCCCGGCGAGCTTGCGCAGCCGCTCGTTGATCTGCTCGAGCGTCATCGTGCCGTAGATGTGCGGCTCGCGGCGCCCGAACAGATTCAGGTTCGGGCCGTGCAGGATGAGGATCTTCTCAGGCGCGGCGGTGGGCGGCATTCCAGTTCTTCTCCAGGTTGGCGATCAGCGCGGGGCTGAAATGGCAGTGTGCCTGCTCGCGGGCGTAGACGGACATGTAACGGCGGAAGGTGTCGAGCGGCTCCTGCGCGATGCGGAAGGCGCGCCGGTTACCGGCCGCGCTCACCACCCCGGAGCCGGTGAGGCGCTCGACGGTGTCGCGGATCGCGGCGTCCATCTGCACAGCGGGCACCAGCTCGCCGCAGATCATGCGGCCTTCAGGGCTTGCGCAATCGAGGCGCAGGTCGTTCATCACTGCCTGGCGCGCGATGCGATCGCCGACGAAGCGCGGCATGCGCAGGTTCGCGGCGCCGGGGATGATGCCTTCCTTGCGCGCTGGCAGTGTCATGTACGCGTCTTCCGCGGCGATGACGTGGTCGACGGCGACCAGGATCTGGCAATGGCCGCCGATCGCGAAGCCTTCCACCGCAGCGATCCAGAGCTTCTCGCGCCCGTCGACCTCGGGCGGCACATGCGCATGGGCGACGCCGCGGTAGAGCTTGTTCACGAGCCCCATGTCGCGCAGGATGAACCAGACGTAGCGGATCTTTCCCTGGTAGAGGTGCGTGAGATTGATCCCGGCGCCGAACAGGCGCTTGCCGGCGTGCTTGGAATGAGCGACCACGGCGCCGCGCAGCACGCAGATCTCGCTCTTTCGGTCCAGCAGCGCCAGGTCGATCGCCATCTCGAGCGGCTCGAGGGTCGACTCGTCCTCGGCGTTGAGGAACCTCGGGTTGCTCATCGTCACGATCGACGCCTTGCCTTCGCGCCGTACCTGGGCGCCGCCGAGGTCGACCGCGCCGCGCTCTTCGTACTCGGCGAGACGCGCCTGCGCTGCGGCGAGCGGAAGCAGCATCGCATGGCATAGGTGCAGGCCGGCCGCAGGGTCGGCGAGCACATGCGAGAGGAACAGGCCCTGGTCCTGCTCGACGCCGCGCTTGTCGCGCTGCAGGAGCGGCGCTTCGGCTTCGAGCTCCTCGCGCGACGGGACAAGGCCCGGAAAAGCCTCCGCCGCGCGGCGGCAGAGCTCATCGGCGCGCAGGAACGCGCGTTTGCCTTCGGTCAGGTAGTCGTAGATCGCCGCGGCGTGCTCGGCGAGGTACTGGTCGCGCACCGCGCGGTCGGCGGTCTTGGGAAGCTTCGGCAGATCGGCAGCAGTCATGACCGTGCAATTATGACGCGGCGGGGTCCTGCCGGTAGAAGAGCCTGAGCTGCTCGTAGACGAGCGGATAGCGCCGCCGCGTTTCGCGCCCGTCCTCGAAAAAAGCCTCGGTGATCACGGCGAAGAATTCCGAAATGTGCTCGGCGGCATAGGGGTCGAGCCAGGTGTCCTTGCCGCGGTCCACGGCGTCGCACAAGCCCTCGTAGGCGTCTTCCAGCGCCGCCTGCCAGGCGCGCCGGTCCATCCCGGAATGCAGCGGCGGCATCCCGTCGGCCTCGCCGTTCAGCATGTCGATCTTGTGCGCGAACTCGTGGATCACCACGTTCATGTACGGATCATGCGCGGCGGCGTCCCACGAGAGCACCACGGGCCCGCCCGGCATCGCCTCGCCGGCAAGCTCGTCGTCCCACTCGTGGTGCACGCCCGCCTCGTCGACCATCTGCCGCCGCACGCGGAAGTCGCCCGGATAGACGACGATGCCGGTCCAGCCCGAGTACCAGTCGAGCCCGAGCTCGAGGATCGGCAGGCAGGCCTGCGCGGCGATCGACACGCGCATGGCGTCGCTCACTTCGAGCCCGTGCACGGCGGCGAATTGCTTTTCCGCCAGGAAGAGCAGAGCCAGCTCGCGCAGCTTCGCCGAGTCCGGCAGGAAGGAAAGACCCCGGGTCGCGCGGCGCCAGAGCGTATCGTCGATCGAATGCTTCGCCAGCACGCGCTTGCGCCGCCACCCGGTGAGCCAGCCCATGGCCCGTAAAATACCGCATGGTTACAGTAGTGCAGCTGCGGCCCCAGTCGAGCGAGGCTGCGCTCGAGCCGATCACCGTTGGCCTCGCCGAGCCCGATCGCCTGCGCGTCGCCCGCGCGCTCGAGTTTGCCGAGCCGCTTTACGCGGGCCAGGCGCTGTCCACTGGCGAGCCGGCCTGGGAGCATGCGCTCGGCCTCGCGGGCAACCTTGCGGCGATCGGCATCGATGCGCCCGGACGGGTGGCCGGCATTCTTTTCGCCGCGCCGAAATACACCGAGCCCGACGCGCTGCGGGCGCGCTTCGGCGAGGAAGTGACGGGGCTCGCGGCCGGGGTCGAGAAGCTCTACCAGCTGCGCGTCGTCATGCGCACGCCTTCGCCGCACGCGGCGGCCGAGCAGAACGAGATCCTGCGCAAGATGGTGCTCGGCATGGTCGAGGACGTGCGCGTGGTGCTCATCCGCCTCGCCAGCCGCACGCAGACGCTGCGCTGGTTCGCCAGGCACGCGAACGCCGAGCGCGCCGCCTATGCGCGCGAGAGCCTGGACATCTACTCCGCGCTCGCCAATCGCCTGGGCGTGTTCCAGCTGAAATGGGAGCTGGAGGATCTCTCGTTCCGCTTCCTCGAGCCCGAGCTCTACAAGAACATCGCGCGCATGCTCGACGAGCGCCGCATCGAGCGCGAGCGTTACATCGCCGCGGCGATCGAGGTACTGTCGGCCGAGCTCGCGTCGGCCGGCGTCCAGGGCGAGATCAAGGGCCGGCCGAAGCACATCTATTCCATCTGGAACAAGATGCGCAGCAAGGGACTCGACTTCTCGCAGGTGCACGACGTGCGCGCGCTGCGCGTGATCGTTCCCTCGGTGAAGGATTGCTACACGGGGCTCGGCGTGGTGCACAACCTCTGGCAGCCGATCCCGCGCGAGTTCGACGACTACATCTCGCGGCCGAAAGGCAACCTCTATCAGTCGCTGCACACCGCGGTCGTCGGCCCGGGCGGCAAGACGCTCGAGGTGCAGATCCGCACCGAGGAAATGCACCGCCACGCCGAGTACGGCGTTGCGGCGCACTGGCGCTACAAGGAGGGCAAGCCGCAGAAGGCGGACCAGGCCTTCGCCGAGAAGGTGGCATGGCTGCGCGAGCTTCTCGCGTGGCGCGACGAAGTCGCCGACTGGGGCGAGCGAACCCGCCAGGCGAAGCTCGACGATACCGTCTACGTGCTCACGCCCCAGGGCAAGGTAATCGACCTGCCGGCGGGCGCGACGCCCATCGACTTCGCCTACGCGCTGCACAGCGACCTCGGGCATCGCTGCCGCGGCGCGAAGGTCGACGGCCAGATCGTCACGCTCGATACACCGCTCGCGAGCGGTCAGCGGGTCGAGATCGTGACCGCCAAGAGCGGCGGCCCGTCGCGCGATTGGCTGAACCCCGAGCGCGGCTTCGTGAAGAGCCCGCGCGCCCGCGCCAAGATCCGCCAGTGGTTCAACGCCAAGGCGCTCGCCGAGACCATCGCCGAAGGGCGCGCGGCGGTGGAGCGGGAATTGAAGCGCGAAGGCTCGCATGCCGGCCTCGACACGCTCGCCGAGCGCCTCGGCTTCAAGAAGCCCGACGAGCTCTTCGTCGCCGTCGCGCGCGAGGAGGTGAACCTGCGCCAGCTGCACACCGCCCTGCGCGGGTCCGACGCACCACCGGTCCAGCCGGCGCTCAAGCCGGCGAAGAGCGGCGCCGCGAAGCACGGCGTGCTGGTCGTGGGCGGCATGGATCGCCTGATGAGCCAGCTCGCGAAATGCTGCAAGCCGGTGCCGCCCGACCCGATCCGCGGCTTTGTCACGCGGGGCAAGGGCGTCTCGGTGCACCGCGAGGACTGCGCGGGGCTGAAGCGGCTCGCCGACCAGCATCCCGAGCGCCTGATCGACACCGAATGGGGACGCGCGGCGGGCAGCTACTCGGTCGACATGGTCGTCACGGCGAGCGACCGGCGCGGGCTGCTGCGCGACATCGGCGACGCGCTCGCGCGCGAGCGCATCAACGTCACCGCGACGCGCACGCAGACGCGCGACGACCTCGCGTTCATGCGCTTCACGTTCGAGGTGAGCGACCTCGCGCAGCTGAAGCGCGCCTTCGCCGTCGTGCGCCAGCTGAAGGGCGTGATCCGCGTCGCCCGAGGCTGATCGAGGCGAATCAGGGACAGACCACGTTTCAAGGAACTGATGTGGTTGAAGCACAGTGGGACGCGCTTATTGACGAGGCTGCCGTAGCGGCAGCGGTCTCGGTGCATGCCTTACTCATCAAGGCGCGCGGGAACCGTGTTCTCGGTCGACTCGAAAAGACTGTTGGCCAAGGCGGTTGGGTTGACACCGTCTCAGTGAACAGAATTCGAGGTGCGGATGCAACTATCCAATTTGCCGCATCGCTCTTACCCGAGGGATACGGCCCTGCTCGTCCGGGCAACGCTGAGCAATGGCGTGGTGAGTTCAACGAAGTCGCACGGTCGTTTCGAGAGCTCGCGCCTCGCTCGGAGGATCACTAAGCCCATCGCTGAATCTTCTTCTGGAACTGGCTCGTGGGTCATGATGCCGCGAAGCCGCGTGCAACAAGACGTGGTCTGTCCCTGATTTAGGGGTTTGAGGCAGGTGCGAGCAGGGCGAGGAGCTCGTCCTGCGCGGAATGGCCCTTGCTGCCGCGGCGCGGGCGCAGGCGCTCGTACCCGCCCTCCGCGTTCATCGCCCAGGCCTGGCAATTGTCCTCGAGGTAGGGCTGCAGCCCTTCGCGGATGACGCGCTTCTTGAGCGCGGCATCGAGCACCGGGAAGCACAGCTCGATGCGGCGGAAGAAGTTGCGGTCCATCCAGTCGGCGCTCGCGAGATAGACTTCGTCGGCGCCGCCGTTCTGGAAATAGAACACGCGGGAATGCTCGAGAAAGCGCCCGACGATCGAGCGCACGCGAATGTTGTCCGAAAGTCCCGGGATGCCGGGCTTCAGCGCGCACACGCCGCGCACGATCAGGTCGATCTGCACGCCCGCAGCGGACGCTGCGTAGAGCTCGTCGATCACCTGCTCTTCAAGCAGCGCATTCATCTTGGCGATGATGCGCGCCGGCTTGCCTTCTCCGGCGAGCTTCGCCTCGCTGCGGATCGCGGCGATGAGGCGCTTGTGCAAGGTGAACGGCGACTGCCAGACATGCTTCATCTTGCCGGCGCGGCCGAGGCCGGTGAGCTGCTTGAAGACCTCCGAGACGTCGGCGCACAGCTCCTCGTTCGCCGTCATCAGCCCGAGGTCGGTGTACTGCCGCGCGGTGCGCGGATGGTAGTTGCCGGTGGAAAGATGCACGTACGGCCGCAGCCGCTTGCCCTCGGGCGTCTCCTCGCGGCGCACGATGAGCGCCATCTTGGCGTGCGTCTTGTGCCCGACCACGCCGTACACGACGTGCGCTCCCGCCTCCTCGAGACGCGCCGCCCAGTTCATGTTGGCTTCCTCGTCGAAGCGCGCCATCAGCTCCACCACGACCGTCACTTCCTTGCCGCGCCGCGCCGCGTCGATGAGGATCTCCATCAGCTCGGAGTCCGTGCCGGTGCGATACACGGTCTGCTTGATGGCGATGACCGCCGGATCGAGCGCGGTCGTGCGGATGAACTCCACGACCGGCAGGAACGACTGGAACGGGTGATGCAGCAGGATATCCTGCCTCTTCAGCGCGTCGAACAGCTCGACGCCTTCCAGCTTGAGCGGCAGCCCGGGTTGGAAGGGCGCATATTTGAGCCGCGGCCGATCCACCTGGTCGGGCACCTCGCGCAGCCGGTAGAGATTGACCGGCCCGTCGACCCGGTACAGGTCGGGCTCGCGCAGGCCGAACTGCTGCAGCAGGAAGTCGACCATCGACTGCGAGCAGTTGTCGGCCACCTCGAGGCGCACCGCGTCCCCGAAGTGCCGGTGCAGGAGCTCGCCCTGCAGCGCGGCGTGCAGGTTCTTGATCTCCTCCTCGTCGACGAACAGATCGGAGTTGCGGGTGACGCGGAACTGGTACGAGCCGAGCACCTTCATCCCGGCGAACAGCTCGCCGACGTGCGCGTGCAGGATCGACGAGAGGAAGACGAAGGCGTACTCGACCGTCCCGGAAACGGCCTGCGGCAGGCGGATGAAGCGCGGCAGCGCGCGCGGCGCCTGGACGATCGCGGCGCGCGAGGTGCGGCCGAAAGCGTCGCGTCCTTCGAGCTCGACCGCGAAGTTGAGGCTCTTGTTCAGCACGCGCGGAAAGGGATGCGCCGGGTCGAGGCCGATCGGCGTGAGCACCGGCAGCAGCTCGCGGAAAAAATAGTCGCGGATCCACTGGCGCTGCGCGGCGTTCCATTCCTCGCGCTTGGGAAAGGCGATGCCTTCGGCGGCGAGCGCCGGCAGCAGCACCTGGTTCAGCAGGCGATACTGCTCGGCGACCAGGGCGTGCGCCTCGCGGCTCACCGCCTCGAACACCTCGGCGGCGCTGCGCCCGTCCGGGCTGGCCTCGGGCAGGGCGAGGTCCATCGTCTCCTTGAGGCCGGCGACGCGGATCTCGAAGAACTCGTCGAGGTTCGACGAGACGATGGTGATGAAGCGCAGCCGCTCGAGCAGCGGCACCGTGTCGTCGGCCGCCTGCGCGAGCACCCGGGCGTTGAACGCGAGGATGCCGAGCTCGCGGTTGACGTACTGCGCCGCGGTGGCGAGGCGACGGTTCATGGCGAGCGTTCGATTCTAGCGTTTCGTGTTAGTTTCCCGCGGTTATGGCCCGCCACGAAACGCTCGCCGCCGTCGACCTCGGCTCGAACAGCTTCCACCTGCAGATCGGCCGCGTGGTGGACCGTCAGATCTATCCGCTCGATGCGGTGCGCGAGGTGGTGCGCCTGGGTGGCGGGCTCACCTCGGAAAAGCGCATCGACCGGGCGACGCAGGCGGCGGCGCTGGAGACGCTCGCCAAGTTCGCCGAGCGGCTGCGCGGTTTTCCGCGCGCCGCGGTGCGCGCGGTCGGCACCAATGCGCTGCGCATAGCAAAGAACGCTCCGGCGTTCCTGCGCGAGGCGCGCCAGGTGCTCGGCTTCCCGATCGAGGTGATCTCCGGCCGGGAGGAAGCGCGCCTCATCTACCTCGGCGTGGCGCACTCGCTGCACGCGTCCTCGGAGCGCCGGCTTGTGGTCGACGTGGGCGGCGGCTCGACCGAGTTCATCATCGGCACCGGCGTCGAGCCGCAGCTCACCGAGTCGCTCTACATGGGCTGCCTTTCCTACAGCCTCAAATATTTTCCCGAGGGCCAGATCGACAAGCCGCGCATGAAGGCGGCCGAGCTGGCGGCGCGCCAGCAGCTCGCGAGCATCGCGGCCCAGTACCGCACCGTCGGGTGGCAGCAGGCGGTCGGCTCCTCGGGCACCGCGCGCTCGATCGAAAGCATCCTGCACGAAAACGGCTTCGCGGAAGAAGGAATCACGCGCGAGGGCCTGGACCGGCTGCGCAGCCTGCTCATCAAGGTCGAGAAAGCGGACCCCGACCGCATCGCCGGCCTGCGGCCCAACCGTGCGCCGGTGCTGCCCGGCGGCGTGGCGATCCTGCGCGCAGTGCTCGACGAGCTCGGCATCGAGGCGATGCGCGTATCGGACGGCGCGCTGCGCCACGGGGTGCTGTACGACCTGCTCGGCCGCGTCGAGCACCGCGACATGCGGGAGGAGACGGTCACCCAGTTCATGCGCCGCTACCACATCGACGCCGCACAGGCCGAGCGCGTGCGCAGCCTCGCGCTCGCGATCTACGACGCGCTGACGCCGGGGCAGGACCGCGACGACGATGCCGACCGCCAGATACTCGCGTGGGCGGCGCGTCTCGCGGAGATCGGGCTTTCCATCGCGCATGCCCAGTACCACAAGCATTCGGCGTACGTGCTCGCCAATGCCGACATGCCGGGCTTCTCACGGATGGAGCAGGCGCGCCTCGCGCGGCTGGTCCTCGCGCATCGCGGCAAGCTGGCCAAGATGCAGGACGCGGGGCTCGAAGCGGCCGACTGGAAGCTCGTGCTCGCGCTGCGCATCGCTTCGCTCATCCTGCGCAGCCGCACCGACGCAAAGCTGCCCTTCCTGCGCGTCGCGGCGGACGCCGGCGGCTTCGCCATCGACCTGCCGCAGGCCTGGCTCGACGAGAACCCGCTGTCGGCGGACGCGCTCGAGTCGGAAAGCGATAACTGGAAGCCGGTCGGCATGAAGCTCGCGGTGAGCGGCCTGTCCGACAAGAAAGTGTCGGTGTTAAAGCAAGTCCGGTGACAGCACGGCCTTGAGGCGCTGGCCGTCGAGCCAGAGAATCGCGCCCTTCTCGATCGACCACTCGGCCTGCGCATGGGCGACGAGGTGCGCCGCCGCGCGCCCGAGATCGGGCTGATGCCCGACCACGATCACCAGGCCCTTCGCCTTGCGCGCAGCTTCCACGATGGCTTGCACCGAGGCACCGGGGGCGAGGCTGTGTTCGGTCTGGATAGGGGCGTGCAGCGCCGCAGCGGTCTGCTGCGCGCGCCGCGCCGGGCTGGCAACCACGCTGAACTCGCGCGGCAGGTGCCTGCGCAGCCACTTCGCCATGGCCGCGGCCTGCGCCCGGCCTTTGGCGGTCAGCCGGCGCGCGAGATCGTCCGCGCCGTCCTCTGCATCGGCATGCCGCCACAGAATCACTTCCATCCGCCTAGTATAAAATCGCGGCTCGTTCCAACAGGCGCGTAGCTCAGCTGGTTAGAGCACTACCTTGACATGGTAGGGGTCGTTGGTTCGAGTCCAATCGCGCCTACCATTTTTTCCCTTCCGCGACAAAGCGCGCTGCCGGCCTTCCCGGTAGGATGGCGTTCGCAATGGCCGTCATTTCGCGTGCAGAAGCGCAGCAACGCGCCGACGCGATCCGCAACTTTCAGCACGAGCTGACCGTTCTGGAGCGTGAAGGCGTGCTCGTGCTCGCCGATGAGCAGCGCCGCTCGCTTTCCGAGCATCACGCCCGGCTGCTCGCGGAGTACGGACGCCTCTACGACATCGACGGCGACGCGCGGGCGAAGCAGCTCTCGCTCGGCATGCGGGTGGCCTCGTTCTTCGGCGCGCTCGCCCTTGCGGCGAGCGTGTTCTTCCTCTTCTACCAGTTCTGGGGCCGCTTTCCGACCGCAGTCCAGGTGGCGCTGCTGATCGGCGCCTCGCTCGCGAGCTTCTGCGGCACCCTGTGGGTGCAGAAGCTGGATGCTTCCGGGTACTTCGCAAAGCTCGCTGCCATGGTCGCCTTTGCCTGCTTCGTGCTCAACATCGCCATGCTGGGCGAGATCTTCAACATCACACCTTCCGACAAGGCGTTCGTGCCGTGGGCAGCCTTTGCTCTGCTGCTTGCCTATGCGTGCGACCTGCGGTTGCTTCTGGCCATGGGCATCCTTTGCATCATCGCGTTCATCTCCTCGCGCGCCGGGACGGTGAGCGGCATGTACTGGATTCATTTCGGCGAGCGGCCGGAGAACTTCTTCCCGGCGGCGTTCGCGCTGTTCCTCGTTCCGCAATTCATTCCGCATCGCCGGTTCCCCGACTTCGCGCCGATCTACCGCGTGTTTGCCTTGCTCGCCTTCTTTCTGCCGGTCCTTGTGCTGGCCAATTGGGGCGAGCTCAGCTACCTCGACCGCGAGCCTTCGATGGTCAAAGGCCTTTACCAGCTCGTCGGCTTCGCCACCTCGGCAGGCGCCGTATGGCTCGGCGTGCAGCGGGGTTGGCAGCACGTAGTGAATACCGGCGTAGCGTTCTTCGTCGTGTTTCTCTATACGAAGTTCTACGACTGGTGGTGGGAGATCATGCCGAAGTACCTGTTCTTCCTGGTGCTCGCCTTGGTGGCGGTGCTGATCCTGTTCATGCTGCGCCGCTTGCGCGGGCTCGCGACGCCGGTCAGGGAGGCGGCGTGAGGCCCTGGGGTCGCCGCGAAGTGCTCTGGACCGGCCTGGTCCTGCTCATCGCGACGAACGGCATCGTCCTGGCAGGTGCACTGTACAACCGCGCAGGCCAGCCAGAGGCGACGCTGGGGCTTTCGCAGCGCGAGCTCGAGCTGCCGTGGCGCTCAGGCTTTGAACGAGAAAACAGCGGCATTTCGCTTGAGATGCGCTGGCGCATCCCGCGCCCGGCGACGGGCGACGAGACCTATGAACAAGGCGTCCCCTGGCTCGACAAGGCGAAGCTGCGCGAGCTGGGCTTCGACGTGTCGCGTTCCTTTGGGACCGCCAGCGGGAAGCGCTACTACGCGAAGCAGCTGCCTCGCGAGGTCTTCCTCGTGCTCGAGTTCGATGGCGCCGCCTATCGCGCAGCCGTGCAGCGCGCCGAGACGCGGGAAAAACGCGCGGCCGAGCGCGCCACCGCAAATCCGGGAGCCGTGGAGCTGAAAAGGGCACTGGACTCCGCCAACCGCGACCTCGAGAGCGAGCGCGAACGCGTGAGCCGTCTTTTCGTCGTGGACGCCGGCCTCGACGCCGCGGCGCTGCGCGCGAAGTATCCCGACCGTTCTCATTACGCGATCGTCCCGGGCCTCGTGCGCTTGGCGAGTTATCGGCGCGGCATGGACGACGTTCCGGTCGGCTATGTGGAAGACCTCAGTGTCGCGTCGGTCAACGTCCCGGCCCTGTATCGCGCGCCTTTCGCTTCCGCTTACAAGCAAACCGGGGAGCCGCGGCCCGGCGCCGGCAATTTCAAAGTAACGGTCGCCTTTGGCAAGCGCCTGGAGCCGTGGATCGTGGACCTGCAGCGCGCCGTCAAGTAGGCGCTCGTGATCTCCACGCTGGCGATCAATAACTATCGCTCGCTGCGCGAGCTGGTCGTGCCGCTTGGCCGGCTCAACCTCGTCACGGGGCCGAACGGCAGCGGCAAGTCGAACATCTACCGCGCGCTGCGCCTGCTCGCCGATATCGCGCAAGGCCGCGTCATTCCCTCGCTCGCGCGCGAAGGCGGGCTGCAGTCGACGCTGTGGGCGGGGCCGGAGTCCTTCTCGCGCGCGGTGCGCGAGGGAGAGCATGCGGTGCAGGGCACGGTGCGCAACGACCGCGTCAGCCTGCGCCTCGGTTTCGCGGGCGAGGAGTTCGGCTACGCGATCGACCTCGGGCTGCCGCAGCCTTCGAGCTCGGCGTTCTCGCGCGATCCGGAGATCAAGCTCGAGGCGGTATGGAACGGCCCGCTGCTGCGCCCGGCTGCGCTGCTTGCCGAGCGGCGCGGCGCGCTGGTGCGGAGCCGCGCCGACAAGGGCGAATGGAAAACAATCACGCAGGGCCTGGCGGCCTTCGACAGCATGCTCACGCACTGCGCCGATCCCTTGAGCAGTCCCGAGCTTCTGCTCCTGCGCGAGCAGATGCGCGGCTGGCGCTTCTACGACCAGTTCCGCGCCGACCTCGAGGCGCCGGCGCGGCTGCCGCAGATCGGCACGCACACCCCGGTGCTCGGCAACGACGGCGCGGATGTCGCAGCGGCGCTGCAGACGATCCTCGAGATCGGCGATCCCGAGGCGCTCGGGCGGGCAGTGGAAGACGCGTTCCCGGGCGCGCGCCTCTCGGTCGGCAATGCCGACGGCTGGTTCGAGGTGCATATGCACCAGCACGGCCTGCTGCGTCCGCTGCGCGCGGCGGAGTTCTCGGACGGCACGTTGCGCTATCTGCTGTGGATCGGCGCGCTCCTCACGCCGCGCCCGCCGGCGCTGCTCGTGCTGAACGAGCCGGAAACCAGCCTGCACCCCGACCTGCTGCCGGCGCTCGCGCGGCTGATCGCGCGGGCGGCGCAGGCCTCGCAGGTGATCGTGGTGTCGCACGCGCCGCGCCTGATCGCCGCGCTCGAAGAGCAGCCGGGCTGCAACGCCATCGTGCTCGAGAAGAAGCTCGGCGAGACGCGCGTCGCCGGCATGGAGCCGCTCGACCGGCCGGCATGGAAGTGGGCCGGTCGATGACTGATGCATAATCGAGGCTGATCCCCGTATTTCTCTCGCCATGAAGCGCGCTCTACTTCTCATTGCGGCTCTTTTCGCCGCGTCGGCCTATGCCGATTACCCGACGCGTCCGATCCATCTCTACGTGCCGATTCCGCCGGGCGGCGCGCCGGACATCGCGGCGCGCATCCTCGCGGACAAGCTGTCGATGGCGCTCGGCCAGGCGGTGGTCGTCGAGAACAAGACCGGCTCGAACGGCAACCTCGCGACCGAGGCCGTGGCGCGTTCGGAGCCCGACGGCTACACGCTCGGCCTGATTGCCGACAGCCAGGTGGTCATCAATCCGCACATCTACAGGATGGACATCGACACGCTGAAGGACCTCACGCCGGTGTCGACCGCGGCTTCGAACCAGTTCGTGCTGGCGATCAACCCGGATATCCCGGCGAAGACGCTGCCCGAGTTCATCGAGTACGCGCGCAAGCACAAGCCGCCGCTCGCCTACGCCTCGGGCGGCAACGGCAGCCAGCATCACCTGACGATGGAGATGCTGAAAGCGCGCACCGGCATCGAGCTGCTGCATGTTCCCTACCGGGGCGGCGCGCCCGCAACGCAGGCGACGGTTTCGGGCGAGACCGCTGCAATGTGGGCCGGAAGCTCGAACGCCTCCCAGATCAAGGCGGGGCGCCTGCGCGCGCTCGCGGTCTCGGGCGCCCAGCGTTCGGCGGCATATCCCGACCTGCCGACCATCGGCGAGTTCTATCCGGGATTCGCGAACAGCATCTGGCTCGGCATCTTCGGCCCGGCGGGCCTGCCCGCCGACGTGCTCGACCGCCTGCGCAGCGAGATTCGCAAGGCGCTCGAGGCGCCCGACACGCGCGAGCGCTTCAACCGCTCCGGCGGGCTCGAGCCGCTCGTGACCACGCCGGAAGAGTTCAGCGCGATGATCCGTCGCGATTACGACAAGTACGGCGCGATCGTGAAGAAGCTCGGCATCAAGGTCCAATAATGCCGAACATCCGTCTCCCGGACGGCTCGACCCGGTCGTTCCCCGGTCCCGTCACCGTCGCGGAAATCGCCAGCTCGATCGGCGCGGGCCTTGCACGGGCCGCGCTTGCGGGGCGCGTGGACGGCAAGCTGGTCGACACCGGCTTTCGCATCGATCGCGACGCCGACGTCGCGATCGTCACCGACAAGGACCCGGAGGCGAACGATCTCCTGCGCCACTCCACCGCGCACCTTCTCGCGCATGCAGTGAAGGAGCTCTTCCCCGAGGCGCAGGTGACCATCGGGCCGGTGATCGAGAACGGCTTTTACTACGATTTCTCCTACAAGCGCCCTTTCACGCCGGAAGACCTGGCGGCGATCGAGAAGCGCATGCACGAGGTCGCCGCCCGAAACCTTCCCGTGGAAAGAAGGGTGATGGGGCGGGACGAGGCGGTCAAATTCTTCCGCGACATGGGCGAGAAGTACAAGGCTGAGATCATCGCCTCAATTCCAGAGAAGGAGACGATCTCGCTCTACGGCCAGGGAAACTGGATCGACCTGTGCCGCGGGCCGCACGTCCCCTCGACCGGCAAGCTGAAGAACTTCAAGCTGATGCGCGTCGCCGGAGCGTACTGGCGCGGCGACTCGAAGAACGAGATGCTCCAGCGCATCTACGGCACCGCCTGGGCGAAGAAGGAGGACCAGGACGCGTACCTGAAGATGCTCGAGGAGGCGGAGAAGCGCGACCACCGGCGCCTCGCCACGCAGCTCGATCTCTTCCACATGCAGGAGGAGGCGCCCGGGATGGTGTTCTGGCATCCGAAGGGCTGGGCGCTCTGGCAGCAGGTCGAGCAGTACATGCGCCGCGTCTACCGCGACAACGGCTACCACGAGGTGCGCGGCCCGCAGATCCTCGACAAGAGCCTGTGGGAGAAGACCGGCCACTGGGAAAACTTCAAGGAGAACATGTTCATCACCTCCTCGGAGAACCGCGACTACGCGGTGAAGCCGATGAACTGCCCGGGCCATATCCTCATCTACAACAAGGGCGTGCGCAGCTACCGCGACCTGCCGCTGCGCTACGGCGAGTTCGGCTCCTGCCACCGCAACGAGCCTTCCGGCGCGCTGCACGGCCTGATGCGCGTGCGCGGCTTCACCCAGGACGATGGCCATATCTTCTGCACCGAGGACCACATCCTGCCGGAGTGCGTTGCCTACACGGCGCTGCTGCAGAAGGTGTATCGCGACTTCGGCTTCACCGACATCGTCTACAAGGTCGCCACGCGGCCGGCGAAGCGCATCGGCTCCGACGAGATCTGGGACAAGGCGGAGAAGGCGCTGAAAGCGGCGCTGGAGAAGTCCGGCGTGCCGTTCACCGTGCTGCCGGGCGAGGGCGCTTTCTACGGCCCGAAGATCGAGTACCACCTGAAGGACAGCATCGGCCGCTCATGGCAGTGCGGCACCATGCAGGTCGACTTCAGCATGCCCGGGCGCCTGGGCGCCGAGTACGTGGGCGAGGACAACGCCCGCCACACCCCGGTGATGCTGCACCGGGCGATTGTCGGCTCGCTGGAGCGCTTCATCGGCATCCTGATCGAGCACCACGCCGGCGCCTTCCCGCTGTGGCTGGCGCCGGTCCAGGCGGCAGTGCTGTCCATTACCGAGCGCCAGGCCGAATATGCGCAAGCGGTCACTTCGCAATTGAAAGCCGCCGGCTATCGCATCCTCGCCGACGTGCGCAACGAGAAGATCTCCTACAAGATCCGCGAGCACAGCCTGCAGAAGCTTCCCTACCAGCTGGTGGTGGGTGACAAGGAGATGCAGGCGCAGACCGTCGCGGTGCGTACCCGCTCGGGCGAAGACCTCGGCGCGATGAGCCTCGAGCGGCTCCGCGAACGGCTAGCCGCTGAGCTTCATTCCCGATAAAATTCTGAAACATAGGTGCCGTGCGAAGCGCCAAGGTGACTTCCCCGGGGGACGCCCCGGTAGGATCGGCCTCGAGGCGTGCTAGCACGGCTTTTTTTAACGGTTAAAGGAGCTTTTCACTCATCGCTCTCGACAGATCGCAGCGCATCAACCGGGAAATCACCGCCCCGGAGGTGCGCCTGGTAGCGGAAAACGGTGACCAACTCGGGATCGTCCCGGTCCTCGAGGCCCTGCGCAAAGCCGAAGAAGCGAACGTGGACCTGGTGGAGATCGCGCCGCTCGCGAACCCGCCGGTCTGCAAGCTGATGGACTACGGCAAGTTCCGCTACCGCGAGCAGAAGAAGGCGCACGAGGCGAAGCTCAAGCAGAAGCAGATCCAGGTCAAGGAGATCAAGTTCCGCCCCGGCACCGACGAGGGCGACTACAAGATCAAGCTGCAGAAGCTGGTCGATTTCCTCGAGGAAGGCGACAAGGCGAAGGTGACCCTGCGCTTCCGCGGGCGCGAGATGGCGCACAAGGAGTTCGGCGAGCGCCTGCTCGAGCGGGTGAGGAAGGACCTGGATGCGATCGGTGTCGTCGAGCAGTTTCCCAAACTCGAGGGACGCCAGATGGTGATGGTGCTGGCGCCGAAGAAGAAGGTTCTGCCGGAGAAGCCGGCGAAGCCGAAGGCCGAAGCGGCGCCGGCGAAGAAGGTAGTGACGGCAAACAAGTGACCGCCGCGGCTTTTCGCTAAGCGCCCCCATCCGAGGGCCGCCCGGCGTCATGTGAGAACTAGGAGAAGAGCATGCCCAAGATGAAGTCCAAGCGGGGTGCGGCGAAACGCTTCCGCGTGCGCGGCAGCGGCAGCATCAAGCGCGCCGGCGCCTACAAGCGCCACATCCTCACGAAGAAGACCACCAAGCGCAAGCGCCAGATGCGCCGCCGCAGCAGCGTCGACCAGACCAACGTGGCAGCGATCCGCAGCATGCTGCCTTACTCGTCCTAAGGAGCGCGCCATGCCAAGGGTCAAGCGTGGAGTTACGGCGCGTGCGCGCCACAAGAAGGTCCTGAAGCAGGCCAAGGGGTTTCGCGGCCGCCGGAAGAACGTCTATCGCGTCGCCAAGCAGGCGGTGATGAAGGCCGGGCAGTACGCCTATCGCGACCGCCGGCAGAAGAAGCGCCAGTTCCGCGCGCTGTGGATCGCGCGCATCAATGCCGCGGTGCGCGAGCTCGGGATGAGCTACAGCACGTTCATGGCGGGGCTCAAGCGCGCCAACATCGACATCGATCGCAAGGTGCTCGCCGATCTCGCCGTCGCCGACAAGGCCGCCTTCGACAAGATTGCCGGCCAGGTCAAGGCCAGCCTCGCCCACTAGCCGCGTTGCAGGACCTCGATAGCATCGTCTCGCGCGCGGTCGCCGCATTCCGCGCGGCGGGCGATGCTGCGTCCCTCGAGAACGCCAAGGCACGGGTGCTCGGCAAAGGCGGCGAGTTGAGCGCCCTCCGTCCTTCAGGAACCGCGGAGGAACGCAAGAAGGCGGGCGCGGCATTTAACGCCGCCAAGCAGCAGATCGAGTCGGCGCTCGAGGCGCGTCGTGCCGAGCTCGCGGACGCCGCGCTCAACGCGCGCCTCGGCGAGCAGGCGCTCGATGTGACGCTGCCGGGGCGCGGCCGCGCGCGTGGCGGCGTGCACCCGGTGATCCGGACCTGGCAGCGCATCGAGGAGATCTGGCGCACGCTCGGCTTCGAGGTCGCCGACGGGCCCGAGATCGAGACCGACTGGTACAGCTTCACCGCGCTCAACAATCCCGAGAACCATCCGGCGCGCTCGATGCAGGACACGTTCTACGTCGACCTGAAGGACGAGAACGGCATGCCCTATAACCTGCGGCCGCACACGAGTCCGATGCAGGTGCGTTATGCGCGCATGCATACGCCGCCCATCAAGGTGATCGCCCCGGGCCGCACCTACCGTGTCGACTCTGACGCCACGCATTCGCCGATGTTCCACCAGGTCGAAGGCCTGTGGATCGACGAGGACATCAGCTTCGCCGACCTGAAGGGCGTGTACACCGACTTCCTGCGCCGCTTTTTCGAGGACGAGGAGCTCGAACTGCGCTTCCGGCCCTCCTACTTCCCCTTCACCGAGCCCTCGGCCGAGATCGACATGAAGTTGAAAGGCCGCTGGCTCGAAATCTCCGGTTCCGGGCAGGTGCATCCGGACGTGGTGCGCAACTTCGGCCTCGATCCCGAGCGCTACATCGGCTTCGCCTTCGGCTCGGGGCTCGAGCGGCTGACGATGCTGCGCTATGGCATCGACGACCTGCGGCTGTTCTTCGACGGTGACTTGCGCTTTCTGGGGCAGTTCAAGTGAACGTCCCGGAGTCCTGGCTGCGCAGCTTCTGCAATCCACCGATCAGCGGCGCCGAGCTCGCCGAGCGCCTGACCATGGCCGGGCTCGAGGTCGAGGCCTACGAGCCGTTCGGTCCGCGCTTCAGCGGCGTCGTGGTCGGCGAGGTGCTCGCCGTCGAGCGGCATCCGAATGCCGACAAGCTGACCGTGTGCACGGTCGACGCGGGCGGCGAAAAGGTGAAAGTGGTCTGCGGCGCGCCCAACGTGCGCAAGGGGATGAAGGCCGCGCTCGCAAAAATCGGCGCGGCGCTGCCCGGCATGCAGATCCGGAAAACCAGCCTGCGCGGCGTCGAGAGCGAGGGCATGCTGTGCTCGGCGCGCGAGCTCGGCCTGTCCGAAGACCACTCGGGCCTGCTCGAGCTCGAAGGAAGGCTGGGCATGGATGCACGCCAGGCGCTCGGTCTCGACGATCATGTGCTGACGCTCAAGCTCACCCCGAACCGAGCCGACTGCCTGTCCGTGCTCGGCGTGGCGCGCGAAGTGGCTGCTCTCACGGGCGCGCGCCTCGAGGCACCGCGGATCGAACCCGTCCCGGCAAAGGTGCCGGGCCGGCATGCGGTCAGGATCACGAGCCCGGAGGGTTGCGGCCGCTTCGCCGGCC
>CAYZFN010000111.1:0-9430 GCA_964477695.1 uncultured Enterobacteriaceae bacterium | reverse complement strand
CCCGGATATCGCTCGAGAATTGCGGGTCCGTTTCGCCCGAAACGTCGAATCCCATGCCTTCCAGGCGCTGGCGCACGGCCGGGTCGGCGTGCGCCTTCTTCGCCGCATCGACGATGCGCTGGTAGACGCCGGCCGGCGTGTCGCGGCGCACGAGCAGGCCGAACCAGACTGTCGTCGAAAGATCCGGGTAGCCAAGCTCCGCGAGGGTCGGCACGTCGGGCAGCTGCCGCGCCCGCGTCTTCCCCGTGGTGGCGAGCGCGATAAGCCTGCCTGTCTTGATGTGCGGCACGGTGGTCTGCAGCTGCGAGAAGCCGATAAGCACGTGGCCGCCCAGGATGTCCTGCACTTGCGGCCCCGATCCCTTGTATGGGATGTGGGTCATCGGCACGCCAAGGCGTTCGGAGAGCTGATAGCCGAGGAAATGCGACGGCGTGCCGGGGCTGAATGAGGCGTAGGAAGCCTTGTCGGGATTCGCCTTCGCCCAGGCCGCAAGGTCGGCGAGCGACTTCGCGCCGACGCTCGGATTCGTGACCAGCACGAGCGGCGCTTCGACGCCCCGGATGACGCCGGCAAAGTCATCGAGCTTCCAACGCAGAGCGTCGAACGCGCTCGGATTGATCTCGGTCATCGACTGCGTGCCGACCCAGATCGTGTAGCCGTCGGCAGGCGCGTGCACCACGTACTCCGCCGAGATATTGCCGTTCGCTCCCGGCTTGTTCTCGACCAGCACCTGCTGGCCGAGCGTCCGGCTCATGTGTTCCGCCACCGTGCGGGCATAGCCGTCCAGTGCGCCGGAGGGCGGTGTGCCGACGATGAGGGACAGCGGCTTGGCAGGCCAGGTTTGCGCGACGGCAATCCCGAGCCACACGAAAGCTCCAGCAGCGACGATCCACCGTTTCGTGCAACCGAAATTCATCTCTCCTCCTGGGAGGAGAGATTTTGCGCGAAAAGCGACCGGACTACTTGGCGGCGCGCGCCTCGAACTGCGAGATGGAGCTCTTCAGGTCGTTGTATTCGCTGCAGCCGAAGAAGCACAGCTTGTCGAGCTGGGCGAGCTCGTCCTTCGCCTTGGCGAGGTTGCCGACCATCAGGTAGGCCTCGCCGAGGTACTCGTGCGCGCCGCGATGCTTCGGATCGAGGCGCAGCGCCTCGTTGTAGTGCTTGAACACGAGGTCCATGTCGGGCGTGCCGCCCTTGCGCAGCGAGTACGCGTAGAGGTTGTGGTAATCCGCGTTGTCGGGCTTCGCGCCCAGCGCTTCCTGCATCACGGCGGCCGCCGCCTTCCAGTCCTGGCGGTCCTTCGCGGCATCGAAGCGCTGCAGGTAGGCGTCCGTCTCGCGCGCGGGCGCGCTGTCGGCGGCGAAAGCGACTTGCGCGGCGGCAAGCAGCGCTAACATGGTCGTTACGAGTCGAATGGTCATGGCTCCCTCACGTATAGGCATCGTACTCCTCACGCTTGCATTAACAACGTTCGCCGTTCCGGTATTCCCTGCGCCGCCGCAATCGCGCGACGAGGCGCTCCAGGCCTTGCGGAGCGCTGACGCGGCGGCGCGCGCCGAGGCGATCGTCTGGATCGCCAACCGCGGCACCATGGCCGACGCGCCGCTGCTCGACGCGCGGCTGCGTGACGAAAGTCCTTTCGTGCGCAGCTTCGCCGAGCAGGGGCTGTGGCTCTTGTGGGGCCGCTCGGGCAACCCGGCGGTCGACGCGATGATGGCGCGCGGCGTGGAAGCGATGCAGAACGGCCGCGAGAGCGAGGCGATCGAGCTCTTCACGCAGGTGATCTGCCTCGAGCCCACCTTCGCCGAAGGCTGGAATAAGCGCGCGACGGTGTACTTCCTGGTCGGCGAATACGAGAAGTCGATCGCCGACTGCGACGAGGTGCTGAAGCGCAACCCGCGGCACTTCGGCGCCCTTTCAGGCCTCGGGCAGATCTACGTGCACATGGCGCGCTACGAGCGCGCGCTGGAATGGTTCCACCGCGCGCTCGACGTCAACCCGAACATGGTGGGCATCGAGATGGAAGTCACCCAACTCGAGGCGCTGCTCGGCAGGCAAGCCATCTGAATTCGGGGACGGAGCCCGAACTATTTCACTTACGGGACGGAGCCCGAACTCCGTCCTTCCAGATGATCCTCGCAAATTCGATGAACACCACGAGCGAAGCAAGCAGCATCAGCCATTCGCGCCCCGTGTGCGGTTCGCGAAAATCGTGGAACGCGAGCCAATTCACCGCCAGGAGCAAAAGGCTTGCAAGCCCGATAAGCAGATAGTCCGCGGATTTCAAGGCACCTCCGTCGCGGCGCTTAGCCCTTCGGCGCTACTGTCCCGAGCATCGCCCCGGATATCTCCTGCTCGCCGCGCTTGCGCAGCTCCTGGGCGGCGTTGATGCGGTCGCGCTCTTCCTTGTTCTGGCTCAACTTCCACTTGCCGACCATCTTCACGATCTCGATCTCGATGCCGACGATGGCGGAGAGCATCTGCTCGATATAGTCGGGCGACGAATCGGTCATCTTCCAGGGCCGCTCGGCGCCGGTCCGGCCTTCATGGATGCGCGTCAGCCGGGCGACGACGCCGCGGACGAATCGCTCGTCGTCGCGGATGGTGAGCTTCCCGTGGACGTGCACGACGCGGTAGTTCCAGGTCGGCACCTGGCGATGGAGCTCGTGCTTGCTCGGATACCAGTTCGGCGAGACGTACGCGTCATCGGCGCGAAAGATGACGAGCGCTTCGTCGCCGTCCTTGGCCTCCTTCCACAAGGGATTTGCGCGAGCGATGTGCGCCAGGAGCTTCTTCGGCGGTTCTGCCGGCTCGCCGATGAGAAACGGCACATGATTGGCGTCGAGCCCGCTCGGCCCGTTGACGATCAAAGCGCCAAGCGGATACGCGGCAATCGTGCGAAAGAGCTCTTCCTCGCTCGCCTGCTCAAAGTGATTCGGCAGGTACATGGATACCCGCATCGTACTAGGACGCGTCACGAGAAAACGAGCGAAACGGTGTATAAAGACAGTCGGAGCGCTGCGTCGAAGGCCGAGCCGTAACAGCTTTTCCCTCCTCTGCTCCCCTCTCGGTAAAAGGCTGGAGCTTCATGAAGAGTCAGTACCGCCATGAATTCGGGTGATCGGGCGCCCAAGCCGGGCGTGTTCAAAGGCGCTCGCGCGGGGCTATGGACGGCGGAGCGCATCGCCCAGCTGTCTGCGCAGGACATCAAGCAGCTGCGCGCCAATGCAGAGCGTCTGAACGAGCCTGAGCTTGCGGCCTTGTGCGACGAAGTGCTCAAGACCGTGCGCCAAACCCATGCCGGGCCGCGCCGCAAATCCGGGCCGCGCACCAAAGCGGGCAGGCTCATCGCCCGCACCAAGGCGTTCGAGGCGCGCGGCGTATCGCTCGCCGACCCGAGCACGAGTTGGGGCGGCGTGCGGAAATCCGACGGCGCAATCGTCATGGCGCTCTGGGCCGACGCGATCTGCTCCGGCGAGGGCGAGTGCAGCTATCTCCTCTGGGCGCCCAATATCGGCGGTGCCCGGCCCTGGACGGACAAAGCCGCGGGCCGCGAGCGCCTGGAGCACTGCAAGCGGGCGGTGGAGCTCGGGCGCGCCGAAGGCCTGCTGGTCTACGGGCGGGCCCTCGACGGCCAGCTCCCGGAGGACAAGGCGTACACGGTGCACGGCGTCGATGCCGAGACCGTGGTCAGCTTCAAGGTGGAGCTGCGAGGCGACGAGTACTGGGCGGTCTGGGGCAAAACTCGCTGACAGGAGCAATCTTGGCCAAGGAAGAGATGATCGAGATAGACGGCACGGTGGAGGAAGTGCTGCCCAATACGCAGTTCAGGGTGCGCTTGACCAACGGCGTCGCGGTCCTGGCCTACGCCGGCGGAAAGATACGCCAGCGCTACATCCGGATCATCGCCGGCGACCGGGTCAAGCTCGAGATCTCGCCCTACGATGCCACGCGCGGGCGGATCAACTTCCGCTACCTGGACAAGCCGCCCACGCCGCCCACGAAGAGAAGGCCCGTCTTCAAGAAGCGCTAGCCTGTGCTATAGTGCGCCCGCAGTGATCTTCAAGCAGCGAAGTGCGCTCTCCCTCCCAACCGCCAACAGCGGTGCCGAAGTGGCAGTCCCATTCTCCCCTTGATCGTCATGCCCGTATGCGAGGCCGGATTTGCCTCGTTATCAACAAAGGACACAGCAACATGGCAACAGGCACCGTGAAGTGGTTCAACGACTCGAAGGGCTTCGGATTCATCACGCCGGACGACGGCGGAAAGGATCTGTTCGCCCACCATAGCGCCATCCAGATGAGTGGCTACAAGTCGCTGAAGGAGGGACAGAAGGTCTCGTTCGACGTGACCCAGGGTCAAAAGGGTCCGGCGGCGACGAACATCAAGCCCGTCTGACGCGGCCGAGGTCGCTACGAAAAAGCCCGGGTAACCGGGCTTTTTTGTGTCTACCAATTCGGGGACGGAGCCCGAATTCATTGCATTCAGGGACGGAGCCCGAACTATCGCCCCCGGCTTATGGCTCGCGATTCGACCTAGCGACCTTCGTCCGATTGTCGAGGTTGCGCCGCCTTACCGGGTTGAGGTTCGCCGCGGGACCTTCCACGCCAGGACAGTCCCGGGTCCATAGGCAGCGGCGAACAGCAGCCCCGCCATGAACGTGAAGTGATCGACGAAGAATCCAAACTCGGCCTGGTTGGCGGTCCAATGCGAAGGGCCGTGAAAGGCGAACGCCAGGAACACGACATAGGCGGCGGCCAGTAGCGCCCCTTCGGAGAAGAACGCTCCGGTGAGCAACGAAGCGACGATGGCAAGCTCGAAAATCACTGCAAGCCACGCGAGAAGGTACGACATCGGGAATCCGGCCGACGCGATGTAGCCGGCCGTCGCGCCGATGTCCATTAGCTTGAAGCTGACCGCCATGAGGAAGACGCCGGCAAAAATGGCCCGCGCAACGAGGACCGCGGCCATTTCCCATTTCGCTTTCAAGGCAGTTCGGGCTCCGTCCCCGATCTAGAGGTAGTCCTTCGCCGCGCTGTCGGCGTCGAGCGGCCGGCCGATCATGAAGCCCTGCAGGTAGTCGGCGCCGACGCGGCGCAGGAAGTCGCGCTGCTGCTCGCTCTCCACGCCCTCGGCGATGACCTGGATCTGCAGCGCGTGCGCGAGCGCGACGATCGCGGCGACGATCGCCGCCTGGTCGCGGTCGATCGGCGCCTCGGCGACGAAGGTGCGGTCGATCTTCAGCTTGTCGACCGGGAAGCGCTTCAGGTACGCCAGGCTCGAGTAGCCGGTGCCGAAGTCGTCGATGGCGATCGACACGCCGAGCTGCTTCAGGCGCTTGAGCGTAAGGAGAGCGACGTCGGTGTGCTGCATCGCCAGCGTCTCGGTCACCTCCAGCTCGAGGAGCCGCGGCGGCAGGCCGGTGTCCTTGAGCGCCCTGGCCACCATCTGCGCGAGCTTCGGGTCGTTGAACTGGCGCGGCGAGAGGTTGACCGCGACCTGCAGCTCGCGCGCCGGCGAGCCGATGAAGGTCGCCCAGCGGCAAGCCTCCCGCAGCACCCATTCGCCGATGCCGAGGATGAGCCCGGTCTCCTCGGCGAGCGGGATGAACTCGCCCGGCATGACGAGGCCGCGCTCGGGATGCTGCCAGCGCACGAGTGCCTCGTGCCCGGCCACCCGGCCCGTGGCGGCGTCGACGAACGGCTGGTAGTGCACGCGCAGCTCGTCGCGCGCGAGCGCGCGCCTGAGGTCGGTCTCGAGCGCGAGGCGGCGCGCCGCCGCGACGTTCATCTTCTCGGTGAAGAACTGGTAATTCGCGCGGCCGAGCTCCTTGGCGTGGTACATCGCCGCGTCGGCGTTGCGGATCAGCGTCTCGGCATCGCGCCCGTCGTCGGGGAAGACCGCGATGCCGATCGAGCAGGACACCACGAGCTCGCGCTCGTCGACCAGCACCGGCTGGGAGAGCTGGTCGATCACCTTCTGCGCCACCTGCGTCACGTCGGCCGAGCGCTTCAGGTCGGGCAGCACGACGATGAACTCGTCGCCGCCGATGCGGCACACCGTGTCGCCGACGCGCAGCTGGTTCACCAGCCGCAGGGAGATCTCCTTCAGCAGGCGGTCGCCCACTGCGTGGCCGAGCGTGTCGTTGATCGGCTTGAAGCGGTCGAGGTCGACGAACATCACCGCGGTCTGCTTGCCGCTGCGCTGCGAGAGCGCGAGCGCCTGGGTCAGGCGATCTTCCAGCAGCCGCCGGTTCGGCAGGCCGGTCAGCGCATCGTGGTCGGCGAGGTGCTGGGCGCGCGCCTTCGCTTCCTCCAGCTCCACGGTGCGCTCGGCGACCGCGCGCTCCAGCGCCGCGCGCGACGCCTCGAGGGACTGGCGCGCCTCGTGCTCGGCGGTCACGTCGTCGTAGATCCAGATCGAGCCGCCCAGCGGATCGGCCGGGTCGAGCGCGCGGCCGACCAGCTTGCACCAGAAGACGCGGCCGTCGCGGCGCCGGTACTGGCGCTCGCCGGTGACCGGGCCGCCGCCGCGCATCTCGGCGTACCAGGCGGCGTCGACGCGCTCGCCCTCGGGCGAGTGGTAGATCGTCTCGACGCTCGCGCCGACCAGCTCGCCGCCGCCGTAGCCGAACATGCGCTCGAACTGCGGGTTGCAGCGCTGGAACACGCCGTTCCTCACGAACGCGATGCCGACGGTGGCGTTGTCGAGGATCAGCTCCTGCTCGGCGAGCGCGCGCTGCACGCGCACCTCGGCCTCGCGCTCGGCGGTTACGTCCTCGAAGCTCCAGATCCACTCCTGGACGGCCTCCTCGCCCGCATCTATGCGCCGGCCGCGCGTGCGGCAGCGGAACACCATGCCGTCGCGGCGGCAGAAGCGCCACTCGGAATCGTGCGTGCCGCCGGGGGCCGTGGTGACGTGGGCGAGCGAGATCGCTTTCTCCCAGTCGGCGCGCTCGGCGAAGAGCACGGTCGAGCCCTGGCCGACCAGCTCGCCCGGGCCGGCGCCGACCATCTCCTCGAGGTAGCGGTTGCAGCGCTGGATGACGCTGTTGCGCACGAAGGCGATGCCGACCGTGGCGTTGTCGAGGATCAGCTCCTGCTCGGCGAGCGCGCGCTCGATGCGCTCCTCGGCCTGGCGCTGCTCGCCCACCAGGCGCTCGAGCGCCTCGTCGGCGCGCTTGCGCTCGCTGATGTCCTCGACGATCCAGACCGAGCCCTTGTGCGGATACTGCGAATCGACGGCGCGGCCGTCGGTGCGGCACCAGAAGGTGGTGCCGTCCTTGCGCCGGCGCAGCTCCACGCGGCGCACGGTCTCGCCGCGCGAGAGCGGCGTATAGACGCCGCCTGCCTCGGCGAACGACCGGGCGTCGGTGTAGAGCACCGAGGTGAACTGGCCCTCGAGCTCGCCCGGACCGTAGCCGTACATCTCCTCGTAGCGCCGGTTGCAGCGCACGATGCGCCGGTCCTTGACGAACACGATGCCGATCGACGCGGTGCCGAGGATCGCCTCCTGCTCGCGCAGCAGCCGCGCCACCTCGTCGGCATGGCGGCGCCGGTCGGTGATGTCCTCGACGATCCACACCGTGCCCTGCTGGGTGTTCGCCGGGTCGATGGTCTTGGCGATCATGCGGCACAGGAACGGCGTGCCGTCGCGGCGGCGCATCTCCCACTCGACGTCGAGCTGGCGCCCCGAGGCGAGCAGCGGCACGGCAATCTGCGCCAGCGCCTGGTAGCTCTCCTGGCTGGGATAGATCGTCTCGCCGGGCTGGCCGATCAGCTCGTCGAGCCGGTAGCCGAACATCTCGGCGAAGCGCGGGTTGCAGAGGAAGAAGCGGCGCTCGCGCGTGAACGCGATGCCGATCGACAGGTTGGCGAGCAGCGCCTCGTACTCGAGCTGCGTGTAGCGCGTGCGCCCGGCGTAGCTCGCCGGCGCGTCGACGCCAGCCTCGAGGCTGATGACCGGCTTGGGCTCGTTCACCGCCGGCGCGCCAGCTTGCGGAAGTCGTCGGCCCAGCCGCGCAGGGCGCGCACCGCACGGTCGCGCTGCCTGGGCGAGAGCGTGCGGTCGATGTCGAGCAGCATGGAAAAGTACTCGCGGCGCGACGCTTCGTAGGCTGCTGCGTAGGCGGGCTCGCGGCCGCGGTCCCAGTTCGCCGCCGCGTCGGGCAGGCGCTTCTGCGCCTGGCGGGCGCGCACGATGGCAAGGAATTCCGCCTGCAGGCGCTTGCGGTCGCGGTCGCGGAAATCGTCGAGCAGCGGCGCGCGCTCCGAATACATCGCAACCCGCTCGACCTGCCCCTTGGACAGCCTCCCCACCCAGTCCTCCAGTCGCTCGACGTTGCGCTCGATCCGTCGCTTCCGCCGCTCGGCCTCGCCGCCGCGCAGGTTCTGCCGCGCGAACTTGCGGTTGTCTTCGGCCAGCTCGCGCTCGAGGTGCGCGATCTGCTCCGGCGTCAGCCGGTCGAGCAGCGGTGCGATTCTTTCAGCTGCGGCGCGCACGCTTTCGCGTGCCTGCGCCAGCGCAGAATCGTAACTCCAAACGAGGTCTTCTCGCGAGAGTCCGCGCGCAAAACGGCGCGCCGCATCGTCGGCGATGGTTGCGTATTGCGGAAGCGCGTGTGCACGGTGCCACACCAGGAAGTCGTCGATGTCCCGCGCGAGCTCCGCGGCTTCCTCGCCCTCGAGCGGAACATACGAGGACGCCTTCCACTTCAGGTAGATATCGGCGTTCTCGTAGGCCAGGCGCACCGTGCTGCAGCCCGCGAGCAGCGCGAGCACGAGCGCCAGACAAAATTTCACCAGAAGCTTTCGACGGTGATGTGGCCCGGCGCGCGCCGGCGATGCTTGCGCAAGCCGCGCTCGGCGAGCGCTGCCGCGGTATCGCGCAGCATTTCCGGATTGCCGCACAGCATGAAATGCGAGCGTGCGTCGATGGGCACGCCGGCCGCGGCTTCGAGACGGCCGTCGCGCATGGCGGCGGGAATACGGCCCGCGAGCGACCCCGAATGCGGCTCGCGGCTCACCATCGTGACATAGTGCGCACTCGTGGCCCGGATGAGCTCGCGATAGACGAGCTCGCGAGCATGGCGAACGGCGTGCACGACGACGACCTGCTTGAAGCGCCGCCACGGCTCCTCGGTGCGCAGGATGGAAAGAAAAGGCGCGAGGCCGGTGCCGGTCGAGACCAGCCAAAGCGTCTCCGCGTCCGGCACCTCGCGCAGCACGAGAAAACCCGCGGGATTCGGCGCCACGAAGAGCGTGTCGCCGGGCGCAAGGCGCGCGAGGCGCGGCGAGAGCGGCCCCTGCGGCACCACCACGCCGTAGAACTCGAGCGTCGGATCCTGCGGCGGATTGACGAACGAGAAGGCGCGCGCGACCCGCTGACCTTCGATATCGAGCGCAATCCGCACGAACTGCCCGGCCTGGAA
>CAYZFN010000110.1:0-18722 GCA_964477695.1 uncultured Enterobacteriaceae bacterium | reverse complement strand
CTCGTCGCGCGCCTGCTTCGCCATGCCCGGGTACATGTCCGTGTACTCGTGCGTCTCGCCCGCCACCGCCGCTTTTAGATTTTCCCGGGTCCTGCCGATCGGCAGATTGGTCGCGGGATCCCCCACCGACTCGAGGTACTCCAGGTGCCCGTGCGCATGCCCCGTCTCGCCTTCCGCCGTCGAGCGGAAAAGCGCCGCCACGTCGTTCTGGCCTTCCACGTCGGCCTTCGCCGCGAAGTACAGGTACCGCCGGTTCGCCTGCGATTCGCCGGCGAACGCAGCCTTCAGATTGTCGTGCGTCCTGCTGCCTTTGAGCGCTTTCATGACACCTCCTTCGGAATATCGACCCTAGCCTAGAGACCGGCTTGCGATTGAGCAAATGGAATTTCGTAATTCGCCCGATTGAGCTTGGCTATGCTGCTTCAGCGGATCGCCGCCTCGATCTCCGAGAACGTGCGCGCCACTTCACTGCCGCTTTGCAGCGCAACGCCAAGCTGGCGCGCGATCTGCGAAAGCGAGAAGATGCCGCGCACCATCGTGCGCTTCGCCGGTGGCGCGAGCCGGCGCACCGGCGGGAGCGCCTCGTAGTCGACGACCAGCGCGTGCTGGCGGCTCATGCGGCGCAGCGTCTCGAAAACGTGGCCGACACGCGCACCCTGCACGTCGGCAAGCTCGATCACCTCGACCTGCTCGGCGGGCGTCATCACGTCGCCGACCGTGAGCTCGTCGCGGCGCAGGCCCCGCTCGCTGGCGACCTGCATCGGCCGCTCGCTCAGGACATCGGTCGCCGTCAGTACGCCGAGCACGTTCTCGCGGTAGTCGGCCACGAGCAGGAGGCGCACGCCGCGCGAGATCATGAACTCGTTCGCGCCGACCAGCGGCGCCTCGGGCGCGATCAAGGCGGGCGGGACGCGCGTGAGGTCGGTCATGACCTGCAGCGCCGGCGATTCCACGGTAACGCGCTCCGCCGACGGCGGGAGCGGCTTGCGAAATCCGGCGCTCGTTCCCAGCTCGCGCACTGGCAGCGGCTGGTAATCGCGATCCACCGCGCCCCTCAGGTGTGCAGCGGCTCGGCGCGGCGCAAGCGCGCCCGCCGGTCGGCCTGCAGGAAGCGGTGCAGCTCGATCAGCGCCTGGCGGTACACGTCGCGCTTGAAGTCGATCACGCTCTCGAGCGGCACCCAGTAGTCGTGCCAGCGCCAGGCGTCGAACTCGGGATGGCCGCTCGCGCGCAGCCTGACGTCGCAGTCGCGCCCGACCATGCGCAGGAGGAACCAAATCTGCTTCTGCCCGCGATAGCCGCTCTTGGGGTCGCGGCGCATCCATTTTTCCGGGACTTCGTAGCGCATCCAGTCGCGTGTGCGGCCGAGCAGCCGTACGTGCTCCGCCTGCAGGCCGATCTCCTCCTCGAGCTCGCGGTACATCGCCTGCAATGGGGTCTCGCCATGCTGGATGCCGCCCTGGGGGAATTGCCATGCATGCTGGTTGACGCGCTTGCCCCAGAACACCTCGTTCCTCGCGTTGACGAGGACGATGCCGACGTTCGGACGGTAGCCTTCCTTGTCGAGCATGGCAGCACCGCCTAAGTTAGCCTAAAGTAAAATGCGCGTCTCGATTTTTCCATAGCCCACCGGCAAAGACAATGTCTCAAGAAACCGGTGGCGGCCATGAGATCTTCCACTTTTTTCATAGCGACGCAGAAGGAAGTTCCCGCCGAGGCTGAGATCCTCAGCCATCGCCTGATGCTGCGCGCCGGATTGATACGGCGCCTGTCGGCAGGCATCTACACCTGGCTGCCGCTCGGCCTGCGCGTGGTGCGCAAGGTCGAGCGCATCGTGCGCGAGGAGATGAACCGCGCGGGGGCGGTCGAGCTGGCCATGCCGGTCGTGCAGCCGGCCGAGCTGTGGCAGGAATCGGGACGCTGGCAGGCCTACGGGCCGGAGCTGCTGCGCTTCAAGGATCGCCACGAACGCGATTTCGTCATCCAGCCGACTTCGGAGGAAGTGGTGACCGATCTCGCGCGCGGCGAGCTGAAAAGCTACCGGCGGCTGCCGGTGCACTTCTACCAGATCCAGACCAAGTTCCGCGACGAGCGGCGGCCGCGCTTCGGCGTAATGCGCGGACGAGAGTTCGTCATGAAGGACGGCTATTCTTTCCACGCCGACTACGCCGACCTCGAGCGCGAATATCGCAACATGTACGACACTTACACCCGCATCTTCACGCGCCTGGGGCTGCGCTTCCGCGCCGTGGCGGCCGACACGGGCGCGATCGGCGGGACCGGCTCGCACGAGTTCCATGTGCTCGCCGATTCGGGGGAGGATGCCATCGCCTTCTCCCCGCAGTCGGACTACGCGGCCAACGTCGAGCTGGCGGAGGCCGTGGCGCCGCAAGACGCCCGCAGGGGCGCGCAGGAGCCCTTAAGAAAGGTGCCGACGCCGGGCAAGACGCGCTGCGAGGACGTCGCCGCGCTGCTCAAGATCGACCTTAAGAAAACGGTGAAAGCGGTGGCGGTCATGCACGACGATGAGCTCGTGCTCCTGCTGGTGCGCGGCGACCACGACCTGAACGAGATCAAGGCGGCCAAGGTGATCGGTCCGTTCCGCTTCGCCGGCGAGGCCGAGATCGAGCGCGCGCTCGGCTGCAAGCCGGGCTACATTGGCCCCGTGGGCGCGAACGTGAAGATGGTGGCGGACCGCAGCGTGGCCGCGCTGGCCGATTTCGTGTGCGGCGCTAACCAGGCGGATTTCCACCTCACCGGAGTCAATTTCGGCAGGGACGTGGCGGAACCACGGGTGGCCGATATCCGCAACGTCGTGCCCGGGGACCCGAGTCCCGACGGCAAGGGGATGCTCGAGATCGTGCGCGGCATCGAGGTCGGCCATATCTTTCAGCTGCGCAGCAAATATTCCGAGGCGATGAAAGCGACCTTCCTCGATGCGGCCGGAAAGGAACGACCCTTCGAGATGGGCTGCTACGGCATCGGCGTGACCCGCGTGGTCGCCGCCGCCATCGAGCAGAACCACGACGAGCGCGGCATCCGGTTTCCCGCGCCGATCGCGCCGTTCGAGGTGTGCGTCGTGCCGATCGGCTACCGCAAGAACGATTCGGTCCGCAACGCCGCGGACCACCTGTACCGGCAATTGATCGACGCCGGCCTGGATGTATTGCTCGACGATCGCGACGAGCGGCCGGGCGTGCTGTTCGCGGACATGGATTTGATCGGCGTTCCGCACCGCATCGTGCTCTCGGAGCGCGGACTTGCCGCAGGGAACGCCGAGTACAAGGGACGCGGCGACGACAAGCCGGGCGACGTGCCGCTCGCCTCGCTCCTCCCGCTCTTGTCGCAGAAGCTCAAGTGAAAGCGCTCGCGCTTCTCGTCGCGCTCATGCTGCCCCTGCCGGCGCTCGCCGGCGCCCAGCAGTACGAGGAGCTCGCCGACTCGGTGCGCACGCGGCTCTCGCAGCAGGTCTCGGACCAGGCAGTGCCGGCGATGCACTTCCGCTCGAGCGACGATGCGCAGCGCTGGCTCGCCGCCATGGATGCACGGCTGGAGAAGCGCATTCCCGACCGCAAGCAGCGCCTCGAGCTGCTGCGCACCGTTCACTACGAGGCGACGCGGGCGCGGCTCGACCCGCAGCTCGTGCTCGGCGTGATCGAGGTGGAAAGCGGATTTCGCAAGTACGCGGTGTCGCGCGCCGGCGCGCGCGGTTACATGCAGGTCATGCCCTTCTGGGTGAAGATGATCGGCCGGCCGGGGCACAACCTGTTCCACCTGCGCACCAACCTGGCTTACGGCTGCGCCATCCTGCGCTACTACCTGGACGTCGAAAGCGGCGACTATTTCCGTGCGCTCGGACGCTACAACGGCTCGCTCGGCCAGGCGCAATATCCCAACCTCGTGCTAAGCGCCTGGCGCGGGCGCTGGAAGTACGATGGGCCGACCGCCTGAGCGGGCGATGAGAACCCGCGCATGATCGGCGCGCTGCTCGAGCGCCATCCCCGGCTAGCCAACTGGGTGTACGGCTTCACGCCGCCGGAAACCGGGACCGTGGTGCTCGTGCACCGGCGCGTGTACATCGTGCCGACGCGCCTTGGCTGGCTGTTCTCGCTGACGCTTCTCATCCTGCTCGTCGGCTCGATCAACTACGCGCTTTCGCTCGGCTTCGCGCTCACCTTCCTGCTCGGCGGCCTGGGGCTCGCCGGCATGGTGCATACCGCGCGCAACCTGGCGCGCATGGCGATCAACACCGGCCGCGCCGAGCCGGTGTTCGCCGGGGAAACGGCGCAGTTCCGCCTCTACCTCGATGCGCGCGGCGCGTTCGACCGCCCCGCGATCCTGGCGCGCCATGTGAAGTCGCGCTCCCAGCTCGTGGTCGATGTGCCGGCTAGCGGCCGCGCGGAGGTCGTGCTCGCCGTGCCGGCTGCGCGCCGGGGCTGGCTGCCGCTCGGCCGCGTGCTGCTCGAGACGCGCTTCCCGCTCGGCATCTTTCGCGCCTGGAGCTATGTCGAGCCCGATGCGCGCTGCCTGGTATACCCACGGCCGGAACGCTCCGCGCTGCCGCCGCCAAGCGGCGAAGCTGCGAGCGGCGGCCTGCGCTCGCCGGTGCCCGGCAACGACGACTATGCGGGGCTGCGCACCTATCAGCTTTCCGACTCGCCGCGGCACGTGGCCTGGAAAGCGGTCGCGCGGAGCGACGACATGCTGACCAAGCAGTTCAGCGGCGAAGCATCGGCCGAGCTATGGCTCGACTGGCGGCGCCTGCCGCCAGGCCTCGGCCTCGAGCAGCGGCTGTCACGCCTCGCCGGCTGGGTGCTCGCCGCCGACCGCGCCGCGCAGCAATATGGCCTGCGCCTTCCCGCAACCGAAATCGCGCCGGGACGCGGCGATCGCCACCGCGCCGCGTGCTTGCAGGCGCTCGCCTTGTTCGAAGCCCAATGAGCGCGGCCACGCTCGCGCATCCCCTTTCGCCGGAGCAGCGCGTCATCACGCCGCGCGACCTGATCTGGCTCACCGTATCGCTGCTCATCGTGACCGCACCCCACGCCGCGCGCGCGCCGTGGTGGCTCACGCTGCTCGCGCTTTGCCTGTATGGCTGGCGCTTCTACTGCACGCTGAACCGCGCGCCCCTGCCCTCGCGCTGGCTGGTGCTCGCGTTCGCGCTGGCCGGAATGCTGGGCGTGTGGCTCGAATACCGCACGCTCTTCGGCCGCCAGTCCGGCGTCACCCTGCTCATGCTCTTCGCCGGCCTGAAGCTGCTCGAGTCGCGGACGCATCGCGACGCGGCTGTCGCTGCGTTCCTCGGCTACTTCCTGGTCATTACCAACTTCCTCTACTCGCAATCCATTCCTACGGCCGCGGCCATGGTGGTGGGGCTTTTCGCCATCACCGCGACGCTGGTCGGCTTCAACGCGCCACAGCGCCCGGCGAGGGCGAACCTGCGGAGCGCGGCGCTGCTCCTCGCGCACGCCGTCCCCGCCGCGCTGGCGCTGTTCCTCTTCTTTCCGCGGGTCGACGGGCCGCTCTGGGGCTTGCCGCGCGACGCCTATTCCGGCATGACCGGCCTGTCCGAGACGATGGCGCCGGGCAATCTGTCGGAACTCGCCCAGTCCGATGCGATCGCCTTTCGCGCCGCATTCGCGGGCGAGCCGCCGCCGCCCGCGGCGCGCTACTGGCGCGGACCGGTGCTTTGGGACTTCGACGGCCGCACATGGAGCGGCGCGCAAGGCGGCTTCACGCGCTTCACGGCGCCGCATGGGACGGGCGTCTACCGCTACACGGTGGTGCTCGAGCCGCACAACCGCCTGTGGCTTTTCGCGCTCGAGACGGCGGCGAGCGTGCCGGACAATGCACGCATGAGCTTCGACGGGCAGCTCAATGCCGCCACGCCGGTGCGCAGCCGGCTCCTCTACGACATGCTGTCGGTCACCGTTCCCGAGGGCCGCAGCGAGGAGGAGCCGCGCTGGCTCGAGCGGGCGCTGCGCCTGCCGCCCGGATTCAACCCGCGCGCGCGTGCGCTCGCGCGCGAGTGGCGCGAGGCGGCGCGCTCGGACGCCGAGGTGCTCGCGCGCGCGCTCGCCTTTTTGCAGCAGGGGCGCTACGTCTACACGCTCGACCCGCCGCTCCTCGGCACGAATTCCGTGGACGAATTCCTGTTCGACACGCGCGAAGGGTTCTGCGAGCACTTCAGCTCGGCGTTCACCTTCCTCATGCGCGCGGCCGGTCTCCCGGCGCGCGTGGTGACCGGCTACCAGGGCGGCGAGCTGAACGGCGTCGACCGCATCCTCACGGTGCGCCAGTCCGACGCGCATGCCTGGAGCGAGGTGTACCTGCGCGGCCGCGGCTGGGTGCGCATCGATCCGACCGCTGCCGCCATGCCGACGCGCGTGCAGTCGGGGCTGGCGCAGGCGCTGCCGCAAAGCGCGCGGCTGCCGCTCCTCCTCCGGCCGGAGATGGAGTGGCTGCGCCAGGTGCGCAGCCGCTGGGAGGCGCTCGCGCACCGCTGGAACGTCTGGGTGCTCGCCTATAACCCGGAGCGCCAGCGCGAGCTCATGCTGTGGCTCGGCCTGCGCAGCGCAGACTGGCGCAGCATGACGGCGACGCTCTTCACGATCCTCGGCGTGCTCACGCTGGCGCTGCTCGCCTGGTCGCTGCGCCACATCACCCGTCCCGACCCGGTGCAGAAGGCGTGGCAGGCCTTCTGCAGCAAGCTCGCCGCGCGCGGCATCGAGCGCGCCAGCCACGAGGGGCCGCGCGACTACTCGGCGCGCGCGGCGCGCGCCCTGCCCGGCTCGCGGCGCGCGATCCTGCGCATCGCCTTGCTCTACATCAGCCTGCGCTACGGCGCGCGCACGAGCCGCGCCGGCATAGAGCGCCTGAAGCGCCTGGTGCGCCGCCTGGAGCTCGCATGAAGCGCTGGCTCGCGCTCCTGCTTGCCCTGCTTTCGACTCCCGCGCTGCCACAGGGCTATGCCGCGCGTCCCGAGGTGCGCGCTTTCATCGACGAGATGGTGGCGCGGCACGGCTTCCTCGAAGGAGAGCTGCGCGGCGTGTTCGCCAATGCGCAGCGCGTGGACCCGGTGCTGCAGTCGATTCTGCCGGAGAAGCAGCCGACCTGGTCGGAGTTCCGCAGCCAGTTCCTGAACGAGAAGCGGGTCGCCGCGGGGCTCGAGTTCTGGCGCGCGAACCGCAAGAGCCTCGAGCGCGCCGAGCAGGCGTACGGGGTCGCGCCGCAGTTCATCGTCGCGATCATCGGCGTGGAGACCAACTACGGACGCCGTCCCGGGCGCTATCGCGTGGTCGACGCGCTCACCACGCTCGCCTTCGACTATCCGGCGCGCGCGCCCTTCTTCCGCAGCGAGCTCGAGCAGTACCTGCTCTTCGTGCGCGACAGCGGCGTGGACGTGTTCGCGGTGAAGGGCTCGTACGCGGGGGCGATCGGCATTCCGCAATTCATGCCGGGCAGCGCACGCCGCTACGCCGTCGACTTCGACGGCGACGGCAAGATCGATCTGCTCGGCAGCGCGCCCGACGCGATTGGCAGCATCGCCAACTTCCTGCGCCGGCACGGCTGGCGGCCGGGAGAAGCTGCGCAGCTGCGCGTCAAGGCGTCCGGCGACGCGTGGCGCAGCTACGCCGACGGCAACATGCAGCCGAAGCACTCCGTGGCCGACCTCTTGAAAGCGGGGCTGCAGACCGAGCAGCCGCTCGCCGACGATTCGGCGCCCGCCGCCGTGGTCGATCTGGAAGGCGACGTGCGCCTCGGGCTGCAGAATTTCTACGTGATCACGCGCTACAACCGCAGCGCCTTGTACGCCGGCGCGGTCGCCGATCTCGCTCAGGCCCTGGTCGAGGCGCGCGGCGCCGAGCCTCAGAGCGCCGGCAGATAGCGCAGCGGATCGACCGCCGCCGCGCCCTTGCGGATCTGGAAATGCAGCTTCGGCCGGTCGGCGTCGGAGGCGCCAAGCTCGGCGATCTTCTGGCCGCGCGCCACGTTCTGCTGCTCCTTCACCACGATGTCGCGGTTATGCGCGTAGACCGTGATGAACCCGTTGTCGTGCTTGATCACGACCAGCTTGCCGAGCCCCGGGATGCCGCTGCCGATGTAGGTCACGCGCCCGGGCGCCGCGGCGAGCACCGGCTCGCCGAGCTTGCCGTCGATGTCGATGCCCTTCGAGCGCGGCTCGGCGAAGCCGCTGATCACCTTGCCTTTCACCGGCCATATGAACTCCACCGGCTTCGCGTCGCTCCGGGTCGGCGCCGCAGGCCTTGCTTCCGCTGCGCTCGCGTCGAGCGGGCGCGCGTCGATCGGCCCGGCCCCGGTCGGCCTGCCGATCTGCACCGCGCGGCTTTCGGGCGCTCTTACGCGCAGCGTCTGCCCGACCTGGATGCGCGCCGGGTCGGTGAGGGCATTCCATTGGGCGAGCTCGCGATAGTCGGCGCCGTTCTCGAGCGCGATGCTGTAGAGCGTGTCGCCGCGCCGCACCACGTAGAAGGCGTCGCCCGCGGGCTGCGCTGCGGCCGCGGCCGTCGCGGGGGCGGGACGGGCCGCGGCGGGACGCCCTGCGGGCGAGCGCGAAGCGCTCCGCTCGCTGACCGGGGCGCGCCCGCCGGAGGCGCAGCCCGCGAGGAGCACCATGGCCAGCGTCCATCGAAGGGCGTTCCTCACGCCTTTCCCGCCTCCATCGGAACGAAGCGCACCGGATCGAGCTCGGACTCGACGAAGCCGCGCGCGGCGCGCTTGACGAGCACGAGCCGCTGCCCGCGTCCGGCGCGCAGCGGCAATATCATTTTGCCACCCGGCGCGAGCTGCTGCGCGAGCGCCTGCGGCACGCTCGGCGCGGCGGCGGCGACGATGATCGCGTCGAACGGCGCCGCGCCGTCGAGTCCGGCGTAGCCGTCGCCGTGCGCCAGGCGCAAGTTAGCGAGCCGCAGGCCGAGCAGATTGCGCCGCGCGCGCTCGAGCAGCGCACGGATCCGCTCGATCGAGTACACCTGGGAGAAGATGCGCGCCAGCACAGCCGCCTGGTAGCCGCAACCGGTGCCGACCTCGAGCGCCTTGCGCGGCGCGGCGGGCCCGAGCACGAGCTCGATCATGCGCGCCACCACGAACGGCTGCGAAATCGTCTGCGCGAAGCCGATCGGCAGCGCCGTGTCCTCGTAGGCGCGGCTGGCGAGCGCCTCCTCGACGAACAGATGCCTCGGTACCTGCGCCATCGCATCGAGCACGCGCGCGTCGGCGATGCCGCGCGCGCGCAGGCGCTCCACCATGCGCGTGCGCGTGCGCTGCGACGTCATGCCGATCCCGGAGGCGTCTTTCAACTCGCAAGCCACTCTCGGGCGCGGCCGAGCTGCGCCGTATGAGTGAGGTCGAGGCGCAGCGGCGTCACCGACACGCGGCCGCGCTCGACCGCGTGAAAGTCGGTTCCCGGCCCCGCGTCGGCCGCCCCGCCGGCCGGCCCGATCCAGTAGGCGGTCTCGCCGCGCGGCGTGGTGAGCCGGGTCACCGGCTCGGCCTTGTGCCGGCGGCCGAGTCGCGTGACCTCGGTGCCGCCCAGCCGCTCGCGCGGCAGGTCCGGCACGTTCACGTTGAGCAGCACCGGCTCGCCGAACGGCCGGCGCGCGAGGCGCTCGACCATGTCGAGCGCCACGTCGATCGCGCTTTCGAAATGCTCGCCGGCCTTGCTGGTCAGCGACACCGCGAGCGAAGGAATGCCGAGCAGGTACCCTTCCACCGCGGCGGCCACGGTGCCCGAGTAGATGGTGTCGTCGCCCATGTTTGCGCCGAGGTTCACGCCCGATACGATGATGTCCGGCGTGAAATCGAGCAGGCCCGTCACGGCGATGTGCACGCAGTCGGTTGGCGTGCCGTTGACCGAGTAGTAGCCGTTCGCCGCGCGCCGCACGACGAGCGGCCGGTCGAGGGTGAGCGAGTTGGAGGCGCCGGAGCGGTCGCGCTCGGGCGCCACCACCGTCACCTCGCCCTGCCGCGCGAGCGCCTCGGCGAGCCGCGTGATGCCCGGCGCGAAATAGCCGTCGTCGTTGGAGACGAGGATTTTCATCGCGATCGATTCTAGTCTAACGACCGTGCGCGCCCGGCTCGCCGCTCAGCTCGCGATCCTGCTCCTCGCCATCGCCGCGCCGGCCGGGGCGGCCACGTTCGAATACCGCGTCGACATCGAGGCGCCGCCGCCGCTCGCCAAGCTGCTCGAGCGCCTGAGCCTCATGCGCTGGCGCAACGACCCGGACCTGAACGCCGAGCGCCTTCGCCGCCTGGTCGACGAAGCGGTGTTCGAGGCCAGGGAAGCGCTCGCCACCGAAGGCTACTTCTCGGCCGAGGTGACGGCGAACATCGACTCTTCGGTCGATCCGTGGATCGTGCGGCTGCAGGTCGCGCCCGGCGAGCGCACGCGCGTGGGCGAGGTCGAGATCCGTTTCAGCGGGCCCGTCACCGCTGACGGCGAGGCGCGGCCGGTCGTGCAGCGCGTTCGGCAGAACTGGAGCCTGCGCCGCGGCCAGCCCTTCCGCCAGGACGACTGGGAAACGGCGAAACGCGCCGCGGTGCGCGATCTCGCCGGCTGGCGCTATGCGGCGGCCAAGGTGGCCTCGAGCGAGGCGCACATCGACCCGAAGAGCGCGCAGGCGCGGCTCACGGTCGAGATCGCAAGCGGCCCGCCGTTCCGGTTCGGGGAGATCCACGTCACCGGGACGCACCGCTTCTCCGACGCACTGGTCGTCAACCTGGCGCCGCTCAGGGCCGGCGAGGTCTATGACCGGGACAAGCTGCTGCTCTACCAGCAGCGGCTGCTCGAGTCCGGCTATTTCGCGAGCGTGCAGGCGGAGATCGACGCAGACCCCGCGCGCGCGGACGCCGCGCCGCTCAACGTGGGCGTGCTGGAAGGCAACACCCAGCGCATCGAGGGCGGCGTCTCCTACAACACCGACGTCGGTCCGCGCGTCGAGCTGCGCTACGGCAACGCGGATATCTTCGACACCGCGTGGCGCTTCCGCAGCAGCCTGCGGCTCGACCAGAAGATCAGGGACCTGCGCCTCGATTGGGACTCCCCGCCGCGGCCCGGGGCGGTGTGGGAGAACTACTTCGCGCAGGCGACGGAACAGGACATCCAGGGCGAATTCACGCGCAACCGGACCCTTGGCGTGTCGCATAACTTCGGCTTCGGGCCGACTCCGGCCGCGCTCATCCTGTCCGGCACCTCGGAAGACGAGCGCATCGGCGATACGGTGGCCGACAACCGCTACGCGATCTACTTCGGCGGCCGGCGCCAGCTGCGCCGCACCGACTCCTTAGTCCTGCCGCGGCGCGGCTACGTGGGAACCGTGGAGGTGGGCGGCGCGCCCGATGGACTTTCCTCGCGCGCGTTCGTGCGCGGATTGGTCAGCGCGACGCTGTTCTTCCCGGTCGGGCGCTCGGCCGACCTCATCCTGCGCGGGCAAGGCGGGGCCGTCCTCTCCAACGGGCTGGAAGGAATCCCGAGCAATTTCGTGTTCCGCACGGGCGGCGACCAGACGGTGCGCGGCTACGCGTACCAAAGCCTCGGCGTGCAGAAGGCCGGCGCGATCGTCGGCGGCCGGCGCCTGCTCGTCGGCAGCGCGGAATACATCTTCTGGATCTCCGATGTCTGGGGGGTCGCCACCTTCGCCGACATCGGCGACGCCTGGGACGCCGGCCTGCGGCCACCGAAGCTTGCCCGCGGCTATGGCGGCGGCGTGCGCTTCCGTACGCCGATCGGGCCGGTGCGGGCAGACCTGGCGTACGGTCAGCGCACCGGAGAATGGCGCCTGCATTTCTCCGTCGGATACACCTTTTGAAGCTGCGCGTCCTCGTCTACGGCTTGCTGCTCGCCGCGCTGTTGCTAGCCGGCGCGCTGCTGTGGCTCGTGGCGAGCGAATCCGGTCTGCAGTGGGTCGTGGCGAAGGCGCAGTCGGCGAGCGCCGGGCGGCTGCGCATCGAGCGCGCGCGCGGCGCGCTGGCGAGCGGCGTGTTCGCCGATCGCGTCAGCTTCGACGCCGGCGGAACCAAGATCGTCGCCGAGCGCTTCGGCGGACGCCTGCGCGTGTTCGCGCTCCTTTCCGCGCGCGTCGAGGTCGAGCCGCTGTCGATCGATCATCTGTCGCTCGCCTTGGGCGAAAGCGAAGCCAAGCCGGCAAAGGCGCCGAGCCTTCCCGTTGCGCTGACGATCGCCGACGCCACCGCAGGGCGCGTCGATTTCTCGAGCGGCGAGACGAAGCTCGCGCTGCGCGACGTACGCATCGGCCACTTTGATCTCGGCGCGCTGCATCGGCTGTCGGGAACGGCGCAGTTCACCCTCGCCGACGCGCCGTATCCCGGCACCGGCAAGCTCGACCTGGACGGGACGCTCGAGCACCTGAAGGCCACTCTCGCCCTTCAGGTCGAAGGCGCGCACGGCGAGCTGAAGGCGAGCCTCGCGCCGTTCCAGGAACCGCAGATAGAGTCGCTGGAGCTTCGTGCGAGCGCGCTCGATCTCGCACGTTTTCATCGCTCCGCGCCGAGCTCGAGCCTCGCCGTCGTGGCCAGGGCGCAAGGCACCCGCACGGGGCTTAGCGGCACGGTCTCGCTCGCCAATTCGCAAGCCGGCGCGCTCGATGCCGGGCGCCTGCCGGTCGCTTCGCTGGAGACGGGTTTCGCGACGGACGCCGCGGCGAGCGCACGCTTCGATCACGCGCGCATCGTGCTGGCGGGCGGCGGCGTGCTGCAAGGCGGCGGCGAGATAGCGCCCGGGCGCGGCAGCGCTACGTTCGAGGCGCGCGGCCTCAACCTGCGCGCGCTGCAATCGACGTTGCGCCAGACCGCGCTCGACGGGGTAGTCCACCTCGAGGTTTCGCCCGACTCGCAGGCGCTGCGCGCCGCCCTCTCGCAGCAGGGCATCATGCTCTCCGCCGAGGCGCTGCGCCGGGGCGACACGATCGAGATCGGCGCGCTCCATGCCCAGGCCGAAGGCGGCGAGGTGAGCGGCTCGGGCAGCGTGCGCCTGGGTTCGCCGCTCTCCTTCACCGGCCGCTTCGAGCTCGCGCATTTCGACCCCGCGGCCTTCGGCGACTACCCCGAGGGCTCGGTCAACGGCACACTCGAGGCAGCCGGACACCTCGGCGACGCGCCGCAGGTCGACCTGCGCTGGAGCGTCGCCGACAGCATGCTCTACGACCTGCCGCTCGAGACGCAGGGCAGCGCACGCGTCGCCGCACGACGCGTGCGCGGTGCGGACGCCAAGGTCAGGCTGGGCGAGATGCAGCTCACGGCGCAAGGCAGCTTCGGTGCGACGGGCGACGAGCTGCGCTTCACGCTGCGGGTGCCCGAGCTGTCCGAGATTGCCTCCGACATCGCCGGACGGCTGCAGGCCCGCGGCACGCTGCGCGGTGCGTGGCAAGCGCCGCAGGCGGAGCTCAGCGTGGACGCCGAAGCGCTGCAGGCGCCCGGCGGTATCGTCGTCGAGCGCGCCTCGGCGCGCTTCGCCGGCACCGCCGCTCGCCATGGACTGTCGCTGACCGTGCATGCCTACGATTCGGACGCGGTCGCCGAGCTGCGCGGCGGGCTGCAAGGCGGCACGTGGCGCGGCCAGCTGGTGTCGCTCGTCAGCCAGGGTGCGGTGGAGCTCGAGACGATCGCGCCGGCGCCGCTTACCGTGTCGCGCGAGCGCATCGAGCTCGGACGACTCGAGGCAAAGCTCGCGCGCGGGCGTTTCCTCGTGCGCGAGGTCGTGCGCACCCGCGACGGGGTGCGCTCGAGCGGTGAGTTCACCGGGCTGCGCACCGGCTGGGCGCTCGTCGCCGCCGGCCTCCAGGAGCGCATACGCTCCACGCTGCTGCTGGACGGCGATTGGACGATCACCGCCGCGCCGGCGCTGGAAGGCACGGTGCGCGTGCGGCGCTCGCAAGGCGACATCACGGTGCTCGGCGAACGGCCGATCGACCTCGGCCTGGAAGCCGTGTCGCTCGATGCGCGCCTGACGAGCGCCGGCGTGGCGGCGAAGATGGAAGTCGCGGCGCGCCTGCTCAGCGCGGCACTCGGCGGAGAGATACGCCGCGCGCCGGGCGCGGGAGGACTCGGCCTGGGCCGCGGCTCGCCGATCGTAGTGCAAGGGAACCTCGACCTCGCGAGCCTGAGCGTGCTCGCCGGCGCCTACGTAGCCGACGGGCGGGTCGACGGGAAGGTGTCGGCCGATGTGGAAGTGGGCGGCACGCTCGGCGCTCCGGCCCTCGCCGCCACGCTGCATGGCGAAGCGATGTCGCTCGAGCTGCCGCCCTACGGCGTCTACCTGCGCGACGGCGAGCTCGTGGCGCGGCTCGCGCAGGACGTGCTGACCGTCGAGCAGTTCTCGGTGCACGGCGGCCAGGGGACGTTCACGGCGAAGGGCGGGCTGCCGCTGCGGCTAGCCGACGGCAACGCCAAGCTCGCCTGGCAGGCGCGCCAGTTCACCGCGGTCGACCGCCAGGACGTGCGCCTCGTCGTTTCGGGGGACGGCGAAATCGGCTTCGACGGCAAGAAGCTGCTCCTGACCGGGGAGCTGCGCGCCGACCGAGGCAGCGTCGAGTACGCTTCCGACCGCCTGCCCAAGCTCGCCGACGACATCGTCGTCGAAGGGGAATCGCGGCGCACCACGGCAGCGAAGACGCAGCTGCCCGTCTCGCTCAACATCGATCTTGATCTCGGCTCCAATCTGACCGTCGCCCTGCGCGGCTTCGACGGCAAGCTCACCGGGCGCGTCAACCTCAAGACCACGGCCGACGGCGAGCTGCGCGCGTACGGCGAGGTACGCGCGGCGCAGGCGACCTACTTCGCGTACGGCAAACGGCTGCGGGTCGATCCGGGGATCATCACTTTCGACGGTCCGCTCGAAAACCCCGCGCTGCAGATCACTGCCTGGCGGCGCAACCAGCAGGTGGAAGCCGGCGTGCAGATCAGCGGCACGGTGCGCGCACCGCGCGTGCAGCTCGTGTCTCAGCCGCCGGTACCGGAAGGCGAGAAGCTCACCTGGCTGGTTCTTGGCCGCCCGCCCTCGGACACGACCAAGGCGGACCTCGGCCTGCTCCAGGCCGCGGCCGGCGCGCTGCTCGCGCGCGGTGAAATCACCTCCATGCCGCTCGACCAGCGGCTCGCGCGCACTTTCGGCCTGGACGAGATTTCGCTGCGCGGCTCGGGCGAGGCCGAGGACCGGGTGGTCGCGTTCGGCAAGCGCCTCTCCGACAAGGTGTATGTGAGCTACGAGCAGGGCATCGGCACAGTGGCCTCGAACCTCGTCAAGCTCGACTACTCGATCTCGCGCCGCTGGTCGGTGCGCGCCGAGACCGGCACATCGAGCGGCGGCGGTCTCTTCTACCGCTTCTCTTGGGACTAGGCGCAAAAAGAGCCCGCGTCCGACCTACCGCGGTTATACCGAGTTTTCCCCAGTTCGCGCGGAGACAGGAACTCTTATCGTCTCGCCATGGCGAAGAAGGTGGGGAAGTGCGCCGTGTGCTTCAGGACTCGGCCTCTTCACGCGCGCGGCATGTGCCCGTCCTGCTACGGCAGGTCGCGACAGAGGATGGGAAAGTGCAACGCCTGTGGCGCGTACGTGCTCATCTACGCCAAGGGCGAGTGCAAGGCGTGCCGCGCGAAAGCCAAGCAAGCGACCACTTAGAAGCACAACGCCAGCTCGCGCTGGCGTCTAGGTGCTGGTCGGGGCGGCGAGATTTGAACTCGCGACCACCTGCACCCCATGCAGGTACGCTACCAGGCTGCGCTACGCCCCGAGAGCGGGAATTCTACCCTTGTAGCTGGTCGAGAACGGCGCGCAGCTCGCGCTTGATGGCGGCGACGTCGACACCGTTACGCGCCGGCGGGACTTCGAGCGCCGCGTCGCCGTGGCCGTTGCCGTCGCGCGCGCTTTCCGCGGCACGGCTGTCGAGCCGCGCGCTGTCCAGCCGGTTGCGCGCGCCGCTGATGGTGAAGCCCTCCTCGTAGAGCAGTTCGCGGATGCGGCGGATCAGCAGGACTTCGTGATGCTGGTAATAGCGGCGGTTGCCGCGGCGCTTCACCGGCTTCAACTGGGTGAACTCCTGCTCCCAGTAGCGCAGCACGTGCGGCTTCACGCCGCACAGATCGCTCACTTCGCCGATGGTGAAGTAGCGCTTCGCCGGGATCGGCGGAAGTTCAGCTTTCCTGCGGCTTGGCTCCATGGCGCGCTTTCTCCACCATCGCCTTGAGCTTCTGGCTGGCGTGGAACGTGACGACGCGGCGGGCGCTAATGGGGATCTCCTCGCCGGTCTTGGGGTTGCGCCCCGGGCGCTGCGGCTTGTCGCGCAACTGGAAGTTGCCGAAGCCGGACAGCTTGACGCTTTCGCCGCGCTCCAGGGCGCCGCGGATCTCCTCGAAGAAGGCCTCGACCATGTCCTTCGCCTCGCGCTTGTTCAGCCCGACCTTCTCGAACAGCAAATCCGCGAGTTCCGCCTTCGTCAACGTCATGCCTGCTCCCTATCCCTTTTATTTACGCAGACTTGCGGAGAATTTCCGGCTCAGCACGCTGACCACTGCATCGCGGGCAGCGTCGGCCTCCGCATCCGTAAGGGTTCTTTCAGTATGTTGCATAACTACCCGGAAAGCAAGGCTTTTTCTGCCAAATGGCAGTCCCGGACCATGATAAAGACTAAAAAGTCGCACGGATTGCACGATCGCAGGTTTTTCCGCCTCGATGGCATCCAGAACGGCCTGTACCGGGGTGCCGTCATCGAACACGAGCGCGATGTCGCGGACCACCGGCGGGAAGCGCGAGGGTATGTGCGCCGCGGGCAGCGGCACCCCCCGGAGCAGGTCCGAGTCGAGCTCAAAAAGCACCGGCGGCTGCGGCAGCTCGTAGGCGCGCAGCCACTTCGGGTGCAGCTCGCCAAGCCATCCGGCCGGCTTGCCGTCAACGAGCACCCGTGCCGAGCGCCCCGGGTGGAAAGCGGGGTGCGCGGCCGGCTCGAATCGCGTCGCGAGCGGGGCGCACAGCCCCTCGACATCGCCCTTCACGTCGAAGAAATCCACCGGGCGCTCGGCCGCGTCCCATGGCTCGGGGAACGCCGGGCCGTACGCAGCCGCGCCGATTCGCACCGGCTGGCGCACTCCGGCGACGGACAGCGGGCCGGCCGGCATTTCCGGATCGCGCATGAACACCCGCCCGACCTCGAACACGCGAATGCGCGGCACCTTGCGGAAGTGGTTGCGCCGCACGACGTCGACCAGCGAGCCGATCAAGGTCGTGCGCATGACCGACTGCTGGCTCGCGATCGGATTGAGCAGGCGGATCGGGTTCTCCTCGCCGGCGAAATCGATCTCCCACCGCGGTTCGACGAAGGTGAAGTTGATGACTTCCTGATAGTCGGCCGCAGCCATCGCTGCACGCAGCTCGTGCAGCGAGCGACGCCGTTCGGGGGCCGCCAGCATGCGCGCCGCCGCACGCGGCGGATGCGCGGCGATGCGCTCGAAGCCGTAAAGGCGCGCCACCTCCTCGACCAGGTCCTCCTCTATGGCGATGTCGAATCGGTAGCTCGGCGGCGTGACCGTAAAGGCATCGCCCTCCTTTCGCGAATCGAAGCGCAGCCGCTTGAAGGCACCGGCCATCTCGTCTTCCGGCACGTCGACGCCGATGATCCTGCGCGCCCGGGCGACGCGCATGCGAACGGGCCCGCGCTCCGGCAGGCGCGCCACGAGGTCGTCGGTCGGGCCCGGCTCGCCGCCGCAGATGTCGAGGATGAGGCGCGTGGCGCGCTCGATGCCGTCGACGTTATTCGCAAAGTCGACGCCGCGCTCGAAGCGGTGCGAGGCGTCGCTCGAGAAGTTGTAGCGCCGCGCACGGCCGGCGATTGCCGCGGGATGGAAGAACGCCGATTCGAGAAACACCTGGGTCGTCGCCGCGTCGGCCTTGGTGCTCTCGCCGCCCATGATGCCGGCGAGGCCGATCACGCCCGAGGCGTCGGTGATGCAAAGCACCGAGGGATCGACCGCGACTTCCTCGCCATTCAGGAGCAGCACCTTCTCACCCTGCCTGCCCCAGCGCACATCGATGGCGCCGCGCAGCTTGTCGAGGTCGTACACGTGGAGCGGCCGCCCGAGCTCAAGCATCACGTAATTCGTTACGTCGACCAGCGCCGAGATGCTGCGCTGGCCGGCTCGCTCGAGGCGCTGGCGCAGCCACGTCGGCGTCGGCGCCTTTGCGTCGACGTTGCGGATGACGCGGCCGGCGAAGCGGCCGCAACCCTCCGGGCTCGTGATCCTGACCGCATGCCGGCCCGGCACCTTTGCCGGGACCGGTTCAATCCGCGGTGCCTCGAGCCGCGCGCCCGTGAGAGCGGCCACTTCGCGGGCAACGCCGAGGAGGGAAAGGCAGTCGGCTCGGTTCGGGGTGAGCTTGAGCGTCAGCACATGATCGTCGAGACCGAGCGCCTGGCGTGCATCCATGCCGGGCCTTCCTTCGACCTCGAGCAGGCCCGAGTGGTCTTCGGACAGGCCGAGCTCGCGCGCCGAGCACAACATGCCCTCGCTCTCGACGCCGCGCAGGCTGGTTTTCCGGATCTGCGTGCCGGGCAGCGCCGCGCCGATTTTTGCGAGCACGGCCTTCATCCCCTTGCGCACGTTGGGCGCGCCGCAGACCACTTTCACCTTTTCGCCGCCCGCGTCGACCGTGCACACGGTCAGCTTGTCGGCATTCGGATGCCGCTCGACGGCGA